>JBJKSF010000198.1:0-3144 GCA_046704285.1 Longimicrobiales bacterium | reverse complement strand
CGCGTTCGGCGGCGTGGAGCGCACGAAGGAGCGTGTGCGCGACGCCCGCTGGACGCGCTGGGTGGAGGACCTGGTCGCCGACGTGCGCTACGCCGTGCGCGGCCTGGCCAGGTCGCCCGGCTTCACGGCCGGGGTCATCCTCACGTTGGCGCTCGGCATCGGCGCGAACACGGCGATGTTCTCCATCGTGGACGAGCTGTTTTTCCGGCCGCCGCCGATGATGCCCGATGCGGCGCGGGTGAATCGTGTGTACCTGCAGGCGAGGAACCGCCAGGGAGCGCCATGGAGCCGTACTCTGTCCTATGCGCGCTGGGTGGACCTCACGCGTGACGCGCACTCGTTCGACCGCACGGCTCTGGTCGCTTGGAGACGGCTCGCGATCGGCACGGGGGTGGATGCCACCGAGGAGAACGTCGGTGTAGTGAGCTCCGGGTTCTTCGGGATGTTCGACGCGCCCCCCGCGCTCGGCCGCTACTTCACGGCCGCGGAGGACTCACCCCCCGACGGGACGCCTGTCGCGGTACTCGGCCATGCACTCTGGGAGCAGCGTTACGGTGGCGCCCGAAGCGTATTGGGCAGAAGCCTCCAGGTCGGCGCGACGCGCTACACGATCGTGGGTGTGGCGCCGAAGGGCTTCGCCGGTCTATGGCCGGAGGATCCACCCGCCGTGTTCGTGCCGGCCACAGCCTATGGCGCGTTCAGCGAGGCCCGGCTCCCCGCGTTGGTCAGGCTCAGGATTGACTGGTGGAAGCTCTACGGATTGAGCTGGGCGTCGATGCTCGTGGAGCGAAGACCAGGTCGAGGGATCGAAGCGACCGATGTCGCCGGAGCACCTCTCGTCATGGTCGTGAGCCAGGCAATGGCGCAGAGGCTCTGGCCGCAGGCGAGCGCGTTGGGCCAATGCGTGCGAGTCGGGTACGCCAAAGCGGCTCCCTGTACGACCGTCGTGGGCATCGCCGAGGACATCAAGAACACTGAGCTGGGCGACGACCCGAGCCTCTTCTTCTATCTGCCTGCCGCGCAGTACGAGCCGACCGATGGCGGCCTCGCACTGCGTGTGCGCGGCGATGCCGCGGCCGCCACGGAACGCATCCGCAAAGCGCTCCAGGCCGACATGCCCGGCGTCTCCTACGTGAGGGTCACCCCTCTTTCCGAGATCGTCGGCGAGCAGACGCGATCCTGGCGGGCAGGAGCCACCATGTTCGTCGCCTTCGGCATGCTCGCGCTCACGCTGGCGCTGATCGGCCTGTACGGCCTCGTCTCGTTCACCGCCGGCCAGCGCACACACGAGATGGGCGTGCGCGTGGCGCTTGGAGCGTCCGGTGCCGACGTGGTGCGCTTGGTGGTCAGCGGCGGAATGAAGCTCGCGCTGGCCGGCGTGGTCCTGGGCATCGGCATCGCCCTCGCGGTCGGCCGTTGGGTCGAGCCGCTCCTCTTCCACGAGTCGGCGCGCGATCCGGTGATCCTTCTGTCGGTCGCGCTCGTGCTCCTGGCGGTCACGGCGCTCGCGAGCTTCCTGCCGGCGCGGCGAGCCGCACGGATGGATCCCGTGCGGGCTCTGCAGGCGGAATAGCCGCTCGCTGGCGCAGTCAGGCGCCCAGGCCACGGTCCGCCGACAGACCTGCCTCCGTATGCGTTACAGAAGGGGGGCGCCCCCGTCCGGGCGCTCTCCCTTCTTCAGTTTCCGGCAGGCGCGACCACGCTCTTCAGGTGGATACTCATGGGCATCTGCACGTCCCCCTGGGGAGAGCCCTCCACCGTCACGCTGCCCGAAACGTCCCCCTCGAGGCTCGAGTGCACGACCCAGCCGGTCTTCTCCTCGACCTGTCTCGTTCCGGCCGCCTTGCCGTGCAAGGCGTAGCGCATGCTCATCGAGGTAGACCCCAGAGGAACGGAGGCGGTGCTGTCGCTGCTCATCTCCGAGCTGACGTCGAGCGTGGCCACGCCGTTGTCGAGCGACCGCACCGTCCAGCGAGAGACCTGTGTCATCGGAAGTGGCATCCGCACGGTCGTCGCGCACGTCCACGACTGGCCGACGGACATGGAGTGGTCCGGCACGGTCATGATGACGTCCTGCATCACGCGGCCCATCGCGCTGTCGCCGAACTGGTGCTTCAAGGAGCTCGCGATGTCCCCGCGGGACGCGCCTCCCGCACCCCCCGTCGCATCCACCATCGCGTTCACGAGCGAATCGGCACCGGTCACGCCGGCGACCGAGCCGTCGTGCGCCAGGCTCACGGTCACCCCGTGTCCCACTAGGGCCGCGAAGGGCCGGGCCATCGTCGGAACCACCGAGTCCGGGTGGGACGAGTCGTAGTCGACGTTCATCACCGGGCTCTCGATCCGGACGCGCACCGATTCGTAGGTCATACGGACGTTCTCGTGGCCGGCGGCGGCTCCCTTGCCGACGTCGAAGCGTACGCCGGTGGCGAGCACCTGGCGGGTCTTCCGCGGTTGACCCATCACGGTCTCGGAGACGGTCTCGTCCATCGAGGTCACGAAGCGGCGTGAGTCGCCCGGCTTCAGCCGGAGCCGAGACACGGCGCCTCCCTTCACGGCGGACTGCCCGACCGGGCATTGCGCGCGCGCCGGCGCCGCCAAGGTGAGGGCTGATACGGTCACGAGCGCCACGCCGATGACTCTCATCGTGCATCCTCCTCGCGTACAAGCGGGCCTGCGGACAGGTACCCCCACAGTACATCCGGCGCTTGCGGGGCGCGACTCCTGCATCGTGGGGATCGACGGGTTCTTGTCCGTCTCCTCTGCGATGTGGTTCAGGCGCCTGGATGTCTCTTCGTCTGCCGACACCCCAGACAGGGCCGTGCCTCCCTCCGGCTGGAGATCCAGGCGGCCATGCTCCCTCTCCGCTTCCCCGATTCGTTGCAGGATGCGTACGTGAACTGGAGAGACAACCAAGGGCCTGAGCGAGGCCTGTCCATGCGCCCATGGTGCGCAGACGGCTGGACGGACGCGACCGCGCGCTGCGGCAGGCAAACACGGGATCGGGGAGGAACACTGGATGGAACTGCACGGACGCGTGGCGCTCGTCACGGGAGCCTCGAGCGGCATCGGAAGGGAACTCGCCCGCGTGCTGGCAGCGAAGGGGTGCCGGGTGGGCCTGTTCGCGCGTCGGTCCGAGCTGCT
>JBJKSF010000197.1:0-3246 GCA_046704285.1 Longimicrobiales bacterium | reverse complement strand
TGTTGGTGTTGCGGGGGGGGGGTTGGGGGGGGCCCCCGCCGCGCGGGGGGGGGGGGGGCCGCCTCCGCCCCCCCCCCGCTTCCCGACGCTTCGGCTCAGCGCTGTCGCTGCGAGCCGTCCGACGTGGCCTGCCACACGCCCCATCCCGGCGCGCGGATCACGCTCAGGCGCTGCGTGAGCGTCCGGCCGGCGAGCGTGACCGCGACGGTGTACTCCCCGGGCGCGACGAGCCGCGAGCCACCGCCGAATCCGCCTCTGGCGCGCGGCGGGCGGATGCCGCGCTCGCGTGCCGCCATGAACACGGCGCGCATGACGTCGGCGTTGAACGCGGGCTCCCCCGCTCCGCCCTGCTGCCGGGTCTGGGCGCGCGGCGGCGGCGACTCGGCGGGCCGCTCGTAGAAGCGCTCGCCCGCGAGGTTCTGGCGGCGTTGACCGCCGAAGCCGAACATCCGCCGCATCGCGGCGCCGCGGTCGGGGCTCTCCATCAGCGAGACCGCCCGCTCGACCGCGCCCCGGTCCATGCCGCTCTTGATCAGGGAGTCGGCCACCTGGTGGAGCTCGGCGATCGCCTTCACGCTGTCCTGCCTCTGCGACGGCGTGAGCGGCTTCGCGGGCGGGGCCTTGGGGCCGAGGCTCCAGGTCACGGTGTGCAGCCCCGGCGCGGCCGGGCCGCTCACGGTCTGGACCGTGTCGCCCTCGCTGTCCAGGATCGCGATCGTGGCCCGCGGCCCACGGGCACGCTCCCGGCCCGGGCCCATGGCCTCGCGCTCGCCTTCGGCCGGCTCGCCGGCGGCCGTCCCCCCCGCGGGCACGTAGTACTGGATGCTCGCGCCGAAGGGCGGGCTGGGCGCCTGGAACCACTGCTGGCCCATCTCCTCGCCACCCACCGGCGGGTCGCCGTACTCGAGTCCGGGCGCCGGCTGGAACAGCACGGGCGTGTCGGCCAGCGTGCGGTCGTGGAGCTGCTCGAGGGGCGCGATCGGCACGATCCAGATCGAGCGGCCGAACGTGCCCGCGATCAGCTCGTGGTCGCGCGGCTGGATCTCCAGGTCGTAGACGGGCACGCTCGGCAGGTTCGCCATGAAGCGCTGCCAGGTCGCGCCCCGGTCCGTCGAGATCCAGGCGCCGATGTCCGTGCCGAGGAACAGCAGGTCGGGGTTGACCGGATCCTCGCGGATCACGTGCACGTAGTCCTGCGGCACGTCGTGCGGCAGCGTCGCGGCCAGCGACTCGAAGGTCTTGCCGCCGTCCGTCGTCTCGAAGACGTAGGGCATGTAGTCGTCGCGCGTGTGGTTGTCGAACGCGACGTAGAAGCGGTTCACGTCGAAGCGCGACGGCTCGATGCTCGAGACGTACGAGCCGGCCGGCACGCCCGTGAAGTTCTTGCTGATGTTCGTCCAGTGGCCGCCGTCGTCGGGCGAGATCCAGACCTGGCCGTCGTCGGTGCCGGCGAACAGCATGCCGCGCAGGATCGGCGACTCCTCGAGCTGCACGATCGTGCCGTAGTTCTCTGCGCCCGTCACGTCCCTGGTGATGCCGCCCGTGGTGTGCATGCTGACGTACACCTCGGCCGAGTCGGCGGGGTTGCTCAGGTCGGGCGAGATGATCGTGAAGTGGTCGCCCATGTCCGTCGACTTGATCACGCGGTTGCCGCCGACGTACAGCGTCTCGTGGTCGAAGGGCGAGAGGAAGTACGGCGCGTACCAGTTGTAGCGCAGGTCCTCCCGCACCGAGTCCGCCACCTGGTGGCCACGGAGCTCGCGGATGTGGCGCCGCTCGGCGGCCGTCTCCTTCTTCTTCGGGTCGCCGCGCGCCGCGATGAGGGAGTCCGCCCACATCCCGTACGTCTTCTGCCAGCTCGGCTTCTGCAGATCCTTGGTCTCGCCGGTGGCGACGTTCATGCGCTGGATGCCGGCGTTCTGCGACTCGGCGTACACGACGTCCGGGTTCGTCGGATCCTGCTGCGTGACGAAGCCGTCCCCGCCGCCCACGGACTTCCACATCTCGTTGGTCAGCGTGCCGCGCGCGCGCCGGCTCGGGCCACACCAGGCCCCGTTGTCCTGCAGGCCGCCGCACACATCGTACGGGATGGCCATGTCGTAGCTGACGTGGTAGAACTGGCCGATCGCGATGTTGTTGAGGAACTCGTAGTTGCCGCCGGCGTCCCAGGTCTGCCAGACGCCGCCGTCGTCGCCGAGCACGAAGTGCTCGGGGTCGGTCGGGTCGATCCACAGCGCGTGGTCGTCGACGTGCACGTCGTTGGCCGCGGTCTGCACGGTCTTGCCGCCGTCGTCCGAGAACTGGAGCGGCGTGGAGGACCAGTAGACGCGGTTCGGGTTCTTCGGGTCGACGCGCACCTGCGAGTAGTAGAACGGCCGGGTGTCCCGGTCGTTCATCTTGGTCCAGGTCCGGCCGCCGTCCTCCGTGCGGTACAGGCCCGTGCCGCCGCTGCCGTCCTTGCTCTTCTCGGCCTCGACCAGCGCGTAGACGATCCGCGGGTCGCTCGGCGCGATCGCGATGCCGATGCGGCCCTTCATCCCGGAGGGGAAGCCGCCGCCCCGGATCTCCGTCCAGGTGCGGCCCGCATCCGTGCTCTTCCACAGGCCGCTGCCCGGACCACCGCTGTTCAGCGAGTAGGGCGTGCGCACGCGCTGCCAGCTCGCGGCCCACACGATGTCCGGGTTGCCCGGGTCGAGGCGGACGTCGACGAAGCCAGCCTTGTCGCTGATGAACTTGACGAGCTGCCAGGTCCGGCCGCCGTCCGTCGTCTTGTACAGACCGCGCTGCGGGTTGGAACCCCATGCGTGGCCGAGCGCCGCGACATAGACGGTGTTCGGGTCGCGCGGGTCGACCACGACGCGGCCGATCGCCCCCGTCTGCTCGAGACCCATGAGCTTCCACGTCAGCCCGCCGTCCACGGACTTGTAGATGCCCGCACCCGGCGAGATCGTGTTGCGCGAGTCCTCGTCACCCGTGCCCGCCCAGATCTCCAGCGTGTCGCTCGGCGCGATCGCGATGTCGCCCATGGAGACGATCGGCTCGTGCTGGAACAGCGCCCGGAACGTGACGCCGTCGTTCGTCGTCTTGAAGATCCCGCCGTTCACCGTCGCGACGTAGAACGTCTTGGACGGGCTCGGGATCCCCTCGACGTCCGCGATGCGGCCGCCCATGTGCGCCGGCCCGATCGAGCGCCAGCGGAAGGTGGCCAGGATCGCGGAATCGAGGGGCGCGGCTGCGGTCGCGCGC
>JBJKSF010000196.1:0-6913 GCA_046704285.1 Longimicrobiales bacterium | reverse complement strand
TCGGCCAGCCCCACCATCGCGGCTCGTGGTACTACTCCTCGGAGATCGACCTCGGGTTCTCCGGCGCGGTGCGCGGCGCGCGCACCGTGCTGGCCGACGATCCCCTCTTCGGGCGGTTCTGCTACGGGGGTGCGTGGCGGCGGGCGGGGCACGCGATCGAGGTCGTCCCGAAGGACGGGATCCGGCGGCGCTTCCACGTCATGCTCGAGAGGGGGCGTCTGCATCTGGAATCCGAGGTCGACCGATTCCGCCCGGACCGGCCCATCGTGGTGGCCGAGGACGTGAGCGAGGTGCACTTCGAGCTCGAGAGCGACGTCACGTCGGCCCACACGGCCACGCTGCGCGTGAGCGGCCTCGCGCCGGGCACCTACGCCGTGCACCATGGCACGACCGAGCTGTCGCCCATGACGATCACGGACGGAGAGGAGACCGTCGTCGAGGTGCCGGTCGCCGCGGGTGGCCGCTCGGAGATGATCCGCCTCGAGCGGCGCTGAGTCCATAGTCCCACCCATGTCGCTCCCCGCCCTCGCCTGGCTCGCCCTCGGCACGATCTGGGGATCCACCTGGCTCTTCATCAAGGTGGGCCTCGATTCCGGGCTGCCCCCCATCGGATTCGCCGGCGTCCGCTTCGTCATCGCCTCGATCCCGCTCGTGCTCTGGCTCGTGATCCGCCGCGCGCGCCTGCCCCGCACGTGGGCCGAGTGGCGGCTGATGCTCGTCACCGGCTGGCTGACGTTCACCCTCAACTACGCTCTCGTCTTCTGGGGCGAGGCGCACATCTCCTCGGGGCTCGCGGCGATTCTCTACACGAACTTCCCGCTCTTCGGGATCGTGCTCGCACATTTCATGCTCGCCGACGAGCCGATGACGTGGCGCAAGGTCGGCGGCGTGGCGCTCGCCGCCGCGGGCGTGGTGCTCATCTTCTGGAACCAGATCTCGATGAAAGGGCCGCTTGCGCTCGCCGGGGCCGCTGCGATCGTGGTGGCGAGCCTCGGCAGCGCGTACGCCGACATCGTGATCAAGCGGAGTGGGACGCACATCGATCCGGTCACGCTCACCGCGGTCCAGATGGTGGGCGGCTGGATCCCGCTCGTGGCGCTCGCCGTGGTCGTCGACGGCAGTCCCCTGCACTACCCCTGGACGGCGCGCGGCGTCTTCGCCCTGCTCTACCTGGCACTCGTGGGATCCGCGCTCGCGTTCGTGCTGCTCTACTGGCTCATCCAGCGGATGCAGGTCACGCGGACGATGCTCATCCCCCTCGTGTCCACCCTCTTCGCCGTGGCGCTCGGCATCGTCGTTCTGGGCGAGGCGTTCAGCGTGCGCGTGGTGATCGGCGGAATCGGCGTGCTCGGCGGTCTGGTGATGGCGGTGGGCGGAAGGACCGCGAGCGTTCGAGGGGATGAGGCCGGTGGGTGAGGACGGATCGCGTTCGACTACGTGATCCGTGCGTCGGACTGTCGGGCCTTCGGCCCTCGAACCCTCCCCAGCATGGCCGAGGTCGCTGCTCGTCTCACCGACCACGTTCCGCCGCCAGTGGGTGCACACTCCGGTTGCGTCGTCGTCGGACCGAGCCGACTCCGCCCTGTGTGAGGGAAGGTGGGTCACTATGCCGACAGGATGATCCTGACACGGGCCGAAGAGGTCGCGGTGAGCCGCGCGGTGGCGGCGTACCGTGCGGCGAAGCCCCCCGAACGCCGCATCGGCGCCGGGGGGCTTCGGTCGATCAGCTCGGCTCAGACCTTGACCACGTTCTCGGCGGCCGGGCCCTTCTGGCCCTGAGCGACGTCGAACTCCACCGTGTCACCCTCGGTCAAGGACTTGAAGCCCTCGGCCTGGATGGCGGAGTGGTGGACGAAGCAGTCCTTGCTGCCGTCCTCGGGCGTGATGAACCCGAAGCCCTTCTGATCGTTGAACCACTTCACGGTTCCCCTGCTACGCATCTTCGAACTCCTGTCCATGACTCGGTCCTCGGTCGGAGTCTTCGGAAGATGCTGCACCCGTCCTCCTGTGTGCTTCTCACTCGGCCCAAGGATCGCAGCAAACGCCGTTTTCGCCAAACCCGCCGAGTCGACGGCTCGGATCCGCCCCCCCGGCGTGTGGAGAACGCCGTGACCAAGCCTGGAGTCAGGGGCGGCGGATCGCCTCCGCCGCCGATGGCGCCGCGTGCAGTGCGCGCACCCTTCGAATCGAGGATGCCCCCGGCTCCCGGGACGCGCTCTATCGCACCGCCCGGACGGTCCATGTCGATGCCGACGCTATGTGATAGGTGCGCCGGACCGCCGTCGGGGTCACTTCGTAGTAACGGATCGATGCATCGTCGCCGAAACGCTCGAGAGACCGCAGGATGCTCGAAGTCTCGGCGTCGTTTCCGGTGTGCGACTGGATTTCGGCGCGGAGCGTCGCGGCCGGCAGCGCGAAGCAGCGGGAACGGGCGATCGAGAAGGACGTGGCCACAGTGTTCTCCTAGCGCCTTCGTCGGCGCGAAGCGGGCGACGGCGCGGCGTCTTCGGCCTTGTGCCGATACACGATGCGGCCTCGTGACATGTCGTACGGCGACAGCTGCAAAGTCACCCTGTCACCCACCAGCACGCGAATGTGGAACTTGGACATCTTCCCGGCCGCATAGGCCAGGACGACGTGATCGTTCTGCAGGCGTACACGGAAGTTCCGGTCCGGAAGAACGTCGGTCACCACGCCGTCCAACTCGATCGATTCCTGCTTGGCCATGTTGCCTCGGACGGGAGCGGAGCCCGCACAGACGAGAAGACGCCGACGACAGCACCGCGGAAGTGCTCGCCGCCAGCGTCGATGCGGAGGGCCACCGCCTCCGCCGTGAGCGAAGCTTAACGGAAGCGCCGTCCCGGCGTCGACCCCGTGGGCAAGCGCGCGCGCCTTCGCGGGACTCTCCGGACCAATCGGGGGTAGAAGAACGTCTATGCCACGTCGGTCCGGGGCTCGCCCACACCGACTCACCCTCCAGCTTCCAGGGAATCACACCATGTCGCGCATCAAGATCAACAGACCGGACGGAACGCCATCACCGTATTTCTGGGAGGACACGGAGGCGGGAGACAAGCACGCGCGGACGGTCTACAAGCAGACCGACGACGGCGTGAAGCGCATGAGGGGCGTACACTTCGACGCGGCGCGGAAAAAGATCAGGAGAGACTAGGCGCCCCGCACCCCGGGAGACTGCTCCTGACGGACCGCTACCCGAGCCGGTTACCGGAGTCCGGCAGACCCCCATGGAACCAGCCGAGCCCCCATCGCAAGTGACGGTGCAGGCCCGGCTTCCGAGAGGTGCGCCCGACAGGATGGAGCTGCGGCGACCTCCGGCCAGCCTCACTCGCCTCCGCCTCCCTCGACGAGCCTCCTCGGTCCGCCAGCCCGGCGCGGATCCGTTGGGCCGTGCTCCTCGCCCGGATCTACGAGGTCCTGCCGCTCCTCTGCCCGGCCTGCGGCGGCTCCATGAAGATCCTCGCCTTTCTCACCGACCCGCCCGTCCTCGCCGCCATCCTCCTCCACCTCGACCTGCCCAACCGGCCCCCCTCCCTCACGCCCGCTCGCGGCCCGCGCCTCAATGGCGCCCACCGCGCGGTCCCCGGCTTCCGCGGCGCGGCCCGATGCCGACCCGCCCCGCGTGGCCGCGCAGTGGGTCCTGGGGCTCCCGCGGCTCGGGGGCGCGGCCGGTTTCGACGCGGCTCCCGCTGCCGCCGGATCGCGGGTGGCTCCCGGAGCGACGTCGCTCTCCGCCCGTGGCGGCTTGCTTCCTCTCGGCCTTCGCACGGGTCCGGGCGCGGTCCTCCGCCTTCTTGGCGCGGATGGCGGCGACGCGCTCCTTGAGGGGCACCTCGAGAGGACCCTCGTCGGGCGCCGCGTCGTAACTGAACCCCTCCAGGAACATCCGCGTGATCCTGGAGCCCACCGCGCGCTCGATGCGCGCCAGGTCCTCCTCGTCCGCCGGCGCCACCAGCGTGATCGCGTCGCCGGTCTCGGCGGCGCGCGCCGTGCGACCCACCCGGTGGATGTAGTCCTCGGGCGTGGTGGGGACGTCGAAGTTCACCACGTGACCCAGAGACTCCACGTCGATGCCGCGAGCGGCGATGTCCGTGGCCACCAGGACCTGGAAGTCGCCCCTCTTGAAGCCGTCCAGAGCGCGGGTGCGTTGGGCCTGGGAGCGGTTCCCGTGGATCCGCTCGGCGACGATGCCGTGGCGGTTGAGCAGCTTGCAGAGCCGGTCGGCGCGGTGCTTGGTACGGGTGAAGACCAGGGCGTCGTCCACGTGCCGTCCCTGGAGCAGCTGCACCAGCAGGGTGGCCTTGAGCGTCTGGCGTACGGGGTACACGGTCTGGGTGACCGCCCGAGGCGGGGTCGCCCGACGCTGGAGCGCGACCTTGGCCGGATTGCGCAGGATCTCGCGGGTCAGCTTCTCGATCGACGGCGGCATGGTGGCGCTGAAGAAGAAGGTCTGCTTCGGCGTCGGCACGTGCGCGAGCACCCGCTTGATGTCCGGCAGGAAGCCCATGTCCAGCATCCGGTCCGCTTCGTCCAGCACCAGATACTCCAGCCCCGCGAGCGACGCGTACTCGTGCTGGAAGTGATCCAGCAGGCGACCCGGCGTGGCGATGATGACGTCGACCCCTTTGCGGAACGCCTTCTCCTGCGGACCCATTCCCACACCGCCGTGCACGGCGGCGGCCCGGAGGCGCGTGAAGCGCGCCAGGCCGTTCAGATCGTCCTGGATCTGGAGGGCCAGCTCCCGGGTGGGGGCCAGGACCAGGGCCCGGGTCGTGCCCCGGGGCCGATCCACCAGGCGATGCAGGATGGGCAGCAGAAACGCGGCCGTCTTGCCGCTTCCGGTGGCCGCGCAGGCCAGCAGATCGCGGCCTTCCATGGCGTGCGGAATGGCTTCGGACTGGATGGGCGTCGGCTCGACGAAGCCGAGCGACGCGACGCCCCTCAGGAGGGTCGGGTGCAGCTTGAGGGCAGAAAAGGCCAAAGAAACCTTGCCGGTGTGGAGGCGCACAGCAGGCCGGCCGGTACATCCGGCTCGATAGGCTGGCGCAAGATCTCGGGGCGAGTGCTCGCCCTCGGATGCGAGGGCTCGAGGTGGGATCCCGCAACGCGGAAGCTAGCGGCACGGGCCCCCGAGCCGAAGGGGGGCCTTGCCGCGCGACCATGCCTATCCGTATACGTCGGTGCGCACTGGCAGTCCCTGCAGCTGAACCTACCCGTGACCTCGATGCGTGACCTGGTCGTGCATGACAACGACCTGGTGCTGGGGACCAACGGCCGTTCCGACCGGATCCTCGATGACGTCACGCCCCTGCGTCAGCTCACGGCCGCCGCCGCCGCGACCCGCACGTACCTCTACAAGCCCGAGGCCGCGTACCAGATCCCGCGCGACACCTACACCGATACCCAGCTGCCTCCGGAATTTCCGGCGGGTCAGAACCCGCCCAGCGGAGCGATCATCGACTACGACCTGAAGGCGCCGGTGAGCGGACCGGTCACGCTCGAGATCCTCGATGCCGACGGCAAGCTGGTGCGCCGCTACGCGTCGACGGACAAACCAGCGCCGATGAATCCCGATGAATGGAACTTCCCGACCTACTGGCTGCGACCGCTCCGGGTGCTGTCCGCCGAGGCCGGGATGCACCGGTTCGTGTGGGACCTGCACTATCCGTCACCGCACGTGCTCCGCCCGACGGTCTCGATCTCCGTCATCCTGCACGACTCGCCGATCGGGCCGCTGGGCCCCGCGGCGCTGCCGGGCCACTACACCGGCAAGCTCACGGCGGACGGACACACGTGGACACAGCCGCTGACGGTGCGCATGGACCCGCGGAACAAGACGCCCGCGGCCGGCCTCGCGCAGCAGTTCCAGCTGGCGACCGAGCTCAGCCAGGACATGAACCGGACCTACGCGGCACTGCAGCAGGGAAAGGCCAAAGGGGAGAAGAAGCCCGCCCTGCTGAAGCTGAACGGCGAGCTCGTGGACCAGTACAACTCCCTCTACCGCGGTTCGTACGGGGGTACCGGCGGCAACGCGTCGACCATGGCCACACCTACGACTCAGCAGGTCGCGGCGGTTGCCGATCTCCATCGCCAGGTGCTCGCCATGCTGGGGGGACGATCGCACCGGCGAAGCGCCCCCGACCCTTCAAGGCCCGGGGGCGCCGTGATCACGCCGAGGTCGGCCGCGCGACCGCCTGATCGGGTGGGTTCAAGGGCACCGGCTGATCAGCTGAAGCGTCTTGACCCCTGAGGCCATCATGTTGGGCGGTGCGTTCGAGAAGACAGCGACCGTGAGATAACCGTCTCCGAACACATTCTGGGTGCTGACGTTGGCTGCCCAGGAGACAGGCGCGTCGCTCTGGTCGAGTCCCTGCCAATTGGCAACGATCGCGCACCCGTCGAGAAGCCCGTTGGGATAACTGAATATCAAGACGCCAACCTCGTTGGACTTGAGCGTGAATCCGCCGGATCCAGAGATCTCGTGGGTCTGGAAGTTGTAGACCATCCAGGGGTCGCTGCTTCCCGACGTTCCGGCGGGCCCCTGAGGTCCGGGAGGTCCCTGCACGCTCCAATGCACGAGGGTATGCTTGGGCGAGAGGCAGCCGTTGGGCAGGTTGGGGTTGGCGCCCGGGTCGTTCGGGGCGTTCACCAGATATACCACCCCGCTACCCTTGATCACGCAGGCGTAGATCACCTGAGGCTGTTGCGTGGTGGTCTGCTGCGCTTTCAAGGAAGCGGGCAGGAGCGAGGCCGCCACGGCCAGCCCCATCATGCCCAACTGGATCGGAAGGGACATGGATCGGACGTTCATCGGGCGGTCTCCTTCGGATGGTGGAAGTCGTAGGTCATGAGGTAGACGATGGACTGGGCCACCGAATCCTGGGGGTCCAGCTGG
>JBJKSF010000195.1:0-3149 GCA_046704285.1 Longimicrobiales bacterium | reverse complement strand
GCGTGGCGGTGGAGGACTCGCCGTCCGGAGCGGCCTCGGCACGCGGGGCGGGCGCCTTCGTGGTGGGCGTCGGCGAGGGCGTGACGGCCGACGACGTGGATCTGCGCGTGGAAGGCCTCCCCGACATTCCCCTGGACCGCTGGCTCGGCCGGGCGGGGCGCCGTCCGGGGCAGGAGCCGTCGTGAGGGCTCCGGGCGACAAGATCGTCTCGCGCGAGCAGCTCGTCGCCCTGCGCGAGGATCTGCGTGCCCGCGGCAAGAAGCTCGTGCAGTGCCACGGCTGCTTCGACGTCGTGCACCCGGGCCATATCCGCTATCTGCGCTTCGCCAGGAGCCTGGGGGACGTGCTGCTGGTCTCCGTGAGCGCGGACGAGGTGGTGGACAAGGGTTACGACCGCCCCCGCATCCCCGAGCGCCTGCGCATGGAGAACCTCGCCGCGCTGGAGTTCGTCGATCTGGTGAGCCTGAGCGAGGAATCGTGGGGCGGGCCGATGCTCGAGGCGGTCCGTCCGGACGTGTACGTGAAGGGCCGCGAGTACGAGACGCTCGACGACCCCCGCTTCGCGCGGGAGAAGGCTCTGGTGGAGAGCTGGGGCGGCCAGGTCGTGTACGGCTCCGGCGACGTGGTCTTCTCCTCGACCGACCTGATCGAGGCGCGCGGCGACGCGCTCGGGTTCCGCCAGGAGCAGATCGAGGCGTACTGCCGGCGCCACGACGTCACCCTGGAGGGGCTCGAGCGCCAGCTGGACGGGATGGGCGCGCTCCGGGTCGTGGTCGTGGGCGACCCGATCCTCGACCGATACGTGTTCTGCGAGAGCGCCACCGTGGCGGAGGAGAGCCCCATCCTGTCGGTCTCGCCGCTGCAGGCGGAGGACTACGCCGGCGGCGCGGCCGCGATCGCGTCTCAGATGGCGGCGCTGGGCGCGCAGGTGACGCTCGTCACGACCGGCTCCGACGACCCGCTCTTCGGGCGCTACCGCGCGCTGCTGGAGGAGCGGGGGGTGGCGCTGAGGGCGGTCGAGACCGACGGCCGGCCGCTCTACCGGAAGATCCGCTACGTGGTCGGCGAGCAGAAGGTCCTCAAGGTGAACGAGGGGCCGCCCATGCCGATCTCCGCCCAGGCCGTCGAGCGGATGGTCCGGGTGCTCGAAGAGGAGCTCGGGCGGCACGACGCGCTGGTGGCGAGCGACTTCGGCTACGGGCTCTTCGGGGACCGGCTCACCGGTGCGATCGCGCGGGCGAGCTCCGCGGCCGGGCGGCCGTACTTCGCCGACGTGAGCTCGACGGGGCAGGCCAACCTCCTCAAGTTTTCCCGGCCGCGCCTGGCGACGCCCACGGAGAGCGAGCTGCGCTTCGCGCTCGCGGACCGGGAGAGCGGCCTCGTCGTGGTGGCCAACCGGTATCTGGACCGCAGTGGGGCGGGGGAGGTCGTGGTGACCCTGGGGCGCCGCGGGTGCATCACGTTCGCCCCGACGGATCCGCCGTCGAGCCGCCTGCGTGCGGCGTACCTGCCCGCGCTCGGCCAGGTCACGGTGGACGCGGTGGGTGCGGGGGATCTCTTCCTGGCGGGCGTCGTGCTGTCCGCCCTGGCGGGAGCCACCACGCCGCGAGGCGCCTACCTGGGGTCCGCGCTCGCCACGCTGGGCGTCACGCGCATGGGCAACGTGACGTCCGACCTGCCGCGCGTCCTCTCGTTCCTCAGGCAGCGGCCCGAGCTGGCTCGATGACGGGCGGAGGGGCCGCCGGCGCGCCGTCGGACCCGGGGCGGACGCGGCCGGGGGGCGGTGGAGGATCCAGGGCTCCCTCACGTGAGGGCGTCGCGCTGCTCGCGCTCGCGGCCCTCGTGGCGGTCGCCTTCCGGATCCTGGGCGACGCACGCTTCCACGGGTGGGCGCTCGGGCTCGGCAGCACGCTCGCGCCCACGTGGCACCACGCCGTCTTCCTGTTCTTCTTCACGGTGTTCGGGGCCGCGTTCGTGGCGCTGGCCGTGCTCGGGCTCGTGCGCCTGCTCCCGCGGGAGGGGGGGCTCGACTCCCTGCCCGAGCGGCCGTTCCTGGTCGCCGCGACCGCGCTGGGGCTGCTCGTTCCGCTCGCGCTGCGGGCTCTGGTGCTGCACGGGGCGCGGATCACGGACGACGAGTCGCTCTACCGGTTCGCGGCCGAGCTCCTCGCGCAGGGGAGGCTGACGGCGCCCTCGCATCCGATGCGCCTCTTCTTCGACCACGCCGGCGTGGTCAACGACGGGCGCATGTACACGCAGTACTTCCTGGGGTGGCCGGCCCTGCTGAGCGTCGGCGTCCTCCTCGGGGCGCCCGGCCTCGTGAATCCCGTGCTCTCGGCGCTCACCGTGCCGCCGCTCTATCTGCTCGCGCGCAGGCTCGCGAGCCGCCCGTGGGCGCAGGTCGTCGTGGGAGTCTTCCTGCTGAGCCCGATGCTCCAGATGCTCGCGGCGACGGAGCTGGCGCACACCTCCGACCTGTGTGCCCTGACCTGGACGGCATGGGTGGCGCTCGAGGCGGCGGACCGTCCCGCCGACGGCCGATGGGCCGCGCTCCTCGCCCTGGCGTTCTCCGCCGCGTTCTTCATCCGCCCCTTCTCGGCGCTCGGGATCGGCGTTCCGCTGCTCGCCCTGTGGGTCGTGGCGTGGTGGCGGGGGGGGCGGCCGCTCGTGCCGGCGGCGGCGTTCGCGGCGCCGGCTCTCGTGATGGCCGGGCTCTTCCTGGGGGTGGACGCGGCGCAGACCGGGTCTCCGTGGACGCCCGCCTACGTCGCCTGGCACGCGTACGCGGTCGCGAACGGCTACCGCTTCAGCGGCATGGATCCCGCCACGGTGAGCGCGGTGCCGAACCTCCGGTTCACCGGGCTCGGCCGCATGGCGGGCACCGCCCTGATCGGGCTCGTGCGCCTCAACTACGCGCTACTGGGCTGGCCGAGCGCGTTCCTGCTGCTGCCGCTGGCGATCGGCGCGCGCCGCAGCGGAGCGCTGTGGGGCTCCCTCGGGCTGTTCGTCGTCCTGAGCTCGATGCTGCACGATCCGGGGATCGACACGGTGGGCCCGGTCCACCTGACGGGCCTGGCGCTTCCCGTGCTGGTGCTCACGGGGATGGGGCTCCACCGCTGGACCGGCGCGCGCGCGGCGCGCGGCGGAGC
>JBJKSF010000194.1:0-3134 GCA_046704285.1 Longimicrobiales bacterium | reverse complement strand
GGCCCGGGCGGGCGAGGCTCCGGCGCCCGAGCCGCCGCGCCGACGGGACCTCGAGGCTCCCCTGCGCGTCGCGATCGACTTCGGGGACGCGGCCGAGCTGGCCGACTCCGCCTCCAAGGCCGTCGCGGCGCTCGAGGAAGACAACGAGGGCCGGTGGCGCGCGCTGCGGAACAAGGGCGTCTACTTCGGGCGCGGCCGGCCCGGGAAGGTCGCGTTCCTGTTCACGGGCCAGGGCTCCCAGTACGTCGGCATGCTGGAGGAGCTGCGCGCGCGCGAGCCGATCGTCGCGGCCACGTTCGCCGAGGCCGACGCGGCGATGGCGGAGCGCCTGGGAGGGCCGCTCAGCGCCCGCATCTTCGTGGACTCCGCCGACGCCGAAAGGGTCGCACAGGCGGAGGAGGACCTGCGCCAGACCGCTGTCACGCAGCCGGCGGTGCTCACGGTCGACATCGCGCTCGCCCGCGTCATGGCGGCCTACGGCGTCCGCCCGGATCTCGTGATGGGTCACTCCCTGGGCGAGTACGGCGCGCTCGTGGCGGGCGGCGCCATCGGATTCGGCGACGCGCTGCGCTCGGTCGGCTTCCGCGGCGAGGCCATGACGCGCCTGGCCACGGACGACAACGGCATGATGGCCGCGGTCTTCGGTCCCGTCGACGAGGTCGAGGCCCTGCTCGCCACCGTGGACGGGTACGTCGTGGTCGCGAACGTCAACAGCACCAAGGAGTGCGTGATCGGCGGCGCGACCGAGGCCGTGCGCCGCGCCATGGAGGCCGTGCGGGGCGCCGGCTACCGGACGTCGGAGCTGACCGTGAGCCACGCGTTCCACACCCGCATCGTGGCACCTGCTGCGGCCAGGCTGCGCGAGTTCCTGGAGACGATCGACCTGCGCGCGCCGAGCGTTCCGGTAGTGGCCAACGTCGACGCCTCGTTCTACGCGACCGGCGCCGATGCGCGCGAGCGCGTGATCGACATGCTCACACGCCAGATCAGCTCGCCGGTCCAGTTCGTGAAGGGTCTCGAGGCGCTCTACGACGCGGGCGCGCGCGTCTTCGTGGAGATGGGCCCGAAGCGCGCCCTCTTCGGCATGGCCGACGACGTGGTCGGCTCGCGCGACGGCGTGACGGTGATCTACACGAACCATCCGCGCCAGGGCGACATCGTCAGCCTCAACCGGGCGCTGTGCGCCTGCTACGCGCTCGGGCTGGGGGCCGGGGTGGCGGAGGCGGAGGTCGTGCATGCGGAGCGCGTCGCGGACGAGCCCTCCCCCGTTACCGGACCCGGGATCCCGCCCGCGGCCGTGGCCCACCCGACAGCCCCGGCCGAGCCGTCGGGGGACCGCTACGTCACGCTGGGCCGCATGTTCGCCGAGTTCCTCGACCGGAGCTTCGAGACCTACCTGGGCGCCGGGGCCCGACCGCCGGCACCGGTCCGCGTCGGCATCACCGGGGCGGCGCTCGGCCTGCCGGGACGGTCGAAGGTCTTCGACGAGGACAACGTCGCGAGCATCCTGCGCGGCGACCAGTACATCGCACCGGTACCCGAGGCCCTGCGCGCCGAGATGCTCGACCGGCGCGTCACGCGTCTCGTGAAGGGCTCCAACGGCGACGCCCGCTTCGAGACCATCGAGGATCCCGCGGACGTCATCAAGCTCGCTGGACGGGCGGGCGCGTTGGACCTGGTCGCGGAGTTCGGCTTCCCGGAGGATCGCGTGCAGGCGCTGGACTGGGTCACACGCCTGGCCATCGCCGCGGGGATCGACGCGCTCCGCGATGCGGGGATCCCGCTCGTGCGGCGCTACAAGACCACGAGCACGGGGTCCAAGCTCCCGGCCGGCTGGGCGATTCCCGAGGAGATGCGTGACGACACCGGGATCGTGTTCGGCTCGGCGTTCCCGGGAATCGACTCCTTCGCGAAGGCCGCGGAGGCCTACTACGAGGACCGGGCGCGGCGGGAGCGGCTCGCCGAGCTGAGGGCCCTCCGGGCACGCATCGCGGGCGAGGAGGCGCGCGCGGAGCTCGACGCCGCCATCGCCGAAGCCGAGCGCCAGGGGAGCGAGGCTCCCTACGGCTTCGACCGGCGCTTCCTCTTCCAGGTCCTGGCCATGGGCCACTCCCAGTTCGCCGAGTACATCGGCGCGCGGGGGCCCAACATCGCCACCAACGCCGCGTGCTCCTCCGGCACGCAGGCGGTCGGCGTGGCTCAGGACTGGATCCGGAGCGGACGCTGCAGGCGGGTCGTCGTCGTGACCGCCGACGACATCACCACCGAGCACACGTTCCCGTGGTTCGCCTCGGGGTTCCTGGCCTCCGGCTCCGCCGCCACGGACGCCCGCGTCGAGGACGCGGCGCTCCCCTTCGATCGGCGCCGTCACGGCCTCCTCCTCGGGATGGGGGGCGCGGCGCTCGTCATCGAGGACCTGGATGCGGCGGCCGAGCGCGGCGTCCTGCCGATCTGCGAGATCCTGGGCACGACCGTGGCCAACAGCGCGTTCCACGGAACGCGGCTCGACGTGGCCCACATCGCGGACGTCATGGAGAAGCTGGTCTCCGACGTCGAGCGCACGTGGGGGATCGACCGGCACGAGATGGCCGCCCAGACGGTCTTCGTCTCCCACGAGACCTACACGCCGGCGCGGGGCGGGAGCGCGGGCGCGGAGGTGGGCGCGCTGCGCCGCGTGTTCGGCGCCGACGCGGACGTCGTGGTGGTGGCGAACACCAAGGGCTACACGGGCCATCCCATGGGCGTCGCCATCGAGGACGCGCTCGCGGTCAAGATGCTCGAGACCGGCCTGGTGCCCCCCGTGGCCAACCACCGCGAGCTCGATCCCGAGCTGGGAACGTTGAACCTGTCGCGCGGTGGGGCCTACCCGATCCGGTACGCCGTGCGCCTCGCGGCCGGCTTCGGCTCGCAGATCAGCATGACGCTGCTGCGCTGGACGCCGCCGCCCGACGGGGCGCGGCGCGACCCGAGCGACCTCGGCTTCCGGCACCGCGTCGCGGACCCGGGCCTCTGGTCCGCGTGGCTGCGGCGCGTCACGGGCTACGAGCGCCCCGAACTGGAGGTCGTGCAGCACACCCTGCGGCTGAAGGACCAGGGCCCGACCCTGGCCGTGCGTCCTGCGGAGCGTGCCGAGG
>JBJKSF010000193.1:0-21150 GCA_046704285.1 Longimicrobiales bacterium | reverse complement strand
CTCGGCGTCCGGCCGCGCGTCCGTGCCCATCGCCACCGCGAGGCCGCGGCCCTCCTCGTCCAGGGCCGCGAGCCGCTCGCGGGCCGCCTCCAGCATGCGCGAGCGCTCGCCGCGCTGGCGCAGCGCGTCCTGCAGGGACTCGAGCCCCGACACGAGGAGCATGGAGGGAGCCTCCAGCAGCTCCGGAGCCGCCGGGACGCCGCGCAGGGAGTCGACGACTCGCGCATGCGCCCTCTGCCTCGCCTCCGCGGCCTCGCGTAGGGTCTCGCTCTCCTTCTTCCGGCCTGTGCCGCCCCGCGATTTCCACGCTCCTCCGAGGAGGACGAGACCGACCGCGGCCAGCATCAGCGCCGCAATCACGGTCAGGACGCCGCCGCTACCCAGGCCGAGGACGAGGAGGACGACTCCGGCGAGGGCGACCGCGGCGGCACCGCCGAGGAGGGCCCCGGGAGTCATCGCGGGCGCCCTGGAAGTGCCGATGCGCTCCGCCTCCCGCAGGATACGGAGCCGCTCGTCGGCGTCGAGAAACGACCGGACGGCGCTGCGCACGTCCTGTAGGGACAGCGCCACCAGCCGCGCCAGCGTGCCCTCGGCCCAGGGCGGTGCGAGCACGCGCCCGGCCTCCGCCTCCGCCCGGCGCTCCAGATCGGCCACCTCCTGCTCCAGCCCCCGCGCCCGCGCCCGCTCGAAGGCCGCTCCCGCCGCCCGCGCCGCGAAGCCGTCGACCGCCTCCGCACGCGAGATCAGCCTCGCCTGGAGCGCATCGTATGCGCCGAGCAGGTGCCGTGGCTCGAGGGCCTCCTCCTCCAGCTGGGCACGACGGGCGGCGAGGGCGTCCCGCCGGCGGTCGAGCTCCTCCAGGCGGGCACCGGGATCGGGCGGGAGACCGGCGAGGGCTGCTGCGGGTCCGGCCTCCTCGCGCAGCGCCGCGATGCGTCGCATCTGCCTGCGTACGGGCGTCAGCTCCTGAACGCGTTCGACGGCGACCCGCTCCCGCTCCTTCGCCTCGCGGGCCGCGTGCAGCTCGCCGCGCACGGTGTCCCGCTCGTGCACCAGGGCCCTGAGCTCCGCGTCCCTGTCGAGCGCCTGGCGCCGGCGCGCGCGCAGGGCGCGCACCTCGCTCTCCAGGTCCCGGATGCGCTGGTTTCCCCTGCGATTCGGGCGCCAGAGCTCACCGGCCTCGCGCTCGAGCTCCGCGGCCACGCCACGTGCCGGGGCGATGTCGGAGGCTCCCATGGAGCCCACGATGCGGTCCTGTACCCGCGCCCAGGCCTCGCCGTCGAGCTCGGCGAGATCGGCCAGGGTCAGTGCGAACACCTGCCGGAACACCTGCACGGGGACGTGCTCGGTCCACGGCAGGGCACGGTTTCTCAGGTCCTCGGTGTGCCCGTCCAGCGTCATCTGTCCGTTGGGCTGGGAAAGCAACCTCCGCCGGACGTCGACGCACCCCCCCGCGTCGAGCCGCACCACGGCCGCGGCCGCAGCGTCGGGGCCGCCCCACGGCACGTAGGGGTGCAGGTCGCGGGCCGCAGGCCGGAAGCCGTACAGGAGCGTGGTCAGGCAGTGGAAGAGCGTGGACTTGCCCGCCTCGTTCGGGCCCAGCACGACCACCAGCCCGGGAAGGGCCCCCGGGCCCGTGTCGTACCCGACGAGACGCCCGAACGCCTCCACCCGGACCCGCTCGATCCTCATGCGGAGCCGTCTCCGGAGACCAGCATCCGCGCCGCGAGCTCCGCCTCGGCGCCCTCCAGGAGGCGCCGCACGTAGGCGTCGACGCTCCGGCGCTCGTCGCCGGCGAGCCCCGCCAGCGCGTCCCGGTCCACGCCGCCCAGGCGGGCTTCGCCTTGCCGCACCTGCTCGATCAACCTCAACGCCTCGCCCAGGACGTCCGTGCGTCCCCGGTGCTCCGCCACCGGCACGACAGGGTGCACGCGATCGGACAGGACGACGACATCCAGGACGCCGAGCAGGTCGAGGAGCTCCCGCGCCAGCGTCTCGCGATCCTCGGGCGCGCGCAGCTCCTTCCAGAGGGGACAGGGGCCCTCCAGCACGATCCGCAGCATCCACTCCGGGCCGATCCGTCCGGCATCCCGGACGGGCGCGGCGCTCCACGCCGACTCGATGCGGCGCTCCAGGCGATCCAGGGAGTCGGCCGCTTCCAGGCCCCCGACCGTGAGGGTCTCCCAGCGGATCGGCGCCAGCGGCCGGAACGTGACGGCAGGGGCGCCTCGATCGGAGAGATCCACGAGGTACGCTCCCCGCGGTCCCTGCTCCGCGTGCGTGCGACCCTGGAGGCTCCCGGCATACACCACCGGAGGATCGTCGCGGAGGATCTGGCCGACGTGTACGTGCCCGAGCGCCCAGTAGTCGTAGCCGGATCGCGCGAGGTATCCGATCTCGGAAGGAGCGTAGGGGTGGTGGGCCTCCGCCCCCGGCGAGGCGTGCACCTGGGTGTGCAGCAGCGCCACCTCCGGGAGCTCGCCTCTCGGTCGCGGTAGGAGCCGGGACAGGTCGGCCGTCTCGTGGTCGGTGGCGTGGCCCACGGCCGCGACGAAGCCGACCGGCGTCCCGTCCCGACCGCGGATGGCGACGCGATGAGGGACGCCGTCGGCGGCGACGCACACGTTGGACGGCCAGGCCAGAGCGCGCGGGCCGCCGGCCCCGGATCCGGGGTCGTGGTTGCCGGTCGCGTACACCATCGTGATCCCGTTGTCGCCCAGGCGCTGGGCCTGCTCCAGGAGGAAGCGCTCCGTGCGGAAGGAGAGACGCTCGCCGTCGAAGAGGTCGCCGGCGACGAGGAACGCGTGGACGTCCTCGCGGATGGCGAGGTCCACGGCGGCGGTGAACGCGGCCCTGGAAGCGTCGCGCAGGCGCTGGCGCACGGCCGGCGAACGGCCGGCGAAGGACGTGTCGAGGTGGACGTCGGCCACGTGGACGAAGCGCATGCGGCAAGCTAGCCAGAGCGCCCCTGGCCATCTACACCTCGGCGCGCTTTGGATATTTTCATGGGCTTGGCTACCGGCCGGTCGTGCGACGGATCAGCCGGGCCTTCGTACACCCCGGTCGCAACGCATCTCGAGCATGAGCGACACAACGGAGACGGCGGTGCGCAAGCTCCGCCAGGACTCGCCGACGGTGGATGCGGTCTGCCGTCAGATAGAGCGTCACGTCGACCCCGCGGAAGCGCGCCTCGCGGTGGACTTCGCGGAGATCTTCTTCTCGAAGGCGTCCGCGGAGCTGCTGCGCGAGCGGAGCACCGACGCCCTCACCCACATGGCACTGGGGGCCTTCAGGTTCCTCCAGTCGAGCCGGCCCGACCGTGTCGACGTCGCGGTGCTGAACCCCGACGTGGACAACGAGGGATGGTACGCCCCGGTCACGGTGCTGCGCACCGACGTCTCGGAGCGCCCCTTCATCGTCGACACGATCCGGGAGTTTCTGCACGCGCACGACCTCGCGGTGGAGCACCTCGTGTATCCCGTTCTGCGCGTGGATCGCGACGAGGAGGGCCGCGTGACCGGTGTGAGCCCGTCGCGCAAGGGTGGTGCCCGGGAGTCGCTCGTGCACTGCGAGCTGGTGCAGGTGACGGACCCGCAGGCCCTCGAGGACGTCGCACGGCAGGTGCAGGGCTCCCTCGAGGACGTGATCGCGGCGACGGACGACTTCACCCCGATGATCGACGCGGTGAACGAGGTCGTCGCGGAGCTGGCCGAGCGCGCCAAGGCGCTCTACGACTGGCGCGAGGAGGTCCGGGAGATCGAGGCGTTCCTGCGCTGGCTGCGCGACGGGGCCTTCGTCTTCCTGGGCTACCGCGGCTACGACCTCGTCGACACCGACCAGGGGCGTGCCGTGGTCGTCACGGCCGGCTCGGGTCTGGGCGTCCTGCGGGACGAGTCGAAGTCGTCCTTCCACCGCCCCACCCTGCTGGCGGGTCTGGAACCGGGGATGCGCGACCTGGTCGAGCACGGACCCATGCTGGTCATCAGCAAGACGAACGCCGAGTCCACCGTGCACCGCCGCGTGCGCATGGACTACATCGGCGTGAAGAAGATCGGGCCCGACGGAGAGGTTGTGGGGGAGCACCGCTTCCAGGGTCTGTTCACGTCCAAGGCGTTCTCCGAGGACGCCGAGTCGATCCCCATCCTGCGCCGAAAGCTCGCCTGGATCCTCGACCAGGCCGGTGTGCGCGAGGGCTCGCACGACTACAAGGAGATCATCACGATCTTCAACTCCCTGCCGAAGGAGGAGCTCTTCCTCGCCTCGGCGGAGGAGGTCGGCGCGGACGTGCGCACGGTGCTGACCTCATACAACACCGCCGGCGTTCGGGTGACGCTGCGGGAGGATTCCCTGCGACGCGGGATCTCCGTGATGGTGATCCTGCCCAAGGATCGGTTCTCCGGGGAGGTGCGCCGCTCCATCGAGCGCGCGCTGGTGGAGCTCTTCGAGGGTGAGGCGCTGAACTACCACCTCTCCCTCGGGAGCGGGGACCAGGCGCGCCTGCACTTCTACCTGAGGGTCCCGGAGGAGCGGATGTCGCGCGTGGACGCGAGCGAGGTGGAGCAGCTGGTCACGCGGCTCACCCGCACCTGGGCCGACCGCCTGCGGGAGGGCCTCGAGCGCGTCCGCCCCGCGGACGAGGCGCGCCGGCTCGCGCGGCGGTACGCCGAGGCCATGAGCGCGGAGTACCAGGCCGCCACCGACCCTGCCGTGGCGGTGGAGGACATCCTGCGGCTGGAGGAGATGCGTGCCGAGGAGCGGCTCATCTCGATCACCCTGGCCAACCGCGGCGGATCGATCGCGGCACCGGGCGCCACCGCCGTGACGGAGCTCAAGCTGTTCTTGCGGGACGAGCGGCTGGTCCTCTCGGACTTCATGCCGTTCCTTGAGAACGCGGGCTTGCGCGTCATCGCCGTGAGCCCGTTCGAGGTCGGAAACGGGGGACCCGAGCCGGCGACGATCTACGTGTTCGCCGTACAGGACCCGGCGGGCGGGACGGTGGACATCGAGGAGCGCGGCGACCTGCTCGCCGAGACGATCCTGGCGGTGCGCTCGGGCGACGCCATGAGCGACTCGCTCAACCGCCTCGTGCTCAGCGCGGGACTGCACTGGCGGGAGGTCTCCGTGCTGAGGGCGTATGCGGCGTACGCATTCCAGATCGGTGCGGTGCCGAGCCGGCTGTCGCTGCCCGGAGCGCTCGTGAAGTACCCGGGAATCGCCCGGGAGCTGTTCGAGCTCTTCCGGGTCCGGTTCGACCCGGCCGGTGACTCGACCATCGAAGAGCGGGAGGCGGCGGCGGAGGACATCCGGCAGGCGTTCCGCGGCTCGCTGAGGAGCGTGGGCCTGCTGGCCGACGACCGCGCGCTCAGGCGCCTCGAGGAGCTGATCTTCGCGACGATGCGCACCAACTACTTCCGGCACGGCGGGTGCGCCCCGACGTTCCGATCCGGGGGCGTTCCCTACGTCTCGTTCAAGTTCTCCTGCGAGAAGGTGGAGCTGCTGCGCCGCTCCCGGTTGATCTACGAGATCTGGGTGCACTCGGCGCGCATGGAAGGGGTCCACCTGCGGGGGGCGCGGGTGGCGCGCGGGGGCATCCGCTGGAGCGACCGGCCCGACGACTTCCGCACCGAGATCCTGGGCCTCGTGAAGACCCAGATGGTGAAGAACGCCGTCATCGTTCCGGGGGGATCGAAGGGTGGGTTCGTCACGCGCCGCCTCCTGTCCGGCGCGGAGGGGCGTTTCCAGGAGGCCAGAGACCAGTACGCGACCTTGATGCGGGGCCTGCTCGACCTCACGGACAACCTGGACGGCTCGGGAGCGCCCGTGCGCCCGGAGGGAGTCGTCTGCTACGACGACGCGGATCCGTATCTCGTGGTGGCGGCGGACAAGGGCACCGCGACGTTCTCCGACCTGGCCAACGGCGTGTCGGAGGAGTACGGCTTCTGGCTCGGCGACGCGTTCGCGTCGGGCGGCTCGCACGGATACGACCACAAGGCGGTCGGCATCACGGCCCGGGGGGCCTGGGAGGGCGTCACGAGGCACTTCCGCGAGATGGGCAAGGACATCCAGAGCGAGCCGTTCACCGTGGTCGGCATCGGCGACATGAGCGGTGACGTCTTCGGCAACGGCATGCTCCTGTCGCGTCAGACGCGCCTGGTGGCGGCATTCGACCACCGGCACATCTTCATCGATCCGGACCCCGATCCTGCCGTCTCGTTCGCGGAGCGCGAGCGGATGTTCGGCCTCGAGCGCTCGAGCTGGGACGACTACGATCGCACCACACTGAGCAAAGGCGCGATGATCGTGCCCAGGGCCACGAAGGAGGTGGACCTGACGCCGGAGGCGATCGCGGCGCTCGGTCTGCCGGCCGGGACGGGCACGTTGAGCGGCGAGGAGCTCATCCGCGCCGTGCTGCGCGCGCCGGTCGAGCTCCTGTGGAACGGTGGCATCGGCACGTACGTGAAGAGCCCGGCGGAGAGCCACCACGAAGCGGGTGACCCCACGAACGACGCGGTGCGCGTGGACGTGACCGAGCTGCGGTGCAAGGTGGTGGGCGAAGGAGGCAACCTGGGCTTCACGCAGCGGGCGCGCATCGAGTACGCCCTCGGCGGCGGCCGGATCAACACCGACGCCATGGACAACTCCGGCGGCGTGGACATGTCCGACCACGAGGTGAACCTGAAGATCCTGGTGGCTCCGGCGGTGGCGGCGGGCGAGATGTCCGCCGAGCGCCGCAACGAGCTGCTCGGGGAGCTGACCGACGCGGTGGCGGGGCTCGTGCTGGAGGACAACCGCACGCAGAGCCTGGCGATCTCCCTCGACGCGATGCGCGCGGCCGAGGCGACGGACGACTTCCGCGACCTCATGTTCTCGCTGGAGAAGTCCGGAGAGCTCGACCGCACCGCCGAGTCGCTGCCCTCCCTCGACGTCCTGGTCGAGCGGCGGGAGCGCGCGCAGACGCTGACCCGCCCGGAGCTGTGCGTCCTGCTGGCGTACGCCAAGCTCGACGTCAAGAGAAGGCTTCTGGAGAGCGCGTTGCCGGACGATCCGGTGACGGACAGCCACTTGCTCGGCTACTTCCCGCCCGCGGCTGCGCAGGCGGCGGGTGAGGCGAACCTCCACGCACACAGGCTGCGCAGGGAGATCATCGCCAGCCAGCTGACCAACGATCTCGTGGACCTCATGGGCGCCACGTTCGTGAACCGGCTCGTGCGCGACACCGGCCGCGAGGCGGAGGAGGTCGTGCGCGCATGGTTGGTGGCTTCCAGGCTGGCCGGGCACCGAGCCCTGCTGAAGCGTCTGGGAGCGGCGGAGGCGAGCCTGGATGCGCGGGTGAGCTACCGTTGGCTGCTCGGTCTCGCGCGCGTGCTGGAGAGGACGACCCGATGGGTCCTTCAGAACGTTCCCGCCTCGACCCCGCCCGGCCGCGTGGTGGACGAAAACCTCGAGGGGCTGGCACTCCTGCGCCGCCGGTTCTCCGAGCTCGTCGCCGGCGAGGACCGCGCGTTGTTCGAGGACCGTGTGCGGGAGATCCACGAGCTGGGAGGCGGTGCGGACCTGTCGCGGGACCTGATCACGCTGCGCTTCCTCGACCAGCTTCTGGAGATCGTCGAGATCGCGCGCGAGACCACGTCGCCAGAGGTGGAGACCGGACAGGCCTACTACGCGGTCTCCGAGGCGTTCGAGATCCCCTGGCTGCGGCGGCAGACCTTCGCGGCCGCGGGGGACGATCAGTGGGAGCAACGGGCCGCCCAGCTCCTCTCGGAGGACATCTCGCGTGCGCACCGCAAGGCCGTGATGGCGGTGGTTGCCGCGCGCAACGGCCACAGGGCCGTGGCCGACGCGATGGGCTCCGTGCTCGAGCGCGAGGCCCGTCACGTGGAGCACTTCGAGGACGTGCTCCGCGAGCTCAAGGAGGGAGGGAAGGTCGGTCTGGCGGCCGTCTCGGTCGCTGTGCGCGAGCTGGGAGGCGTGTCGGAGAGGCTCTCCGGGCAGTGACGGGCAGGCGCCGGCGGGCTCGCACCGAGCCCGCCGGCCCGCTCAGCCGGCGGAGGGCGCCCGGATCGACCGCCGGGTCAGCGCCCCGACGCCTTCAGCACCTCGTCGACGTACTTGTCCACGTTCGCCACCACGTGCACCACCTCCTTGCGATCCTCCGCCCCTGCCAGATCCGAGGCGAAGCGCAGGAAAGCAGCCCGCACGGCCTCGCGGCCGTCGACGCCCTTGCCCCCGCGCTTGCGGGCCGCAGCCTGGGGGGCACGGCGGCGCGTAGCCTTCGTGGGGCTCATCCTGCGCTTGATCTGAAGGGGATAGCGGGCATGGAACTGTCGCTTGGAGAGCTTGGCGACGGCGGGGCTGACCTTCTTCGCCACCTCCATCAGCTCGTCTACCGTGGCGCTCGCGTTCTTCTTGAGCGCCGCTTCGACTGCGGCAAGGACTCCTTCGTCGGACTGAGCCAAGAGGACACCTCCACGGAGTGTCGACGGGGGTACGACAAATTTGGGCGGATGTGAAGATCAATTAGACAGCGGCCGGCCGTGATGTCAAGCACAGAATGTCGAATGACGCCCGACATTCATCGCGATAGTGGAATATAGTTGGCGCGCGTCAGAACCGGCTCGGCTGGACACAGAGGGAGGGCAGGCGGAGCGCGAGCGGAGAGGCGGAGGCGACAGAGGTCGAGCCGGTCGAGCGAAAGCGAGCCGGCGTCCGCGAACGAGAACGGCCGCCGAGCCGGAGCAGCTGCGTCGCCCGCCGTGCCCGCTGCCCGGGCGCGCATCACCGAGAGCCGGAGATTCGTTCAGGGTCGCGGCACGAGCGCGTCCCGGGCCCGGGAGGGGCGGCCCCGATCGTCGGACTTGCGGCGGGGGACGCGCGGGACCAGGCTTTCAGGATGTTGTAGGCCGGAGGCGAGGGATGGATCTTGATGGGATGCATGCCGAACCCCGATGCTGCCCGAAGTCACCGACGCGAGTCGCGGGCACGCCCCGCGGGCGCGGACGCGCCCACGTGGCTGCGTTCACGCTCATCGAGATCACGATCCTGCTCGTGATCGCCGCGGCGACGCTGGGCATCGCGGGCCTGTATTTCAGCCAGTACTTTAAGACCGTGTCGGCGAGGCGCGCCGCCCAGGTGTTCGCGCAGGACCTGACCCTGGCGCGCGCCTCGGCGCTGCGGGCGAGGAAGCCTGTGGTGATCCGCTTCGACGTGGCCGATCTCTGGTACTCCGTGACGATGGAGGAGTCGGGGACGGAACTGGCGCGTCGCCGCTTCGGGACGGCCGCCGACTTCAGCTTGAGCGCCATCAGCCTCGAGACCCCGGGCGACAGCCTCGTGTTCGACTCGCGAGGCATGGCCGAGCTGAACGGCGGAACGGGAGCCCTGGGCGTCGCGACCTTCACGTACGGGTCGGTGACGTACAAGGTCAGCTTCAACAGCATGGGAGCCTCCAGGGTCCAGGAGAATTGAGCGAAGCGTCATGTGCGCCCCGCCGTCGCTCGGACGGCTTCACGCTGATCGAGGTCATCGGCGCCCTCGTCATCTTCTCGGTGGGCGTGCTGATGGTCATCAAGCTCAGCGCGGCCCTGGGAGCCGAGATGCAATACGCGGCGACGGTCTCGAAGCTCGTCGTCGACGCCCGCGAGCAACTGGACTCGCTGGCGGCGGAGCCGTTCGACTCGCTGACGGTGGCGTCGACGTCCGACACGGTGCGGGTGGATGGCCTCCTGTACACGCGGACGATCTCGATCACGCTCCGGACGGCGATCCTCAAGGAGATCCAGGTCACCCTGACCCCACCCGGCTCGGGAACCCATCCCCGCTATTCGGCCACCTCCTACATGGCCGACGACTGGTAACGGGCGGCCGGAGCGGCTTCACGATCATCGAGGCCGTGGTGGCCCTGGCTATCTCCTCCGTGCTGGTGGTGCTCGTGGGCACGGTCTTCCTGGTCCAGAACCGCTTCTACGCCAATCAGCTCAAGCGCGAGAGCGTCCACGACGACGCGCGCACCGTCACGCAGGTGATGGGCGACGCGCTCCGCTCCGTCATGGCCGACGGGATCACGCAGGCGCAGAACAGGCAGATCACGATCCGCTCCCCGATCGTGCTCGCGGCGGTGTGCGCGATCGCGGGCGGCAGCGTCGAGGTCTATGTCGACGGCGGCGTGGCCGAACTCGACACCGCGGAGGTCGCGGGCTTCGCGCTGCGCAACGACACGACCGGCGCCTGGAGCTACTACAACGCCACGTGGAGGAACCTGAGGCAGAGCGGGGGCCATCCCGCCGGGGACTGCGCCGCCAACGGGGCCGACACCACCGGGGCGGCCGGCAGCTTCCTCAAGCTCAGGCACATCCACAGGTACGCCGGTTCGCTCCCGGCCGTCTCGGACGTCGTGATGCTCTTCCGGCAGACCGAGTTCAAGATCCAGCGGTCGGTCCTGGACACGACGACCGAGGGCCTCTTCCGTGCGGCGTACGGGGACACGCTCATCGAGTACGTCACGGGCCTCGATACGACCGCGCAGTTCGAGTACCGGACGGGAGGCACTACCTACGCGACGTCCGTGGCCTCGGGAGACCTCGGCTCCATCGACGCCGTGCGGGTCGTGGCCCAGGCCCGGGAGCGCCCCGAGACCGGGACCGAGGGCGACATCACGTTCGGGTGGTCCGTGGACTTCCTGCTCCCCAACGTCAGATGACCGGACGCCTCGGGGACCGCTCGGGCTTCGTGCTCGCCCTCGTCGTGCTCATGCTGTTCGCGATCGCCGTGGCGGCAGCGGCGGGATACATCGCGGTGAGGACGGAGTTCAGCCTCGCCATGGAGTACAAGGACGGCATGGACGCGCTCACCATCGCGCGCGGCGGGCTGCAGCGCTTCCTCGCGGAGCAGATCGGCGCGGTCGGAGACTCGGTCAGCTACGCGATCGGCGACGGCACCGCCACGATCACGACGCGCCGGGTCACCGAGAAGGACCCGCTGGACTACCTCTACTACATCCGCTCGGAGGGTACGGTGACCGACGCGAGGTTCTCGGGCTCGCCCGCCGACCGCGTGGTGGCCACCTACGCCTGGATGCACGAGTCGCCGGTGCGGCCCAAGGCGGCCGTCATGGTCGCGATGGACAGCCTCGACGTGAGCGGGTGGTTCTTCGGGCTGCACGCGTACGTCGACGGCAACGACCACGCGACCGCGGCAGAGTGCTCCGGCGGCGGCACGGCCGGGGTCGCCGGCGGCATCGCGGTGAGGAACGTGAAGACGTCCAGTGGCGGCACCCTCGACGGCCACCCGATCAGCGCGACCTTCGCGAGCGACTCGGCGGTGATCGACTCGGCGGGCGTCCGCTGGGACATCCTCTCGAACCCCGACTTCCCCATGGAGTTCGACGGCTCTCCGCCGAACTGGTACTCGATTCCGTCGGACTCCTTCCCGCTCGTCCGCTATGTCGGGAACCTCGACGCCGGGTCCACCTGGGCCGGGAGAGGCGTGCTCATCGTCACCGGCACGCTCACGATGCAGGCCGGCTTTCGCTGGGACGGCATCGTGTTGGCCGGCGGGCTCGGCGACGTGGGGGCGTTCTCGTTCCCGAACATCAACGGCCTTCTGATCGGCGGCTTGAACGCCACGGACGACGCGGTCCAGCTCCAGAGCGGCTACTACCACTACGACTCCTGCGACGCGTACGCCGCCGACAAGTCGCTCTCCTATCTGGCGCCGATCCCCAACACGGTGGTGGAGATCTACTGAGCGAGGGCCGACCGCTTGCCACGGGAGGAGACCTCTTCCATCATGGGGCCCTCCCGCGACCGGCTCATCACCCAGGGTCGCGGTGTAGGTAGCAGGAACGGTTCCCCTCCCGGCCGGAGCAGGCGATGGACCCCACCGACACCCGAAATCCGCGGTACTACCACAAGGTCGTCGACTGCCAGTGGGCGTGCCCCGCCCACACGAACGTCCCCGAGTACATCCGCCTCATCGCGCAGGGCCGCTACACCGACGCCTACGTGTTGAACCGGGAGTCGAACGTCTTCCCGGGGATCCTGGGCCGGACGTGCGACCGTCCGTGCGAGCCCGCGTGCCGGCGCACGCGCGTCGACGGCAAGCCGGTGGCGATCTGCCGTCTGAAGCGGGTGGCGGCGGACCTGCGGGAGTCGGTCGTGGACCGGCTCCCGAAGATCCCCGAGGAGAAGAACGGGAAGCGCATCGCGCTCATCGGGGGCGGGCCCGCTTCGCTCACCGTCGCCAACGATCTCCTCCCGATGGGCTACGAGTGCGTGCTCTTCGAGAAGTACGACAAGCTCGGCGGGCTCATGCTCACGAACATCCCGGCGTTCCGGCTGCCGCCGCACGTGCTCGAGGAAGAGATCGGCTACGTCGTCGACATGGGCCTCGACGTCCGCCTGGAGTCGCCCGTCACGAGCCTGAAGGGGCTCCTGGCGGAAGGCTACGACGCGGTCTTCGTAGGCGTCGGGGCGCCTCGCGGGAAGAACCTCGAGCTGCCCGGCCGCTACGACAGCGACCGCATCCACATCGGCATCGACTGGCTGGAGGCCGTCGCCTTCCAGCACGTCGACTCCGTGGGCGAGCGTGTGCTGGTCATCGGCGTGGGCAACACCGCCATGGACTGCTGCCGGACGGCGAAACGCCTGGGCGGCAAGGACGTGAAGGTCATGGCGAGGCGCGGGCGCGAGCACTTCAAGGCCTCGGATTGGGAGCTGGAGGACGCGGAAGGCGAGCGCGTGGAGGTGCTGGAGAACCACTCGCCCACCGCATACGTGGTGGAGGACGGCGAGCTGAAGGGGATGATGTTCGACGTCGTCGAGTGGCGCGAGGGTGCCGGGGGACGTCAGGAGGCGCACAAGCTCGACGAGGTCTTCATCCCGGCGGACGACGTGGTGCTCGCCATCGGCCAGGAGAACGCCTTCCCCTGGATCGAGAGGGACATCGGCATCGAGTTCAACCAGTGGGACATGCCCATCGTCGACCACGGGACCATGCAGTGCTCCCTGCCGGGCGTCTTCTTCGGCGGAGACGCGGCGTGGGGCCCCGAGAACATCATCTGGGCAGTGGAGCACGGGCATCAGGCGGCGATCAGCATCCACAACCACTGCCACGGCATCCCGCTCGGCGAGCGCCCGCCCTTCGGGATGAACCTCGTATCCCAGAAGATGGGCATCCACGAGTGGAGCTACGCCAACGACTACAACCCCGCGGCGCGCACCCAGATGCGGTACGTGGACCTCGAAGAGCGTCTGCGCGGCCTGCGCGTCGAAGCCGAGCTCGGGTTCAACGTCGAGGAGACCGCCCGCGAGGTGCAGCGCTGCCTGAACTGCGACATCCAGACCGACTTCACGGCCAACCTGTGCATCGAATGCGACGCCTGCATCGACGTCTGTCCGCTGCACTGCCTCTCGATCGTTCCCAACGGCGACGAGAGCGATCTGCGCCACCGCCTGACCGCTCCGGCGGAGAACCCAGACCAGGCGCTGTACGTCTCTGAGGACCTGCCGCAGACGCAGCGCGTGATGGTGAAGGACGAGGACCTGTGCGTGCATTGCGGGCTGTGCGCCGAGCGCTGCCCGACGGCCGCGTGGGACATGCGGAAGTTCGAGCTGCTCATCCCCTACGCAGGACAGGAAACGTGGTCCACGACCCCAACGATCGCGTAAACGACTTCGCCCTGAAGGTCGGGACGGTCAACGGAACGGGATCCGCGAGCGCGAACAGCCTGCTGCTGCAGGCGCTGTTCCGCATGGGGATCCCCGTGTCGGGCAAGAACGTGTTCCCGTCCAACATCCAGGGGCTGCCGACCTGGTACGAGATCCGTGTGAACCGGCACGGCTATACGGCGCGCAGCCCCGACTTCCACCTCATGGTGGCGATGAACCCGCAGAGCTACGCGCGCGACATCGCGGAGGTGGTGCCGGGTGGATGGGTGCTCTACGACTCGTCACGCCCCCTCGAGAAGGAGCTCCTGCGCGAGGACGTGACCTTCCTGGGCATCCCGCTGGCGCACATGTGCGTGGAGCGCTTCGAGAGGGCACGCGAGCGCATCCTCATGAAGAACATCGGCTACGTGGGCGCGCTGGTGTCGCTGCTCGAGATCGACATGAACGTCGTGCGCGGGATGATCGAGGAGAAGTTCTCCGCCAAGAAGCGGCTCATCGAATCGAACTTCGCCGCGATCGAGATGGGCGCCACGTACGCCCGCGAGCACTTCGACTGCCCGCTGCCGATCCGGGTGGAGCACATGGAGGCTGCGCGCGACAACGTGATGATCACCGGGAACTCGGCGCTGGCCCTCGGTTGCGTATATGCTGGGGCAACCGTGGGCGCGTGGTACCCAATCACGCCGGCGACGGGCGTCATGGACGCGTTCAAGGAGCACTGCGAGCGGTTCCGCGTGGACCCGGAGACGGGCAAGCACGACTACTGCATCGTGCAGGCCGAGGACGAGCTGGCGGCGGCGGGGATGGTGATCGGTGCCGGCTGGAGCGGGGCGCGCGCCTTCACGCCGACGAGCGGTCCGGGCATCTCGCTCATGAACGAGTTCATCGGGCTCGCCTACTACACCGAGATCCCCGCCGTCTTCGTGGACGTGCAGCGGACCGGGCCCTCGACCGGGATGCCCACGCGCACCCAGCAGGGCGACCTGATGGGGGTCGTGTACGCGTCGCACGGCGACACGAAGCACGTCGCGCTCTTCCCGTCGGACCCCAAGGAGTGCTTCGAGTTCGCGGTGGCGGCGTTCGACCTCGCGGAGCGCTTCCAGACACCGGTCTTCCTGGTCTCGGACCTCGACATCGGGATGAACGACTGGATGATCCCGAAGCTCGAGTGGGACGACGCCTATCGGCCCGACCGCGGCAAGGTGCTCTCGCGCGAGCAGCTCGAGGAGATCGAGCGCTTCCACCGTTACCTGGACGTGGACGGCGACGGCATCCCCTATCGGACCCTTCCGGGCGTGCACCCGAAGGGGGCGTACTTCACGCGCGGCTCGGGGCACGACAAGTACGGCAGGTACACGGAGGACGCCGAGGCGTACGTGGAGGTCGTGGACAGGATCGCGCGCAAGGTGCACGGGGCGCGCGACCACGTGCCGGCGCCGCAGGTGTACCAGGGTCCGAAGGCGGCCCGCTACGGCATCGTCGCGCTGGGCGGCTGCCACTGGGCCGTCCTCGAGGCGCGCGACGAGCTCCTCGGGGAGGGTGTGGCGATCGACTACCTGCGCGTGCGCGGCTTCCCGTTCAACGACACCGTCGAGGAGTTCCTCGCGTCGCACGACACGATCTTCGTGGTGGAGCAGAACCGGGACGCTCAGCTCCGCAACCTCCTCACCCTGGAGACGTCGGTGGACAAGGCGAAGCTGGTCTCCGTGCGCTTCTATGGAGGGCAGCCCCTCTCGAAGGGGCACGTGCTCGGCGGGATCCGGCCGGCTCTGGAAGGCGCGCGTGCGACCGCGGAGGTGGCGTCATGACCTACATCGTCAAGCCGGTGGCCCGTCATCCCGGCATGCACCCCAACTCCCTCGGGCTCACGCTCCGCGACTACGAGGGGACGATGTCCACACTCTGCGCCGGCTGCGGACACGACTCCGTGACATCGGCGCTGATCCAGGCGTTCTATCGCCTGGACATCGAGCCGTATCGGGTCGCCAAGCTCTCCGGGATCGGGTGCTCGTCCAAGACTCCGGCCTACTTCATGACCGAGGCGCACGGCTTCAACGCCGTGCACGGGCGCATGCCGGCGGTCGCGACAGGGGCCAACGCGGCGAACCGGGACCTGGTGTACGTCGGGATCTCGGGCGACGGCGACTCCCTCTCGATCGGGCTCGGGCAGCTCTGCCATGCGATCCGACGCAACGTGAACATGCTGTACGTGCTCGAGAACAACGGGGTCTACGGGCTGACGAAGGGGCAGTTCTCCGCATCCGCCGACGTCGGCAGCGTCTCGAAGCGCGGTGAGGTGAACCGGCACGGGCCCGTCGACCCCGTGCAGGTGGCGCTGGCGCTCGGGGCGACGTTCGTGGCGCGCTCGTTCTCCGGCGACAAGGCCCAGCTCGTGCCGATCATCGAGGCCGGGCTCGAGCACCGCGGGTTCGCGTTCGTCGACGTGATCTCCCCGTGCGTGACGTTCAACGACCACGAGGGATCCACGAAGAGCTATGCGTACACCCGCGCGCACCTGCACGAGGTGATCGAGACCGACTTCGTGCCGCTGCGCCGGGAGATCACCGCCGAGTACGGGAGCGGAGAGGTTCGCGCGGTCACCCTGCACGACGGGAGCGTCGTGCGCTTCCGCAAGGTCGCGGAGGACTACGACCCCACGGATCGGGGAGGCGCGCTCGAGCACATCCGCCAGGTCCACGGCCAGGGAGAGGTGCCGACGGGTCTGCTGTACCTGGAGGAGAGCATGGAGGACATGCACGACTTCGAGAACACGACGGAGACGCCGCTCGTGGACGTGCCTTACGAGAAGCTGTGCCCGGGAGCCGCGGCGCTGGCGGAGCTGCAGAAGGAGTGGTGGTGAGGAGGGAGGAGAAGGGCGCGGAGGCTTGACGGGAGTTCCGGCGCTACTCCGCCTCCTCCTCGGGGATGCGGATCGATCCCAGGAAGTCGTAGTGGGCGATGCCCTCCAGGACGCCCCATGCGTGCGTGCCGTCCGCGAAGTAGACGCGCGCACGATCGCGCAGGTGGTCCAGCTCCGGCGTGTGGTTGCCGACGACGACGCCCAGCGTGTCGCCCGACAGCATGTCGGCGTCGTTGCCGGAGTCGCCGGCCACGAGCAGGCGGCCCGGCGGCAGGTTCCACTTGAAGCACAGGAACCGGATCGCGAGCCCGGGGGAGGCCCGCGAGGGAAGGACGTCCAGAAAGCGCCGATGGTCCACGATCGGGGTCGCCTGGAGCCCCGCACGGCGCAGGCGCCGGCGCACCTCCTTGAGCGACGGTGCCCCCACCGCGTCCAGGACGTACCGGATGCGGTACCGCGAGGACGCGGCGTCGCCCGCCTCCCGCAGGCCCGGGACGTCGCGCAGCACCTCGCGGATCCTGTCCGGCTCCCAGTGATAGCGGATCTGTCGCTCCCAGGAGCGGTCGGCGAGCCGACGGGCGCCGTAGTGGAGCCTGGCGCCCGAGGCCGTGATGAGCACGTCGGGCTCGGGGAGCTGCAGCGTTCCGAGGATCTCGAGGGCCCGGCTCATCGTCCGGCCCGTGGCGATGCCGAACCCCATCCCCGGCGGAGCGCTCTCCAACCGGTCCCGGAGCACGTCGAGCGCGCCGTCGTCCCCCGTGAGCGTGTCGTCGACGTCGGTGATCAACATGCGGTCCATGCGCGGCAGGCGAGCCCGCACGCGATGCACCGGAGGTGCCGGGCGCTGCCCGGCACGGATCTTCTCGGCCTCCGCCAGGTAGCGCCGCACGTGGCTCTTCCAGGAGAAGCGCTCGTGGACCCTGGAGATGCCGCTCTTGGCCCAGGCCGCCCAGCGGCGCCGGTCCCCCAGGGCGTCGAGTAGCGCCCTGCCGAGGGCTTCGTCGTCCGTGGCGTCCACCAGAGCGCCATGCCCGCAGGCCTCCACGATGTCTCGGGGGCCCCCGTCCCGCGTGGCCACGACGGGCAGGCCGCTGGCTGCCGCCTCGATGAGCGTCAGCCCGAAGGGCTCCGTGAGCGCGGGATTCACGAAGATGCCGCGGGAGTGCGCTGCCATCCGGTAGAGGTCGGGGACCTCGGCGGGCCGGTGCTGCTTGGGGTACGCCACCGAGCCGTACAGGTCGTAGCGGTCCACCAGAAGCAGGATCTCGGTCAAGAGGCTGCGGGGCGCGGGCGACATGTCCGCGATGTCGTCCCGGTTGCCCGCGACGAGCACGAGGTTCGCCGCCTCCCTGAGACCCGGCGTCCGGGCGTAGGCGCGCAGGAGCCCCTGGAAGTTCTTGCGGTGGTCGGCCCGTGCCAGCGCGAGGATCATCGGCTTGTCGGGCCGGGCGAGGAAGCGGGCGACCTCGCGCGCGATGGGCGGCTCGGTCCAGAAGCGGGAGGGCGGCGAGAAGCGGGACAGGTCCACGCCCGGAGGGATCACCTCCATGCGCTCCGGGTGGTAGTTCTCGTAGCTCTCGTACTGCTCGTGGACCTCCTGTCGGGTGGAGGCGACGACGAGCGCCGCGGCCTCCAGCGCCTGCTCCTCGGCCTCGATCCGCTGCACGAGGTGGTAACGGGCCTCGAGGGCTCCCGCGTCGCCGCCGTCCGCCAGCAGGCGCGCGCGCTTGACCCGTCCCAGCGAGTGGCCGGTGAACACGAACGGCACGCCCAGGAGCTTGCTGAGCTGGGCGCCCACGTAGCCGGCGTCCGCGTAGTGGCTGTGGATCAGGTCCGGCACGCGCCCCTCGGCGCGCACGTAGCGGATGAGTTGGTCGAGCAGGGAGTCCAGGTGGGGCCACAGCGACTCCTTGTGCAGGTACCGTCTCGGTCCGAACGGCAGTCTGACGATGCGCGCACCGGGCGAGAGCGCCTCCACCGGTTGCCGGTAGGCGTCGTCCACACGGCGGTCCTCGATGCGGCGGGTGACGAGGTCCACCCGCTCCACCCCCGCGTGTTGCGTCAGCGCCCTGGCCTGATCGACGACGTACGCGACCTGGCCCCCGGTGTCGGCGTCGCGCCCCAGCTCGATCTCACGGCCGCGCACCAGCCCGTGCACGCTCAGCGACAGCACGTAGAGTCCCCGGGTCTCGGGCCTGCGGGACTCCCGGCGATGGCCCGCGTCCGCCCAGCGCCGCAGATGAACCTCGTAGAGCGAGAGGTCCGTCGCCGTGGCGCCCTGGAAGCGGCACGCGTCGGCCGCGAACGCGCTCGCGCGCTCGAGGATCTCGTCGGGCTCGAGCTCCTGGAGGATCCCCTGGCACGCGAGCGCGCTGAACGCGTCCCCGGCGCCGACCGTGTCCACGAGGTCGGGGACCTCGTCGGCCGCTCGCTCGACCACCTCGTCGTTCCGGGTGACGAGGATCGAGCCCTCGCTGCCCCCGGTGAGGAACAGCATCTCCAGGTCGTGCTCCCGCCGCATGCGCCGCGCCGCGTCGATCCGCCCGTCGCGCGTCCGGATGTCCCGGCCCGTGACGGCCGCCAGCTCGTCGGTGTTGAGCTTGACCCAGTGAGCCGTGTCGAGGCACCATGCCACGCGACTCCGCGTCCACCAAGGGGGTCTCAAGTTGAGGTCGATGAACGTGGGCGTCCGGGCGAGCTCGACGAGACGCTGGAGCGCCCGCCAGGATTCCTCCGACCGGATGCCGAGCGAGCCGTGGTAGACGAGGCCGACATCCTCGATCGCGACACGCTCGACCGCGCCGGCACGGAGGTGGTCCCACGCCTGACCTTCCGGGATCTCGAAGGCGACCTCTCCACCGGGCGCGTCGGGCTCCGAGATGAGCGCGTAACCCGTCGAATGCCCGGGGTGGACGGTGACTCCTTCCGTGGTGAGTCCCCAGGACTCCATGTGGTCGAGGATCTCGCGGCCATCGGCGTCGTCGCCGACGGCGCTCACCACGAGCGGGTCGCCCCCGAACCCGCAGAGGTGCCAAGCGACGTTGAACGGGGCTCCGCCGAGCACCTTCCGTCCGTCGGGGAAGCGGTCGAAGAGGACCTCACCGAAGACCAACGCGCGTGCGCCGCGGCGGAGGAGCGGCTCCTCTCCCGACGGCGCGCCGGTGCTGTCTCGTCGGTCCACGGTTGGATTGTCCCCTCCACGAGGCTTTCTTCTACGTAACCGCGAGAGCGCTCGATGTTCACCCTGCGGCCAGCCGGAGGCGGCCCGCGCGCATGCACGACCAGCTCCTTGCGTCCGACCTGGACGGAACCCTCATTCCGCCGGAGCCTACGCCCCGGCGGGTGCAGGAAGTGGGCCAGCTGGCCGCGGCCGTGAGCGCGCGGGAGGGTCTGGCGTTGGCGTACGTGACGGGGCGCCACCTCGAGCCTGCGCTGGAGGGGATCCGCGGCGTCGGGCTGCCCGACCCGGACTTCCTGGGGTGCGAGGTGGGCACGGCGCTCTACCTGCGCAGCGGCGGCCGGTACGTTCCCGACGAGGGATACCGCGAGGCCATGTCGGAGGCGCTCGGCGTGGAGGGGAGCCGCCTGACGGCTGCGCTCGCGGCGCATCCGGCCGTGGAGCTGCAGCCGGTAGACCATCAGGGAGACCACAAGGTGAGCTTCTTCACCCGCTGGCCCGTGGGCGAGAGCCTGCTGGCGGAGCTGCGCGCCGTGGCGACGAAGGTCGGGGCGCACGTCGGGTTCGTGGTCAGTCGAGACGTCACGACCGGCCGGGGACTCGTGGACATGCTGCCGCACGGCGTGGCGAAGGACAGCGCGGTGCGGTGGATCGCGGATCGGCTCGGCCTGGGTGCCGGCGCCGTGCTGTTCGCGGGCGATTCCGGCAACGACGAGGCTGCGCTCCTGGCCGGCTTCCGTTCCGTGCTCGTGGGCAACGCCGATCCTGCGCTGGTCGCGCGCGTCCGGCGCGAGACCGAACGCCGGGGGTGGCTCGGGCGTATCTATGTGTCACGTGCGTGGTACGCCGCCGGCGTCCTGGAGGGGTGCCGGCACTTCGGCGTCCTGCCGGGATCCGACGGAGACGAATCGTGATGCGCGTGCCCTTCCTCGGGCGCCGGCAGCTCCCGGCGCTCGTTCCGCTTCTCCTGGCCACGGTTGCCTGGCAGCGCCCGGCGGCCGCCCAGGAGGCCGTCGTGCATGCCGTGCTCTTCTACTCGCCCACGTGCCCGCACTGCCACAAGGTGATCACCGAGGACTTCCCGCCACTGACCAAGAAGTACGGTACGCATCTGGAGGTCGCCGGGATCGACATCACCACGCAACAGGGCTACGCGCTGTTCCAGGCCGCCGCCCGCCAATTCGATCTGAAGCCTCCGCGCTACGGGGTTCCGACGCTCGTGGTCGGCACCGACGTCATGGTCGGGGACCAGGAGATCCCCGAGCGCTTTCCGGGGCTGATCGAGAAGGGGCTCGCGGCCGGCGGCGTGGACTGGCCTCCCGTGCCGGCATTGCGGAGCGCGCTGCGCGCCCAGGGGCTGATGCAGGTCGCGTCGCCGCCGGGCGGCGACCAGCCCGGGGCCGCGAAGGACACGGCCACCGAGGCGGCGGGCGCAACGAAGCCTGCGG
>JBJKSF010000192.1:0-7023 GCA_046704285.1 Longimicrobiales bacterium | reverse complement strand
CGTCGTCGCGTCCGCGCCGTCCGTCGGGCGCTCCGTGCCGCCGTGGGGGCCGGAGGGGCACCGCCTCGTGGCGGAGCTCGCGAGTACGCTGCTCACCCCTGCTGCGCGCGCCCGCGTCGAGGCTCTGCTCGACGGGGAGTCGATGGCGGCCGTATCGAGCTGGGCGGACCATGTACGGAGGCTGCGTCCCGAGACCCGCCCGCTGCACTACGTGGACATCCCCCTCCGCGCCAGCGCGTACGATTCGGCGCGTGACTGCCCCGACGGGCGCTGCGTCGTCCAGGCCATCGTCGACGAGCGGCGCACGCTGGCCGACACGACGGAGCCACGCGCGACGCGCGCCGAGGCGCTGCGCTTCCTCATCCACTTCATGGGCGACATCGAGCAGCCGCTCCACTGCGAGGACGACCACGACCGCGGGGGAAACGAGGTGCGGGTGACGTTCTTCGGACGACGGACGGACCTGCACGCGATCTGGGACAGTGGCCTGCTGCGCGACAGCGGTCTGAGCGAGGGCGCGCTGCTGCGGGTGCTCGAGGCCGAGATGGACGCGATGGGCGTGGGTCGCCTGCAGGAGGGCACGGTCGTCCAGTGGGCGGACGAGTCCCACGCGCTGGCGCGGGGCGCGTACCGGATTCCGCCGGACGGAGTTCTGGGGGCACCCTACGAGCACGCGGAGCTGGGCGTGGCGGAGCGGCAGCTCGTCCGCGGCGGCGCGCGCCTCGCCGAGGTGCTGAACGAGGCTCTGGGGAGCTAGCCCACCGACGAGCCCGCGGCGCCCGCGGGCGCACGCGCCCGACCTCGCGCCCAGCCTCCGGGCGCCGCATGTTGTCCCGCGGGTTCCGAGCCGGGGATCGCTCCGGCCCGCCCGTCCCGGGTCGCACGTCGTCAGACTGGAGGCCGCTCATGCCGTCACGCCGTTGGCTCGCCCTCGCACTCCCCCTCGCCTTCGCGGCCACCCCCCTCTGCGCGCAGTCCACGCGCTTCCTGCAACAGCCCGACGTCGACGCACACGACGTCGCGTTCGCATACGCCGGCGACATCTGGGTGGTGTCGCGCGACGGCGGGGACGCCCGGCGCATCACGTCGTCGCCCACGGTGGAGAGCGATCCGCGCTTCTCGCCCGACGGCAAGTGGCTCGCGTTCACGGGCGAGTACGGCGGCAATCCGGACGTCTACGTGGTGCCCGCCGACGGCGGCACGCCGCGCCGTCTCACCTGGCATCCGGCCCCCGACGAGGTGCGGGGCTGGACGCCGACGGGCGACAGCGTGGTCTTCGTCTCCACGCGCACCGGGGTGCCGGACGCGGAGCCCAAGCTGTGGAAGGTGTCCCTGCACGGCGGCCTCCCGGTCCCGCTCGTGGTGCCGCGCGCGCAGTACGGCGAGATCTCGCCGGACGGCAAGGAGATCGCCTACCAGCTCGACCGCCCCTGGGAGACCGAGGAGCGCAACTACCGCGGGGGCCAGAACCAGCCCATCCGCGTCCTCGACCGCACCACCTACGCGATGCAGAAGCTCCCGTGGGCGGGCAGCCGCGACCAGCAGCCGGTCTGGCTGGGCAGCACGATCTACTTCATCTCCGACCGTGACTGGACGAACAACGTCTGGTCGTACGACACGCGGACCAAGGTCCTCAAGCAGATTACCCACTACCGCGACTTCGAGGTCGAGAGCCTGAGCGCGGGCGCCGGCATGGTGGCCTACGCGCAGGCGGGCGACATCCACCTGTACGACGCGGCGACGGGCACCGACCGCAAGCTCGACGTCCACGTCAGCGGCGACTTCCCGTGGGCCATGCCGCACGCCGTCGACATCTCCAAGGACCTGATCGCGCCGGAGCTCTCGCCCACGGGCGTGCGCGCGCTGTTCGAGGCCCGCGGCGACGTCGTCACGGTGCCCACCGAGCACGGCACGTGGCGCGACCTGACCCGCTCGTCGGGCGTGGCCGACCGCACGCCGATCTGGTCTCCCGACGGCAAGCAGATCGCCTGGTTCAGTGACGCCAGCGGCGAGTACGAGCTGATGGTGGGAGGCCAGGACGGGCTCACGCCGCCCCGCGCCTATTCGCTCGAGCACCCCACGTACTTCTACGACCCGCGGTGGTCTCCCGACGGGAAGAAGATCCTGTTCACCGACGCCGAGATGAACCTGTGGGTGCTCGACCTGGCGACCGGCAAGGAGACGCACGTCGATCAGGGAAACTACACGTGGCCGAACCGCGACATGGCGCCGTCCTGGTCGCCCGACTCGCGCTGGATCGCCTACGAGAAGCGGCTTCCGGGCTCGCAGTTCCACGCGGTCTTCGTGTACGACCTGGCCGACGGCTCCACGCACCAGCTCACCGACGGCCTCTCGGACGTCATCGACCCGACCTGGGACCGGGGCGGCAAGTACCTGCTGTTCCTGGCGTCCACCGATTTCGCGCTGCACACCGGCTGGCTCGACATGAGCTCGTACAACCAGCCGATCCGGCGAGCGGTCTACCTGGCGGTCCTCTCGAAGTCCGATTCCTCCCCGCTGCTTCCCCGCACGGGGGACGAGCCGACCGACACCGGAAAGGCCACGGCCCCCGACAGCGCCGCGAAGCACCACGCGGCCGCGCCGGTCCACGTGCACATCGACTTCGACGGCTTCATGCAGCGCATCATCTCCCTCGACGTGCCGAGCCGGAACTACACGGACCTCTCCGCGGGCAAGGCCGGCCAGTACTTCTACGTCGAGCACGTGCCCAACCACGCCGACGTGCTGCACCGCTACGACCTCGAGAAGCGCAAGGCCGTCGCCTTCGTTCCCGCCATGGCGGGCGATTACGCGCTCTCCTTCGACGGCAGGAAGCTGCTGTACCAGCACGCGACGGCGGCGGGCGGGCCCGATGGGAAGTGGGCGGTCGTGGACGCCACCGGCGCCCCGCCGGCCGCGGGCGAGGGCACGCTCGCGACGTCGGACATGAAGATCGACCTCGATCCCGAGGCCGAGTGGCGCCAGATCTTCGACGAGGCGTGGCGCATCGAGCGCGACTACCTGTACGTGAAGAACATGAACGGCGCGGATTGGCCCGCGATCAAGAAGAAGTACGCGCAGTTCCTGCCGTACATCCGTCACCGTGCCGACCTGTCGACGCTGCTCTCGCGGATGCAGGGCGAGCTCTCGCTCGGCCACAGCTTCGTGGGCGGGGGCGACATCCCGAAGGCCGACGCGCTCCCGGCGGGACTGCTCGGCGCCGACCTCGAAGTGAGCGACGGGCACTACCGGATCGCGAAGATCTACACGGGCGAGAACTGGAACCCCGAGCTGCGCGCCCCGCTCTCCGCGCCCGGCGTGGACGTGCGCACCGGCGACTACATCCTCGCGGTGAACGGCCGTCCCCTGGCTCCGCCCGAGAACCCGTACGCGCCGTTCGTGGGCACGGTGGGCAAGCAGGTCGAGCTCCGGGTCAGCGAGCGCCCGGTGATGGAGGGCTCCCGTGTGGTCACCGTGGTGCCCGTCGCCAGCGAGCAGGCCCTGCGCACGCGCGACTGGATCGAGTCGAACCGCCGCCTGGTCGACTCGCTCTCGCACGGCGAGCTGGCGTACGTGTACGTGCCCAACACGGGCGAGGGCGGCTACACCAGCTTCAACCGCTACTACTTCGCCCAGCAGAACAAGAAGGGCGCCGTCATCGACGAGCGCTTCAACCACGGCGGGAGCATCGCCGACTACATGGTGGACATCATGAGCCGCCAGCTCCACGGCTACTTCAGCCAGCGCCTGGGCGACCACTACGACGCGGTGACGGCGCCCGCGGCCGCGATCTGGGGGCCGAAGGTCATGATCATCAACGAGATGAGCGGCTCGGGCGGCGACATGTTCCCCTACATGTTCCACCAGATGCACATCGGCCCGCTCGTGGGCACGCGCACGTGGGGCGGGCTGGTGGGCTGGGGTGGGGAGCCCCGCTTCGTGGACGGAGGCTTCATCAGCGCGCCGAGCACGGGCTTCTACGACCCGTCGGGCAAGTGGGCCGTCGAGAACGAGGGCGTCTCTCCCGACATCGAGGTGGAGCAGACGCCCGCCCTGCAGATCGCCGGGCACGACCCGCAGCTCGAGCGGGCGGTACAGGTGGCGCTGCAGCTCCTGCGCGAGCATCCCGTGCACCTGAAGCCGGTGCCGCCGGGACCCGACCGGGTGCACCCGCAGCGCGAGGGGTCGGGCGGCGGCCAGGCCCCGTCACGTCCGATGGCACATCCCCGTTCCAGCGGAGCTTCCTCATGATCGCAGGCCTCACGCCGGCGCTGTGCGCCGTCCTCACCCTCGTGACCCCGTCGGCCGCGCGGCAGGCGGCGCCGATGTCGCCCTCCGACACCACGAGCCATCGCTTCGAGCTCACCGACCTCAGGCGGATCGTCAGCCTCTCGGACCCGCGCATCTCCCCGGACGGCCGCCGCGTCGCCCTGCTCGTGTCGCGGCCCGACTGGAAGACCGACAAGCCCGAGCAGGAGCTCGACCTGGTGGACGTGGCGAGCGGCGCGCGGCGCACCGTCACGTTCGACCGGACGGAGCTGAGCCACCCCCGCTGGTCCCCGGAGGGCACCCGGCTCGCCTTCCTGGCGGCCGACTCCGCCAAGCACGCGCAGGTCTTCGTCATGCGCATGGACGGCGGGGACCCCGTGCGCATCACCGATTCCCGCACCGGCGTGGACGAGTTCTCGTGGAGCCCGGACGGGCGCACGATCGCGTTCGTGGCCGAGGACACGGTGCCGAACCCCAAGGAGATCAAGCACCACGAGGACGGCTTCCGGGTCACCGACAACGCGTACACGACCCGCGCCGCCGTGCAGCCGTGGCACCTGTGGATCGTGCCGGCCGACGGCGGCACACCGCGCCGTCTCACCTCGGGGACCTGGAGCCTGAACACGGACCAGGGCACGATGGACCCGCTCGCCTGGACGCGGGACGGCCGCTCGGTCGCGTTCACGCGCTTTCCCGACACGTACTTTGGTACCGCGTTCAAGTCGACGATCGCGGAGGTCGACACGGCCGGCGGCGAGGTGCGCACGCTCGTCGCCGCCGAAGGCGCCGTCCACCCGACGTTCGCGCCCGGCGCCACGACGTTGGCGTTCATGCGTCCGCGCGGTGGAGACCAGAACAACGGCAACGCGGTCTACGTCGCGTCGGGGCAGGGCGCCACCGACGTGACCGCCGCGCTGGCCCAGAACATCGGACGCTTCGCGTGGCTGCCGGGCGACAGCTCGCTGCTGCTGGCGGGCGATCTGGGCACCCGCGCCGTCTTCTGGCGTCAGCCCCTGGACGGAGCCGCCACGCGCGTCGACCTGGGCGGCGTGGAGGTGGGCCGCGGCATGAGCGTCGCCAGGGACGGCGCCGTGGCGTTCCTCGGCGACACGCCGGCCCATCCGGACGAGCTCTACGTGCTGCCCGCGGCGGGTGGCCCGCCGCGCCGCCTCACCGACTACAACGCGTGGATGGACTCGCTCGAGCTCGGGCGCGTGGACACGCTCGCGTGGAAGGGACCGGGCGGCTTCGCCGAGGACGGAGTGCTCGTCTACCCGGTGGGCTACCGGCCCGGCCACCGCGACCCTCTCGTGCTCGTGATCCACGGGGGGCCGGAGGGTGCGTCCACGATCGGATTCTCTGCACTCCCGCAGCTGCTGGCGGCCCGGGGGTTCTTCGTCTTCGAGCCCAACTACCGGGGCAGCATCAACCTCGGCGACCGATACCAGCACGCGATCTTCCGGGACACGGGCGAAGGACCCGGGAAGGACGTGATGGCCGGGCTCGCGGCGGTGGAGCGCCTCGGCGTGGTGGACCCGGCCCGGATCGGCGTCACGGGATGGTCGTACGGGGGCTACATGACGACCTGGCTGGAAGGCCACTACGACGTGTGGAAGGCGGCGGTCGCCGGAGCGGCGCTCACCGACTGGGTGATGGACTACACGATCGCCTTCTACCAGCAGGGGGACCTCTACTTCTTCGGAGGCTCGCCCTGGGTCGCCCGCACCTACCGCATCTGGCGGGACCAGTCGCCGATCAAGTACGCGGCGTCCGTGAAGGCGCCCACGCTCATCATGGGCGACGTCGGGGACCCGAACGTGCCGATCGTGAACAGCTACGAGTGGTTCCACGCGCTGCGCGACAACGGGGTCGTGACCGAGTTCTACGCGTACCCGGCCGACGTGCACTTCCCCCACGACATCGTGCGCACGACCGACATCTACCGGCGCTGGATCGACTGGATGGAGAAGTACCTGAAGTAGCGACCCCGGTGGGCTCGCGGGATCGCCGCCGCCGGCCGCCGACCGTGGCGGCCGGCGCTCAGGCGCCGCCCGCGAGGGCGAGGTCGCAGTACTCGAAGCGGCTCTCGCGCAGCACGCGCCGGCCTCGCTCGAGCTCGAGCGGGCGGTCGAAGATCGGCCCGCCATATACGCACGTGTGGAACTCGCCGCGCTCGCCGCACGGGTCCACGCCGTCGGGCAGGTCGGCCAGCAGCGCGGCGTCGTACTCGCGGCCGGCGAAGTCCCCGTCGAGCTGCTCGGTGTCGACGCAGCACAGGGTGGCGCGGAAGCCCTGCCGGACGAAGCGCCGGGCGAGCGCCGCCGTGCGCTCGCCCCAGAGCGGGAAGATCGGCTCCCAGCCGAGGCGAGAGAGGAGCGCCTCGCGGTAGGCCCGCACGTCCTCGAGGAAGAGGTCGCCGAAGGCGACCACGCGGACGTCGGAATGCGCCGTCCGCACCCGCGCGAGCGCAGCGGCGAACGCCGCCTCGTAGGCCTCGTTCGACGCCTCGGCGGCCAGCTCCGCCTCGAACAGGTCCACGCCGAGGCGCTCGACCTGGGCGTGCAGGACGCTCCTCCGGATCCCGTGCATGCTGATCCGGTCGAAGTCCCGGGTCACGGTCGTCACGAGGCCCACGACATCGTAGCGCCCGCCCCGCCGCAGCCGGTCCAGGAGGAGCGCGCTGTCCTTGCCGCCGCTCCACGACACGACGACCGGCGTGCGCGCCCCCACCGCCGCGCTCGTCAGGAGGGCCTC
>JBJKSF010000191.1:0-18517 GCA_046704285.1 Longimicrobiales bacterium | reverse complement strand
GGGCCGCCTAGCTCGACCCGTGCCCGCGCTCCTCCATGAGCCGAATGAACGCGTCGAAGAGATAGCGGCTGTCGTGGGGTCCCGGGGCGGCTTCCGGGTGGTACTGCACGGAGAACACCGGGAGGTGTCGGTGCGCCACGCCCTCCACCGTCCCGTCGTACAGGTTGACGTGCGTCAGCCGCAGGTCGGGCGCTCCCGGGATCCGATCACCCTCGCCCCCTTCGACCGCGAACCCATGGTTCTGGGACGTGATCTCCACCGTGTTCCGGTCCAGGTTGCGCACGGGGTGGTTCCCCCCGTGGTGCCCGAACGGGAGCTTGAACGTCTTCGCGCCGTAGGCCCGCGCGATGAGCTGGTGGCCGAGGCAGATTCCGAAGACGGGAACGCCCCGCTCCGCCAGTCCGAGGATGGCGCTCTCCGCGCGCTCCACCGCCGCCGGATCGCCCGGCCCGTTGGAGACGAACAGGCCGTCCGGCGGATCGTCGAGAAGAGCCTGGGTGGGCGTCTCGGCGGGCAGGACGGTCACACGGCATCCGCGCTCGGCCAGCAGCCGGGGTGAGTTCGCCTTCACGCCGAAGTCGAACGCGGCGACGTGAAAGCGCTCCTCGCCCACGGCGCTCACCTCGTACGCCTCCGTCGTGGATACGCCGCACGCCAGGTCGAGGCCCTCCATGCGGGGATGGGTCCGGACCCGCTCCGCCACGTCCGCCTCGGGAGCGTCCGACGGTGCGATGGCGCCGCGCATCGCACCCCGCGACCGGATGTGCCTCGTGAGGGCGCGCGTGTCGATGTCGGCGATCCCCGTGATCCCTTGCCTGGCCAGGTAGGCGCCCAGCGACTCTTCCGAGCGCCACGAGCTGGGGGCGCGGCTGGCCTCCCTCACGATGAACCCCGCCACCCGGGGAGTCGGCGATTCCCGATCCTGGTCGTTGACGCCGTAGTTGCCCTGGAGCGGATAGGTCATCGTGACGAGCTGGCCGGTGTAGGACGGATCCGTAAGGATCTCCTGGTATCCGGTCATGGAGGTGTTGAAGACCACCTCCCCGAGGACGAGCTTCTCGGACCCGAGGAACACGCCGTCGAAGCGGCGCCCATCTTCCAGCAGGAGGTAGGCGGGGCTTTGCAAGGAGAGGGTCCTCCGCGCTCGAGTGAGGGGATCGGGTGCGATGCAGCCACTCCGGTGTGCAAAGCTAGGCAGGGTCCCCCGGGGGTCAAGGCATCGTTACCTTGTCCCGATCCTCTATCCCATTGCCCGGAGTGATGATGGCCCTGGACGTCGTCCACCTTCACGTCGACGAATCCTGCCTCGGAAACCAGTTCCAGAATCGTGCCAACCCCGGAGGCGCGGCAGGGCTCGTCGAAGTCTGGAGAGGCGGCGCCTGGGAGCGGCGAGACTTCTGGATCTCGGAGCCGGGAACCACGAACAACCGCATGGCGCTACGTAGCGCCATCGAGCCGCTCAGGGCGCTCAAGCGCCCGTGCCGCGTCGAGCTGGTGTCGGACAGCCAGTACCTCGTGAAGGGGATCGGGGAGTGGCTCTCCTCGTGGAAGCGACGGGGCTGGCGCCGCAAGGCCGGCCCGATCGAGAACCTCGAGCTGTGGCAGGAGCTCGACGGGGAAATGGGACGACACACCGTCCGGGCACAATGGGTCCGGGGCCATGCGGGGCACCCGCGAAACGAATACGCGAACGACCTCGCCGTGCGGGCCGCCAAGGAGCAGACGCGGTCCGGGGGGCTGGTGACGTCGGGCTTCGAGGAGTGGCTCGAGCAGCAGCGGGAAAAGGGGCGGTACCTGGACTTCCAGGAGTTCCTTCCGCCGGAGGCCTGAGGCCGCCACGCGGTTCGGGCACTGTCACCTCGTTCCCCGAAAGGGGAAACGGCCCGAGACGCTCGAGGCGCTCGGGCCGTTTCTTTCTCGGAAGGTCCGCTGGACTCGCTTCACGCTGCGTCTCACGGTCCTTCACTGCGCTGGCGGGAGTCTTGCCCTGCTTGGGTCCACCTGCGTGCAGGTGGCCGGGCCTGATTCCCTTCACCCCTTTCCGTCACGCGGTCCGTGACCAAGGGCGCCCCCGAGCTCTTGTTTGGGGGCTGCTCCGGCAAGGCCAGCGACCTCCTTGCCTGGCTCCCCGGGTTTCCCAAGCCCCGGCTCGCCTGCCACCGTAACGCCGTCGCGCCCGGCAGCCCCGTTCCGGATTCGTACGAGGGATGACCATCGCCATCGATCTCGACGAGCCGCATCCGAAACGCGACTCATGAATACGGCCGCGCGAGGCGGGATGCAAGGTTCTTGTGACGCCCTCACCCGCCGATGAGAGAATACGATGTAAGGTACTTCCCTACATAGATTTACTGGATATACGCGACAGACTTTCGAGGTCTCTTCGGGACGCGTCGTAAACAAACGACTTCCGAAACACTTCTTCCCGCCCGAGATGGTCTCCCCGTCCGTCCGTTCCACGAAACGCACCGGTGCGCAGACCCGTCGGCAGAACCCAGGACGCCCAGAAAATGTTGCTCAGGCGACAATCCGGTCGTACTCGAAGACGGCGCGGAAGCACTCGGTCACGCGGCCGGACACCTCCTCCAGAGCAACGGCGCGGCCGAGCTCCCGCTCCAGCGAGGTCACTCCGACGTCCGTGATCCCGCAGGGCACGATCGTGTCGAAGTACGCGAGGTCCGTCGAGACGTTGAGCGCGAAGCCGTGCGAGGTGATCCATCCCGAAGAGACGCGGACGCCGATGGCCGCGAGCTTGCCGGCCCTCGTCCATACGCCGGTCCGGCCAGGCCACCGGCCCGCCTCGAGTCCGAGGGCGCCGGCGACGGCGATGAGGACCTCCTCGAGGTCCCTCAAGTATCGGTGGACGTCCTTCCGATCCGGCTTCAGATCCAGAATCGGGTAGCCGACGAGCTGTCCGGGGCCGTGATACGTCACGTCCCCCCCTCTCCCCGTGTCGAACACCTCGACGTCCAGCTCGCGCAGGCGAGCTTCGTCGGCGAGCACGTGCTCAGCCCGCGAGCTGCTGCCGAGCGTGATGACGTGCGTGTGCTCCAGGAGGAGCATGGTGTCGGGAATCACCCCTCCGCGCCGCTGTCCGACCAGATCCCGCTGCAGCGCGAGGCCTTCGGCGTAGGGCACGACCCCCAGGCGCCGGACCGCCAGGACCCGCTCGCCGGTCGCGGACGGCTTCACGGGATTATGCGTCCTCGGGGAAGCCCTCCATCATCTCCTTGAGGCGGGCCAGGAAGCGCGCCGCGTCCGCGCCGTCCACGATCCGATGGTCGTAGCCGAGCGAGAACAGCGCGCGCTTTCGGATCGCCATGACATCGGTACCGGTCATGGGATCGGCCACCACGACGACGCGCTTCTCGATCGCGCCCGTCCCGAGGATCGCGGAGGTTCCCTTGGGAATCACCGGCATGCCGACCAGAGTCCCCAGAACTCCGGGATTGGTGATGGAGAACGTGGCACCCTGGATCTCCTCCGGGACGAGCTGGCGCGACCGCGCTCGCTCCGCCAGGTCCACGATCTTCTTTCCGAGCCCCACCAGGCTGAGGTTGTCGGCATCGTGGATCACGGGCACGATCAGTCCCGGGTCGAGGTCCACGGCCACCCCGACGTTGACGTTGCCTCGGTATACGAGGTTGTTCCCCGACACGAGGCCGTTGACCATCGGGAACTCGCGCAGGACCCGCGAGACGCACCAGGTCACGAATGCGGTGTAGCTTACACGCAGTCCCTGCTCCGCCCAGCGCTTCTTGTTGGCCTCCCGCACACGATCCACGGCCGAGAAGTCGACCTCGATGAACGAGTGCACGTGCGGAGCCACCCGCTTCGCCAGGACCATGTGCTCGGCCGTGAGGCGCCGGATCTTGTCCATCGGCTCCACCCGATCCGCCCCCCGCACCGGGAACTCCGGGTGCTCCACCTGGCCGTAGAAGAGCTTCCACAGTTCGGACGGAGCGGCGGAGGGAGGCCTCGGCGGCGCCACGGGGGCCGCCGCGGCGGGCCGGACGGGCTCCGGAGCCTGAGCCAGGGCCGGCGCCGGCAGCGCAGGCGCGTCGCCCGACGGAGCCGCCGCGATGTAGTCCAGGATGTCCTGCTTGGTCACCCGGCCCGCGTGTCCCGTCCCGGACAGGGCCGAGATGTCGATGCCATGCTCCTGGGCGATCCTGCGCACGACGGGCGTGGAGCGGGTCCGCAGGCGCTCCTCTGCCGACTGGAGCCCGCCCCGCGAAGGCGGCCCGTGGTTGCCATCATGCTGGCTCGCCCGCGACGAGGCGTCGATGGTGGCGGTCGCCCGGGCCACCGGCGCGCTCCCGGGCGCCGGCTCGGTAACACCCTCCGGCTCGGGGGCCGGCTCACCCGCGGGCTCCGCCGTGGCCTCCTGAGCGGCACCGACGGCGGACGCGCTCCCCTCCGGGTCGATGTACGCGACGACGGTGCCCACCTCCACCGTGGCGCCAGCGTCCACCGCGATCTCGGCCAGGATCCCGTCCGCCGGGGAGGGAATCTCCGCATCCACCTTGTCGGTCGAGATCTCGAGGATGGGCTCGTCACGCTCGACGGCGTCGCCCACCTGCTTCAGCCACTTCGACACCGTGCCCTCGGCGATGGACTCGCCCATCTGGGGCATCGAGACTTCGATCCGCGCCACGCTCTTCTCTCCAGGTTCCGCTCGTCCGCCTTCGATTCCGCTACCGCCCCGGCCGCTCGGCCCGGACCCGTGAGCTACCCGTGGGCCGCGGGTTCGATCCGGCGCAAAGCATGTCTTCCGGTCGCCCGGCCCCGGTCGGGGACGGGAGCATCGCTCAGTACCGCACGAGATAGCGCACGGCGTCCACCACGTCTCCCGCCTGGGGGAGGAAGTAGTCCTCCAGGGGACCCGCGTACGGCACCGGCGAGTCGATCGCGGTCACGCGCAGCATCGGAGCGTCGAGCCACTCGAAGGCCCGCTCGCTCACCCGTATGGCGATCTCCCCGGCGATTCCCCCGGTGCGCGTGTCCTCGTGCACGATCAGGAGCCGGCCCGTCCGCTGCACGCTCTCGACGATCGCGTCCTCGTCGAGGGGAAGCAGCGTCCTCAGATCGAGGATCTCCGCGGAGACGCCGTCCTCCGACGCCAGGGTCTCGGCGGCTTCCGCACAGCGGTGCACCATCGCTCCGTACGTGACGATCGACACGTCCGCCCCCGTCCGGACGGTGCGGGCCTTGCCCAGCGGTACCACGTACTCGTCCTCGGGAAGGAGCTCCCGCAGGGCGGGCGCGCGGTACAGGCCCTTGTGCTCCTCGAAGATGACCGGATCGTCGTCCCGGATGGCCGCCTTCAGGAGCCCCTTGGCGTCGTAGGCCGTGCTCGGGTACACGATCTTGAGGCCAGGCGTGTGGAAGAACGCCATCTCGACGTTCTGCGAGTGGAACGGCCCTCCCCGGCCTCCCCCCCCCACGGGCCCGCGCACGACGAGGGGGAGCGGACCGGACCCGCGGTACCGCGACGTCGCCACGTAGTTCGTGATGACGTCGTAGGCGGGCGAAGAGAAGTCCATGAACTGCATCTCGACGATCGGCCGCAGCCCCATGTGCGCCGCCCCTGCCGCAGCCCCCGTGAACCCCCCCTCGGCGATCGGCGTGTCGATGACCCGTTGGGCCCCGAAGTGATCGAGGAACCCACGCGTGACCTTGAACGCCCCGCCGTACGCGCCGATGTCCTCACCGAGGAGGAAGACCCGCTCGTCGCGCTCCATCTCCTCGAAGAGCGCCTCACCGATCGCCTCGAGGAACGTGACGGGCTCCCTCCGCAGCGTCTTGGTCAGGTGCTCGGGCGGCTGCTTCATGCGCCCTCCGCGCGCGGGGGCGCCTGGAGCGCCGCCGGGAGCGAGCCCGCCGGCAGGCTCAGTGCCCAGTGGAGCCCTTGGCCCCGGAGGTCTCCTTGGTGGCAGACGTGCCCTTGGTGGCGGACGTGCCCTGCGTGCTCGTCGCCCCACCCGCGGCGGGCGTGGAGGACGGAGCGGACGCGCCCGGCAGGACGGGCTGCGGTGCCGCCTGGGAAGCCGGAGGGTTCACCTGGATGATGGATTTCGGCTGCACCGAGCGCGACGACATGATCGAGAGGACGAACGCCAGGACCATGAACAGCGTGCCCGAGATCCACGTGGACCGGGTCAGCACGGCCGTCGCCTGTCGGCCACCCAGGAGGCCCTGGGTCATCGCGGCGCCACCGCCCAGGGCGGCGATCCCCCCGCCCTTCCCGGACTGAAGGAGGATCACGATCCCGAGGAATATCCCGTCCAGGACGAGGATGGCGAGCAGTATTCCGTACATGGCGGCGCGGCTTCCGGGGTAAGAAGGTCAGCCGTAAACGTCGAGCCGCCCGTCGGAGGTGTCAACGGGCGGCCGCCGCCGCGATGGCCGCGAACGAGCGCGGATCGAGGCTCGCCCCCCCCACGAGCACGCCGTCGACCTGAGGCGCGGAGAGCAGCTCGGCCGCATTCGCCGGCTTCACGCTGCCGCCGTAGAGGATCGCCACGCCGGCCGCGCGCTCCGCCCCGAGGCGCTCCACGAGCCGCCGACTCAACGTGGCGTGCGCGGAGGACGCGTCCGCGGGCGTGGCCGTCTCGCCCGTTCCGATCGCCCACACCGGCTCGTACGCCAGGAGGAAACGGCCCGGCGTACGAGCGAGGGGCTCGAGGGCCGCGTCGAGCTGCCGCAGGATCACGGCGTCCACCTGTCCCGCCCGCCGCTCCTCCAGCGTCTCGCCGACGCACACCACGGGAACGAGCCCGTGGCGGAGCGCGGCGGCGGTCTTGCGTGCCACGTCGTCGTCGGTCTCGCCGAACACGTGGCGCCGCTCCGAGTGACCCACCAGCGCGAACGTGGCGCCGGCCTCCACCGCCATCGACGCCGACACCTCGCCCGTGAAGGCCCCGGACTCCTCCCAGTGGATGTTCTGCACACCGAGCGCGACGCGCGGGCTCCGCCGGGGACAGCGCGCCGCAGCCACCAGGGAGACGGAGGCCGGAAAGACGATCAGCTCGTCGTCCGAGGCCGGAGCGTCGAACTCGGCGAAGAAGGCCTCGGTCTCCTGCGGGCCTCGATGCATCTTCCAGTTTCCCGCGATGACGGACATCTCAGTCCGCCGCGCTGAGGGCAGCCACACCGGGGAGCTCCGCGCCGGCCAGGAACTCCAGGGACGCCCCCCCGCCCGTGGACACGTGCGTGAGCCGCTCGGCCACCCCCGCGCGCTCCGCGGCTGCCGCCGAGTCTCCTCCCCCGAGCACGCCCGTGGCGCCCGCGTCGCAGGCCTCGGCCACGGCCTCCGCGATGGCGAGCGTGCCGGCCGCGAAGTCGTCGATCTCGAAGACGCCCATCGGGCCGTTCCAGACTACCGTGCGCGCTCCCGCGATCTCACGAGCGAAGGCGGCCCTCGTGGCGGTGCCGATGTCCACGATGCGGTCACCCGGCCCGACCGCGTCGCGCGCGACGCTCCGGGTGGGAGCCCCGGCGCTCACCTCCCCGGCCACCACGCAGTCCACCGGCAGAACGATCTTGTCGGCACCGCGATCGAGCGTCTCCCGGGCGACGTCGACACGATCCTCCTCCACGAGCGACGCGCCCGTCTCCAGACCCAGCGCGCGCAGGAACGTGTTCGCCATGGCACCCCCGACCAGAAGTCGGTCCACGCGCGGCAGAAGAGCTTCGACGACCTCGATCTTCCCCGAGATCTTGGCGCCCCCCAGGATGCCCACGAACGGATGCTCCGGCCGGGCGAGCGCATCTCCGAGGAAGCGCAGCTCACGCGCCATGAGGAGGCCCGCCACCGCCTGCCCGCCGCGCGCCCGCACGGCCTCGGCGACGCCGGTGGTGGAGGCGTGCGCGCGGTGAGCCGCTCCGAAGGCGTCGTTGACGAAGAGATCCGCGAGCGATGCCCACTCGGACGCGAGCTGCGCGTCGCCGGCGGTCTCGCCGGGCAGGAAGCGGGTGTTCTCGAGCAGCACGAGATCGCCAGCGGCCATCGCCTGGACGGCCGCGCGCGCCTCGGGTCCCGCCGGGACCGGCACGAATCGAACCGGTCGATCGAGAAGCTCTCCGAGGCGCACGGCGACGGGCGCCAGCGAGAGCTCGGGACGCACCTGCCCCTTCGGGCGGCCGAGGTGCGACAGGACGACGACCTTCGCTCCCCGGTCGAGCAGGAGCTCGAGCGTAGGAACGGTGGCTCGGATGCGTCGGTCGTCGGTGATCTCGCCCGACTCGAGGGGTACGTTGAGATCGGCGCGGACGAGGACGGTGCGATGCGCCAGCGCCGACGGATCGAGGTCGGAAAGGACTTTCGCGGTCATGGTGGTTCGGGGTAGCGGGATCCGCGGGCAGGACGCACAAAACTACCCATGGGCGCGGGTGCGCGTCCACCGACGCCGGAGGCCGAACGCACGGACGGCCGCCGCGGGACGACGTGCTCGTCCCGTCCTGACGCCTCCTACCGCCGCAGGTCGAGATCCCGTTCGGTGACGAGCGGCGAAGGCGCGCCCGGCATGTCCGCGACGACGCGCAGCGCGTACGGGCCCGAAGGCACGTCGGCGAGGTCCACGATCATGAAGTTGCGCGTCACTCCCCCGGGTGCGGGCCGGGAGTCCCACGTGGCTCGAAAGCCACTCTGTCCGGCGGGCCTGATCGACACGTTCCAGGTGCGGCCGTCGACGCGCGAGCGGAGCTGCGCGCGGAGCTGGTACCAGGGCAGCGTGGCCGGCAGGTCGTACAGCTCGAAGTACGCCCCGACCTCCTTCCCCGTGACGGGCGTGGCGAGCGTCGTCGCCTGCAGCCGGGCGCGATCGGGAGAGACCTTCCAGTCCTTCGGCACACGGGCCGACGTGAGGAGGAGGTCCGACACCATCGGCACGCCCGGCACCGAGTCGCTCAGGTACGCGGGGGCACGCAGCGTCGCCACCGTCCCGGTCTGCCTGTCCATGAGCTCCACGACGACGTCGCGCACGGCGGACGACCCCAGGCTCTCGAGGGAGATCGGGATGCGGGTCGCCGAAACCCGGTGCTTCACCGACCCTATCCGGCGTCCGCTCGGGCCGAGCTGGAAGACCGACAGATCGAGGCTGTCGATGCTCCCCGTGGCCATCGCCTCGGGTACCTCCGTGTCGATCTCCACCTCCGTCGTGCCCGGTGTCGAGCCCCGGAACCGCGCGACCTGCCCACGGAGCCGGATGATGTTCCAGCGACTGGACGCATACCGGTAGGGGTAGACCTTCTCGAGGTCGTGGAGGTACGAGCGGGCTTCGGACGTGAGGTTCAGTTCGGTCGACGACGCCACGCGCCGGAACGTGAGGTCCGGACCCGCACCGTAGTCCCAGAACTCCGTGCGTACGTCCGGCCCGGTCGCGATGACCCGGACACGATCGGGCCGGCCGTAGCGCATCCAGACCCCGGCGGGATCCGATCGAGTCGAGCCGAAGCGCAGGTACGCGTAGGCAGCCCGTGCCATGTGCTCGACCCTGCGCTCGTTGACCGACGTGGAGAGGATCGGATCCAGCGGGGCCCAGAACGCGTCGAGCCATGCGGTCCGGTCCGCCCCGCGGAGCGAAGCGTAGTGGGCGAGTTGGGCTGCGGTGGCGACCCCACGCGGTTCCTGGAGCTCCGCCACCACGTGCGGGGGGAGCCCCTCCACCGCCATGTGGAACTGGATCTCGGCTTCCTCCGGGCGCTGGAGCCGCTCGAGCGCGAGGCCGCTCAGCAGGCGGGCGTCGGGAGTACCGTCGCTCGCCTGCGCGAACCGCCGCGCTCCGTCGAGCACCTCCCGCCACCTCCCCCGGTCGGCCAGGGCCAGAAGCAGCCCCACGTTGGCCCCGACGTCGGCAGGACGGGCCTCCACCGCAGCCCTGAACGAGGCCATCATACTCCGGAAGTCGGCGGAGCCGGCACCGTCGTCGGGACGGAAGCTCGTGCGCCACACGGTCCGGAGCTCGTCGGGGCACAGGTAGTTCCAGGCCATGAGCGTCGAGGCGGATGCCGATCCCGAGTCCGCAGGCGTCGGCCCACGTGCCTGGGGGCAGGTGGCCGGCTGCAGAGAGCGCGTCGGCACGCTGCCCATGTCACGGGCGTCCAGCCACGATCTCTCCAGCAGCCGTCCACGCTCGTAGTCCAGTGCCGACAGCAGTGCGGCAGGGGTCGCGGTCCCGTTCGCCTTCGCTCGCCGCAGCCCGCGATCGAACAGCGCCTGGGCCTCGCCACGCAGCCCCTGCTTGCGGCGCAGACGACCCAGTGCCAGGAACGGCGCCGGGTTGTCGGGGTCGTGCGCGATCGCCCGCTCCAGCGCTGTCCCGACATCCGCACGCCATCGCGTGGGAGCGACGCCTGTCGGCGGCTCACCGTCCAGGACGCCCCGGATCGGCCCCAGGCTGTCGGCCAACGGGTCGCCCGCGATCGCGGCCTGCAGGAGCTGCTCGGCGCTGCGGGGCGCCGGGTCCACCAGAGCCGCCCGCTCCTCCCACCTCGGCGTGAGGTTCGGAAGTGCGGTGTCCGGTACCTGCGGCCGCGGCACAGGACCCACCTTCGACAGGGGCGCGGCGCCCCACCGCTCGGGCCTGGGCCGGAAATGCACGTTGAACTCCACCCACGTCCCCACGCCCACTCCGGACCGGCGGGCCGGCCGGAAGAGGAACCGGGGAGCCACGTCCAGCGCCGCCCGGTCGAGGTCCGGAACGCCCGAGCTGGCACCGATCGTCGCGTAGTCCACCCTTCCCACGGAGTCGACCCAGAGCCGGAGCCGGACCGTTCCGCCCACACCGGCCTGCTGGAGGGCCAGGGGATAGTGGCCTCGGATCAACGCCTGGGCGCCGGCCCTGTCCAGGAGCTCCGGAAACGTGAACTCCGGACTTGCGAAAGGCCTCGTCGGGGGGAGGGCCGGCTCGGCCAGCCGGCGCTTCCCCAGTGCGGGCAGGGAGCCCACGCCGGGAGGCGAGGCGGGACGCAACGCCCCCGAAGCCGCCGGGTTGGCCGCCTTGGGGCGTTCGCGCTGGATTCGCTCCACGAAGCGCACGATCGAAGCCCGCGCCCGCGGCACGGCGACGCCGCCCAGCATGAGGCCCGTCAGGACCGCGGCCACGAGCACGCGGACCGTCGGGGGTCGACGCGCACGCAGCTCGAGCCACGCTCGCGCGAGGTCCGCCTCCAGTTCCGGCGCAAAGGACGGGCGCTCCTCGTACCGCATGGACGAGAGCTCCGCGTCCAGCTCCGTCACCTCCGGCGGCATCCGATCGTCGTCTTCTTCGAATCTATCGTTCATGGTCCTTCGATCTCGCTGATCCCATGCTCGCTCACGGCGTCCTTCAGACGCTTGAGCGCCCGATGCAGCCGCACGGCGACCGCACTGGCACTGATGCACAGGTGCTCCGCGATCTCCGCGTTCGAGAGCCCCGCGCCGTAGCGCAGCGACAGGATCTCCTGGTCACGGCGCCGGAGCAGCCGGTTGGCGTTCAGCAGCCTCTGGATGCGCTCCTGCCTGATGACGCGCTCCTCCTGCGTGGGCAGGTCTGCCGCCAGGTCCGGGATCCGGTCCAGAGACACGTGCAGGGCCCCCCGCCTGCGCAGCGAGCGGAAATGGTCCGCCACCGCGTTGCGTGCGATGCGGAGGAGCCAGGTCTGCGGCGAGGCTCGCGCGGGATCGTAGCGCGAAAGAGCCCTCAGGGCCTTCATGAAGACCTCGGAGGTCACGTCCTCGGCAGCTTCGCGGGTGGCCACCCGGAACCGCACGTACCGATAGACGGCGCTGCGATGGTCTTCGTACCAGGCCCGGAAGTCGGGCGGAAGGCCGGCGGCCGTCCGCTCGAGCCCCCTGCCGGTCACCGCGGCGAATGGCTGTTCGTGTGTCCGCATCGTACGCATATACGAGCCGTCGCAGAGGACGTTACACGGCCTCCCCGCCCCAGTGCGGGTGCTCCCCACCGCCGCCGGCCACCTTCCGGCCCCGGTCGCTACACAGCCGGGCCCCTCCGCGACGTCAGCGTCCGACGGAGGCGGGCAGCCGCTCGCCTACGTAGCTCACCAGGTCGACGACCCTCGAGGAGTAACCCCACTCGTTGTCGTACCACGACAGCACCTTCACGAGCCGTCCGTCGATGACGTTCGTGGACAGCGCGTCGACGACCGAGCTGTGCGCGTCCGTCGTGAAGTCCACCGACACCAGGGGCTCGTCCGAGACCGCGAGGATGCCGTCGAGCGCGCCGGCCGCCGCTTCCCGGAACGCGGCGTTCACCTCCTCGACCGTCGTGTCCTTCTCGACGACCGCCACGAGGTCGATGATCGACACGTCCGGCGTCGGCACCCGGATGGACATGCCGTCCAGCTTGCCCTTGACCGCCGGGATCACGAGCGCCGTCGCCTTGGCCGCTCCGGTCGTGGTGGGGATCATGGAGACGGCCGCGGCCCGGGCCCGCCTCAGGTCCTTGTGCGGAAGGTCGAGGATGTTCTGGTCGTTCGTGTACGAGTGGACGGTCGTCATCAGGCCGTGGCGGAACCCGAAGCGATCCACCAGCACCTTCACGACCGGAGCCAGGCAGTTCGTCGTGCAGCTCGCGTTGGAGATGATGTGATGCTTCTCCGGGTCGTAGGCTCGCTCGTTCACTCCCAGGACGATCGTCACGTCCTCGTTCTTGGCCGGGGCCGTGATGATCACCTTCTTCGCGCCGGCCTCGAGGTGCTTCGACGCGCGCTCCCGGTCCCGGAAGATCCCGGTGGACTCCACCACCACGTCGATGTCCAGGTCCTTCCAGGGCAAGCTGGCCGGATCCTTCTCCGAGAGCACCTTCACGCTGTCCCCGTCGATGCGGAGCCCGTCGTCGGTCACGTCCACGCGTCCGGGGTATCGCCCGTGGACGGAGTCGTACCGGAACAGATGGGCGAGCGTCTGGTTGCTCGTGAGGTCGTTGACTGCTACGAATTCGAGGTCGGTACGCCCTGCCTGCTTGGCGGCACGGATCACCTGCCGCCCGATGCGTCCGAATCCATTGATCGCTACGCGGATCCCCATCGCTGCTGGCTCCTGAGCTCGGTTGTCGGGGCCCTGCCGGTTCGCCGACGACGTCAGCGCGTACGGTGCCGGAACGGCAGCGCCCGAGCGAACGTGACCAGCGTGACCGCACGAGCTCCCATGCGGACCAGCTCGATCGCCGCGGCGCCTGCGGTGGCCCCGGTGGTGAGAACGTCGTCCACGAGGACGACCTGAGCGCCTCGCACCCGGGATACCTCCTCGCCCCGAGCGGAGAACACTCCCCTGACGTTAGCCTTGCGCTGAGAGGGGTGCAAGGCGACCTGAGTGCGCCCGGAATGCATCCTCTGCAGGGCGTTCGAGACGCTCCATCCGGCCCTGGCCGCCACGCTGCGCGCGAGGAGCTCGGCCTGGTTGTAGCCCCTCCTGCGCACCCGCTCGGGCGTGGTCGGGACGGGCACGACCACCGGCGCTCCTGCGTCGCGCTCCAGGGGCAGGTCGAGGCCCGCCATCCCCGCCCCCATCTCGTCCGCCAGCTCGGGCCACCCGCCGTACTTGAGCGCGTGCACCAGGTCGGACGCGGGAGGCTCCAGAACGTACGCGTAGCGCGCCGCGCTCAGCTCGTCGGGCCAAGCGGCGCACTCGCGGCAGCGGACGGGCGGAGCCCGGCCCGTCCCCGACGGGTAATGGCAGCGCGTGCAGCGCGGCCAGGGCGCCGCGCGGAGTCGGGCTCGGCACCGGGGGCACACCAGTCGTCTCCCCGCGCCGCCGGGAAGCCACGTCCCGCAGGCCGCGCAGCCCGTGGGAAGCAGGAGGTCGACGAGGTCGGTGACCCACGACGCCGTGCTCACCGCCCGCGGCTCTCCCGCAGCGCGTCGCGCATCGCCTCCAGGGGCGCCGGGCGCGCCCACCAGCGCTCGAACGACGTCGCGCCCTGCTGCACCAGCATCTCGCCACCGTCCGTCGCGCGCACGCCCACGCGCCCGGCCTCCTTCACGAACGGCGTCTCGTGGGCACCGTACACCAGGTCCATGGCCGTACCGGCCCGCTCGAGGACCTCGAAGTCCAGGGGGAGCGGATCATCGGAGGACAGACCGAGGCGCGTGGCGTTGACCACGAGATCGAAGGCCTGGCCGCGCACGTCCTCGGCCGACGACGCCACGCGTGCCCGCCGGCCTCCGATGCGCCGGGCCACGGCCCTCGCGCGCTCCGCGCTGCGGTTCAGCAGCACGATCTCGTCCGCACCCTCCTCGAGCAGGGCCAGCAGCGCCGCCCGCGCCGCGCCGCCGGCGCCCAGAAGCAGCACGCGGATCCCCGCCGGAGAGCCCTCCAGGAACGAGCCCAGAGCGCGGCGGAAGCCCTCCACGTCGGTGTTGTCGCCGTGGACCCTGCCGTCCGGGCCGCCCCAGAACGTGTTGCAGGCACCGGTCCGCCGTACGGCGTCCGAAGGGTGGTCCACCACGGCAGCCGCCCTCTCCTTGTGCGGCAGCGTGACGTTCCCCCCTCCTCCTGCACGGCACAGCCCGCGCATGAAGCCCGCCAGGTCGTCCCCGGCGCAACGCACTGCCACGTACACACCGTCCACTCCGGCCGCCGTCATGGCCGAGTTCTGGATCACGGGGGAGAGCGAATGCGCCACGGGATCCCCCAGAAGTGCGAGGACGCGGGTGCTCGACGTGACGCTCATGGTGCGACGATCGGTGCGAGGCGGCGAAGTGCCCGCTCCACGAGCCGCTCGAGCACCTGCAGAGTGGCCTCGTACTCCTCGTCGGTTCCCCCGAACGGATCCGGCACGCTGTCGGGCACCTCACGGGAGTCTCCGGCAGCGGCGAACGACGTGAGCAGCGTGGCCTTGTCGCCGCTCCCCATCTCGACGATGCGGACGAGGTGGCCGGCGGACATGGCGAGGACGAGATCCGCCCATTCCAGGGCGTCCGTCGTCAGCCGTGCCGACCGATGCGCGCTCAGGTCGAGTCCGCTTCCGGCGGCCGCGCGCACCGCGCCCGCGGAGGCGGGGGCTCCCTCCGCCGCGGCCGTTCCCGCCGAGCGTACCTCCACGTGGGTCCATCCGAGCGAGGCCAGCTCCCGTCTGGCGACCGCCTCGGCCATCGGGCTCCGGCAGGTGTTGCCCGTGCACACGAAGAGAATCCGGAACGCCTCACGCTCGCTCACCGGACGGCGATCTCCGGCAGGACGCATCGCAGGCGGTTCACCGGCACGGATCCCTGGCGGACCACCACCGGCCGGCCTCTCGCGCAGTCGACGATCGTGGAGGGCTCGGAGGGCTCGAGCTCCCCGGCGTCGAGAACCAGGAGATCCCTCCCTCCTGCCAGCTCGCGGCCGATCCGGAGCGCCTGCTCCCCGCTCCGGGCCGGGGCGTCACCCGGAGCGTTGGCGCTGCTGGACGTGATCGGCTCGCCGACGGCGGCCAGCAGGGCCCGAACCCACGGGTGGGGGCTGACACGGACCGCAACCGTTCCCCCCTCGCTGCGTATCCCGGGCGGGAAGCTGCTCTCCGGGTCGGACAACACCAGCGTGAGCGCCCCGGGCCAGAACACCTGCGCAAGCGCTCTCGCCTCCGGGGACCAGGCGAGATGCGACACCGCGCCGACGTCGCCCACCAGCACCAGGAGCGGCTTGTCCTCCGCTCTCCGCTTCAGGGCCCGCACGCGCTCGACCGCGTCCGCGCGACAGATCCCTCCGAATCCATAGACGGTCTCGGTCGGATAGGCGAGCACGCGGCCTCCGCGCAGGTGCGCCACGACCGAGGAGAGATCCACCTCGTCGGGCGGCAGCCCCCGCACGTCCAGGCGCGCCACGTCGCAGCTCACGTCCCGGCGTCCCGGCGTGCCCGGAGAAGCGCCTCCGCGAACAGCAGGTCCTCCGGCCGGGTGACCTTCATGTTGCCCGAGTCCTCCACCATCCGTACCGATCCTCCCGCCAGCTCCACCAGGCTGGCGTCGTCCGTGCCATCGCCCGCGGGCGAAGCGTACGCCGTACGCAGCATGTCAGCCGGGAACACCTGCGGCGTGTGGGCGTGCCAGAGACCGGACCGCTCCGGCGTCCGCACGACCCGGCCCTGGCCATCCACGACCTTGATCGTATCGACGGCCGGACACCCCGCCACCGCTCCCTCTCCGCCGGCCGCGATCTCGATGCACCGCCCCACCACGGAGTCCGAGACCAGGGGGCGGGCCGCATCGTGGACGGCGATCACGTCGACATCCTCCGGCAGGGCCAGGATCGCCCGGCGCACCGATTCCGTACGGGTAGCCCCCCCTTCGACGACGCGGATGCGGCCGTCCGACCCGGTCAGCCAGGCCGCGGGGTGGCCCGCGTCCTCGCCCGGGAGCGCCACCACGACGGCCACCACGCGCGGGTCGCGCAGGAACGGCCGCAGCGCGTGCGCCAGGATCGGCTCACCGGCCAGCTCCAGAAACGCCTTGTGGGCCCCTCCCATCCGCCGTCCCGCGCCCGCCGCCGGCACCGCGACTCCGACGCGCAGGCCGGGGAAGCGTCCGGCCCCGGCCGGCTTCATGGCGCGTAGCCCGTGCCGTAGTCGCCGTCCCCCGAAGGCGAGCCCGGCGCCCGTGCCACCGAGTCGAACCGCGTGTACGCCTTCTGGAAGTACAGCTCCACCGAGCCGGTCGGACCGTTGCGCTGCTTGCCCACGATCAGCTCCGATTTCCCCTCGAGCTCCTCCTTCTTGTCGGGCGAAGCATAGTACTCCGGCCGGTACAGGAAGATGACCAGATCGGCATCCTGCTCGATGGACCCCGACTCGCGCAGGTCGGAGAGCATGGGGCGCTTGTCGGTGCGCTGCTCGGGACCACGGCTGAGCTGCGAGAGTGCGATGACCGGCACCTCCAGCTCCCGGGCGAGCGACTTCAGCCCCCGCGAGATCTGGCTGACCTCCTGGACCCGGCTCTCGGTCTGCGCGGTGCCGGACATGAGCTGCATGTAGTCGATGACGAGCAGGCCCAGGTCCTTTTCGTTCGAGCGCAGCTCGGACTGCAGCCGGCGGGCCTTGGCGCGGATCTCCAGCACGTTCGTGCCCGGCTGATCGTCGATCCAGATGGGCGCGGTGTTCAGGTGCCCCGCGGAGGCAGCCAGACGCTGATGCTCCTCCGGGCTCAGCCGGCCCCTGCGCAACCTCTGGGCGTCGATGCGCCCCTCGGCGCAGAGGAGCCGCTGCACGAGCTGCTCCGACGACATCTCGAGAGAGAAGAGCGCCACCGGGATGTTGTGCGTGATCGCCGCGTTGGCGGCCACGTTCAGCACCCAGGACGTTTTCCCCATGGACGGGCGTGCCGCGACGATGCAGAGGTCTCCCTTCTGGAAGCCCGTCGTCATCCGATCCAGGTCCGGAAAGCCCGTCGCGACGCCCGTGATGCCGGTCTCCGACGCCTGCAGCTGCTCGATGTGCTCGAACGTCGACCAGAGGATCTCCTTGATCCAGACGAAGCCCTCGCGCTTGTGGCTCTCGGCCACCTGGAAGATGCGCGCTTCGGCCTGGTCGAGGATCTCCTCCACCTGCCGCTCACCCTGGTCGTAGACGTCGCGGATGATCTGGGAGGACGCCTCGACCAAGCGACGCAGGAGGGCCTTGTCGCGAACGATACGCGCGTGGTATTCCACGTTCGCCGCCGTCGGAACGGCGTCGACCAGCGCGCCCAGGTAGTCGAACCCTCCAGCCGCGTCCAGCTCGGCGGTCTTCTTGAGCTCCTCCGACACCGTGATGACATCGATGACGTCGCCGCGCTCGAAGAGGCGGATCATGGCCCGGTACAGCCGCCGGTTCGCCTCGCGGTAGAACATGCCCTCGTCGAGATGCTCCATCGCCCGCGTCACGGCCTCGCGGTCGATGAGCATGCCGCCCAGGACGGCCGTCTCGGCCTCCAGAGAGAACGGCGGCGTGCGGTCGAAGACGCTGTCGGCGAGGTTGGCGGACGCTTCCATCAATCCATCACCTGGCGGAGAAGCTGCAGGTCGTCCCAGAAGGCCCGTGTCCAGTGGGGATTGCGCAGCAGGGCCGCGGGATGATAGGTCACGACGAGCGGGATGCCCTGGTAGGCGTGCACGTCGCCCCGCAGTCGTCCCAGCGGCCGGCCTTCCCCGGTGAGAAGCTGACCCGCGAACGTGCCCACGGCGAGCAGGGCTTTCGGCGAGACGAGCTCCAACTGTCTCCTGAGAAAGGGAGAGCAGGCCTCGATCTCGTCGGGCAGGGGATTGCGGTTGCCCGGGGGGCGGCACTTGAGGACGTTGCAGATGTAGACCGAGTCCTTGCGGGACAGGTCGACGGCCGCCAGCAGGAGATCCAGGAACTTCCCCGCCGCGCCCACGAAGGGGAGCCCCGTGGCGTCCTCGTTCGCTCCGGGGGCCTCTCCCACCACGACCAGGCGCGCCGTGGGTGAGCCGTCGGAGAAGACGACGTGGGTGCGTCCCTGGGCCAGCTTGCAACGGGTACAGGCGAGGGCGGTCCGGCGGAGTCCCTCGTAGTCCGGAGGCAGCGGTGAGTCGCCCGTGGGC
>JBJKSF010000190.1:0-20674 GCA_046704285.1 Longimicrobiales bacterium | reverse complement strand
AGACAGGCACGATCACTTTGGGCAACCGTCAGGCGACGGCGTTCGTGGCGGCCCCCGGCGTCGGGCCGGCCGCGCTCGCCGACGCGGCTCAGCTCTCGTCGCTCTCGGACGAAACGCCCGAGGGGCGCAGGATCGTAGTGCTGGCCTAGAGGGAGTACGGGCTGCGCGCGCGTGCGGTCCGCCGCGCCCCCGCGGCCGGCGCAAGCCCGGACGCCGCGGGCACGGACGCGCCCGCGGGGGATCACCTCGAGTTCGTGCCCTTCTCGGCCTCCACACGCATGAGCGGCGTGGACGCCCCTGATTTCCAGCTGCGCAAGGGCGCGGTGGATGCCATCTCCACGTGGGTGCGGGAGGGCGGCGGGGCCATCCCGCGAGAGCTGGCGACCGCCGTCGGCAGGATCGCGAGCGCCGGCGGCACGCCTCTGGTGGTCGCCGAGCGCCGGCACGGCACGGCCCGAGCGCTCGGCGTCGTCCACCTGAAGGACATCGTCAAGGGTGGCATCCGCGAGCGCTTCGCCGAGCTGCGCGCCATGGGCATCAAGACCGTGATGATCACGGGCGACAACCCGCAGACGGCGGCCGCCATCGCCGCGGAGGCGGGCGTGGACGACTTCCTCGCCGAGGCCACTCCGGAGACGAAGCTCGAGCTGATCCGCAGGTATCAGACGGGCGGGCAACTCGTGGCGATGACCGGCGACGGCACGAACGACGCACCGGCGCTCGCCCAGGCCGACGTGGCGGTGGCGATGAACGCGGGCACGCAGGCGGCCAAGGAGGCGAGCAACCTCGTCGACCTGGACTCGAACCCCACCAAGCTCATCGAGATCGTGGAGATCGGTAAGCAGCTCCTCATGACACGCGGCTCGCTCACCACGTTCAGCATCGCGAACGACGTGGCCAAGTACTTCGCGATCATCCCCGCCGCGTTCGTGGGCATCTATCCGCGCCTCGCCGCCCTCAACGTGATGCGCCTGGCCACACCCGAGAGCGCGATCCTCTCGGCCGTCATCTTCAACGCGCTCGTCATCATCTTCCTGATCCCGCTGGCGCTCCGGGGCGTCCGTTACCGGCCGCGTGGCGCCGCCAGGCTCCTGCGCGACAACATGCTCCTCTACGGCCTCGGGGGCCTGGTCGTGCCGTTCCTGGGTATCAAGCTGATCGACATGCTGCTCGTGGCGCTGAGGCTGGCATGAGCCGGCCCGACGATGCGGCGGAGGAGGGCGCTCATGCGTGAACAGGTGCGCGCGACCCTGGTCTTGCTCGCGTTCTTCGTCGCGTTGACGGGCGTCGCCTACCCGCTGCTCGTCACCGGCGTGGCGCAGGTCGTGTGGCCCCGGCAGGCGAACGGCAGCGTGATCGAGCGGGGCGGCCGCCCCGTGGGCTCTGCGCTCATCGGCCAGCCGTTCGAGGGCGCCGGCTGGTTCTGGAGCAGACCCTCGGCCACCTCTCCCTTCCCCTACAACGCCGCCGCGTCGTCGGGGTCGAACCTGGCGCCGACGAACCCGGCCCTCATCGACTCGGTGCGCGCCAGGGTGGGCGTCCTGCGCGCGGCGGATCCGGAGAGCACCGGCCCCGTGCCGGTCGACCTCGTGACCTCGTCCGCCAGCGGGCTCGACCCGGACATCTCGCCGGCCGCGGCGCTCTACCAGGCTCCCAGGGTGGCCCGCGCGCGCGGCCTGACGCAGTCCCGCGTCCGAGCCCTCGTCGATCGCTTCACGCGGGGGCGGCAGCTCGGCGTCCTCGGGGAGCCCCGCGTGGACGTGCTCGAGCTGAACCTCGCGCTCGACTCCCTCGCTGCGGCGCGGCCGCGGCCGGCCGGCTGAGCGGCGGAGGCCCCATGTCCGATCGCCGTCCCGACCCGGACGCGCTCCTCGCCCATCTGCGGCAGGAGGAAGGCGAGCGCAGGCGCGGACGCCTCAAGGTATTCTTCGGGGCCACCGCGGGCGTGGGAAAGACGTACGCCATGCTCGAGCACGCGCAGGCGCGGCGCCGCGAGGGGGTGGACGTCGTGAGCGGCGTGGTAGAGACCCACGGGCGGTCCGAGACCGAGCAACTCGTGCGGGGACTCGAGACGCTCCCGCTGCGGCGGGTATCCTACCGCGGCGTGGAGCTGAGCGAGCTGGACCTGGACGGGGCCCTCGCGCGCCACCCCGCCCTGATCCTGGTGGACGAGCTCGCTCACACGAACGCGCCGGGCTCGCGGCACACCAAGCGCTGGCAGGACGTGGAGGAGCTGCTCGCGGCGGGGATCGACGTGTGCACGGCCTTCAACGTCCAGCACCTGGAGAGCCTGAACGACGTGGTCGCCCGCATCACGCACGTGCGGGTCCGCGAGACGGTGCCCGACGCGCTCCTCGACGAGGCGGACGAGATCGATCTGATCGACCTTCCCCCGGAGCAGCTCCTCAAGCGCCTGGCCGAAGGCAAGGTCTACGTGGCCGACCAGGCGGAGCGGGCGATCCGGAGCTTCTTCCGCCCCGGAAACCTCATCGCGCTGCGGCAGCTCGCCCTGCGGGAGACCGCCGAGCGGGTCGACCAGCAGATGCAGGTGTACCGGCGCGCGCACGCGGTCGAGGAGACCTGGCCCGTCGCGGAGCGCATCCTCGTCGGCGTCGGCCCGGCTCCCTCCTCGGAGCGGCTCGTGCGCGCCGCCAAGCGCATGGCCGACCGTGCGGGCGCCGAGTGGATCGCCGTGTTCGTCGAGACTCCCGCCTCCGCACGCTGGCCCGAGTCGGACCGCCGGCGCGCGTGGGAGACCCTGCGCCTCGCGGAGCGGCTCGGCGCGCGCGCCGTCGGCCTCTCCGGGTCGGACACCGCGGCCGAGATCCTCGTCTACGCGCGGGCGCACAACGTCACGAAGCTGGTGGTCGGGAAGCCCACCCACCCTCGCTGGCGCGACGTCCTCTTCGGTTCGAAGGTCGACCAGCTCGTCCGGGAGAGCGGCGACATCGACGTGCACGTCATCACGGGCGATCCCGAGCCCCGGGAGCCGCGGCCGGCGGCATCGGGGCGGCCGGAGTCCGCTCGGCGGCGGGGCCCCGGCTACCTGTGGGCGCTCGCGGGCGTCGCCGCGGCCACGATCGTGTCCGTCGGCGTGCGACCCTTCGTCGACCCGGGCAACCTGATCATGACGTACCTGCTCGTCACCGTGCTGGCGGCGCTCCGGTTCGGGCGGGGGCCGTCCGTGACGGCGGCGGTGATCGGCGTGGCCGCCTTCGACTTCTTCTGCGTTCCGCCCTACTACACGTTCAGGGCCACGGACACCCAATACGCCATCGCGTTCGCGGGCATGTTGGTGGTGGGGCTCGTCATCAGCACCCTCACGGCCCGGGCCCGCGACCAGGCGGAGCTGTCGCGGCGCAGGGAGCGCCGGACCGCCGCGCTCCTGGCCATGAGCCGGGACCTGGTCGACACGGTGGACCGCCAGGAGATCGTGCGGGTGGCCGTGCGTCACGTCGCGGAGGTCTTCGACGCCCGCGTCGCGGTCCTGCTGCCCGACGACGACGGACGCCTGGACCCCTGGACGGACGACGACTGCGTCATCCCGAGCGAGCAGGAGCGCGCGGTGGCGCAGTGGACCTTCCAGCACGGGACGCCCGCAGGAGCGGGAACCGACACGCTCCCGGCTTCACGCATGCTCTACCTCCCGCTCCGGGGAGCGGGGGGAGCGGTGGGGGCCGTGGGCGTCAGCCCGGGCGAGCCGGGTCGTTTCGCCGACCCGCAGCAGCTCCACTTCCTGGAGGCCTTCGCCGACCAGATGGGCGCCTCGCTGGAGCGAGCCCGGCTGGCCGAGGAGGCGCTGCGGGCCCGACAGCTCGAGGATCTCGGACAGCTCAAGAGCGAGTTCGTGGCGGCGGCTTCGCAGGAGCTGCGCGCGCCGCTCCTGTCCCTGGCGGCGCACGTCGAGGCCCTGGGCGCGGCAGGGCCCCCCCCGGAGCACGCGACGGACGCCGCGCCGGCTCATCTGGAGGCCGTCCGCGAGGAAGCCTCCCGCATGCGCACGCTCCTGGACGAGCTGCTCGACCTGTCCCGGATGGAGGCGGGGCGCCTGCGCCTCGCCGTGCGCTCCGCGGCGGTACCGGACCTGGTCGAGCGCGCGCTCGCCGGATATCGCGAGGCCGCGGCGCGGCAGAGCGTCGAGCTCACGGCCGAGGTCCCGCCGGACCTCGCGCCCGTGCGCGCGGACCCGCCTCGCATCGGGACCGCGATAGGGAACCTCGTCGCGAACGCCCTCCACGCCACCGGGCCCGGCGGGCACGTGGTCGTCTCGGCGGATCAGGTCGGGCGCTTCGTCCAGATCTCGGTCGCGGACGACGGCGCGGGCATCCCCCTCCAGGAGCAGAGCCGGATCTTCGACCGCTTCGTGAAGGTGCGGCGCATCGACGGCTCCGAGAGCACAGGGCTCGGATTGGCGATCGCCCGCGAGATCGTGCGCGCGCACCGCGGGGCGATCTGGGTCGACTCCGGGCCGGGGCCGGGAAGCGTGTTCAGCTTCACGCTGCCGGCGTCCGAGCGGCGCGACCCGTCGGGCCCGTAGGCTGCGCGCTCCCCGTCACCGGGAGGCAGGCCGCCGCAGCTCGATCGCGCCCGCGCCGAGCTGGCCGGGCGGCGGGCCGCCTGCCGGGCCGAGGTCGAGTCGCATCGTGCCGTTCGAGCCGATCTCTACGAGCCCGCGGTACGTCACCGCGTGGTCGCCGCCCGCCGGCATCGTGATCACGATGCGATTCGGGTAGCCCTCGACGAGCCGGTAGCGGAAGGCCTCGCGTGTGTCGCCCCGGATCCGGGACCCCGACCCGCCGACGCGGAAGTCCCACGACACCGTCTGTCCGTCCGCGCCCTGGCCGACCCACGGCCCCACGAGGGGCCCCTGCCCCCGCTGCATGACGGAGAGCAGCACGACGACCGAGAGGGCGCCGAGCCCGATCACGGCCCAGACGGACCAGGCCAGGAAGGTCAGGCCGCGGTCCTCGCGGCCCGAGCCCCTGGATGATACGACCTGCGTGGAACCCATGGCACGAGGCTAACCGCAGCGCCGTGAACGGCGCACAAACGACGGCGGCGGAGGCGTGATGAGCTCGTGAAGGATCTCTCGGCCGTCGCGCAGCTGGTGGCGTCGGCGCTCACTCCATCTCGGGCAGGTCCGCGGCCGGGAGCACGAGCGAGAAGACACTCCCCCCTCCTTCGCGCGGCCGGTACCTGACGTCTCCTCCCTGGGCCCGGGCCACGCCCTGCGCGATCGCGAGGCCGAGGCCCGCCCCACCCGCCCGACTCGCCGCGCCGCCCTGCTGGAAGGGCTCGAACATGCGCTCACGGTACCCCTCGGGAACACCCGAGCCACGGTCGCGCACGTCGAAGACGAGCTCCGACCCCACGCGGGCGAGCGCCAGCTCCACGGGCATCTCCGGCGGCGAGTGTCGCAGCGCGTTGTCCAGAAGGTTCACCAGCGCCCGCAACGCCTGCACGAAGTCGAAGCGCCCCACCGGGAGCTCGTCGCCGTCCGGCAGCACGACCTCGACGCGCTCCGCTCCCGGGAGCGCGCGGACCTGCTGCAGCGCGGCTCCGATCAGGTCCTCGGCCGCGTTGATGCGGGGCTCGACCGGCAGGGCGCCTCCACGCATGCGCGAGAGATCGAGGAGGTCGGTGACGAAGCGGTTCAGGCGCTCGGCCTCTTCCTCGATGATGGCGGCGGCCTCGATGCCCTGCGCGCGGATCTCCGCCGCGGTGGCCCGGATCGACGTCAGCGGCGTGCGCAGGTCGTGTGACACGCTGGCCAGGAGCGCATCCTTGAGGCGATCGGCCTCGCGGAGCGCCTCCACGCGCTTCGCCTCCTCGGCCAGCCGCTGGATCTCGATCGCGCGCTCCTCGGCCAGGGCCACGGCACGCTGCGCGCGATGCAGGAGCTCCGCCGCCACCATCCCGGTGATGAGGAAGGCCAGCAACACCCACCAGTCGAGGGGGTTCTGGATGGCGAGCGTGTAGTACGGCGGCAGCAGGAAGAAGTTGAAGAGGAAGAAGCAGAGCACCGCCAGGACGATGCCGACCACGCGCCCCTCGCGCGCGCTCGCCCCCAGCACCACCAGGAGGTACGCGAGCGTCATGTGCGCCTGGGTGAGGACGCCCCGGAACGTCCACAGGAGCAGCGTGACGCCCGCGGCGGCCAGAGTCCAGACGGCGAGTCCGGGCAGCGGAGCGCGCCGCGAGTCCCGGAAGCTCATCTCATCCCTCGAGGTCGAGGCGGTAGCCCACCCCCGGTTCCGTGATGATGAGCCTGGGACGTACGGCGTCGGGCTCGAGCTTCCGCCTCAGGTTCGCCACGTAGACCCGCAGGTACTGCTGGGGATCGCCCGACGAGGTCGCCCACACGGCACGGAAGAGCTGTCGGTGGGTGAGCGTCTTGCCCGCGTTGCGCAGAAAGGCACGCAGCAGGTCCCACTCCGTCGGCGTGAGGTGCACGTCCTCGCCGCCGCGGCGCACCGTACGCGCTCCAGGATCGATCACGAGGTCGCCCACGCGGACCTCGTCGCCACCCGGGGTCTCGGCCGCACGCGCCCGGCGCATCTGCGCGCGCACCCGCGCAAGAAGCTCCGCCGGGCTGAACGGCTTCGTCACGTAATCGTCCGCGCCCTCGTCCAGGAGACGGATCTTCTCCGACTCCGCGTGGTGCGCCGAGAGCACGATGATCGGCGCGGTGGACCACTTGCGCAGCTCCGCGCACACCCACTGTCCCGGCCGGTCCGGAAGGCCCAGGTCGAGGATGACCAGGTCCGGCCGGCGCGCCGCCGCCTGGTCGACCGCCTCCTGGGCCGTCGCGGCCTCGAAGACATGATCGAACTCGTCGGCCAGGGCATGGCGGAGAGCCCGCCGGATGTGCGGTTCGTCGTCGACGACGAGGGCGGTCGCAGGCATCGAGCGGAAGCTACGGGTTTCCCCATCGGGCGCCAACGGATGCGGGCCCCCCTACCCTCTAGAGCTCGATGCGCGCACCGATCTCGACTACCTGGTTGGGCGGCAGGTCGAAGTAGGAAGTGGGCGAGCGCGCGTTCTGGCTCATGAAGGCGAAGAGCCGCTCGCGCCACCTCGCCATGCCCGGGCCGCCAGGGCTCGGCACCAGGCTCTCGCGGCCGAGGAAGTACGTGGTGGCCATCGGCTTCAGGGCGAGCCCGTCACGGCCGTCGAGCTTCCGCAGCTCCCGCCCCACGTCGACGTCGTCCATGAACCCGTATTGGAGGATGAGGGTGTAGAAGCCCTTCCCGCGCGCGACCAGCGTCACCCGGTCGGTCTCGGGAACGTGCGGCACGTTCTCGGTGAGCACGGAGAGGACGACGACCTGCTCGTGGAGCACGCGGTTGTGCTTCAGGTTGTGCAGGAGCGCGCGCGGCGTTCCCTGGGGGTCGGTGAACATGAAGACCGCGGTTCCGGGCACCCGGATCGGCGGATGGTGCATGACGTTGTCGAGGAAGTCGGTGAGGGGCAGCTCGCGCGCCTTCATGCGAGCGGCCAGGAGGCGGCGTCCGGACTTCCAGGTGGTCATGAGCAGGTAGACCGTGCCCGCGACCACCAGCGGGAACCAGCCGCCCGCCGGGATCTTCACGAGGTTCATCGTCCAGAACGACACGTCGACGACCAGGAAGAGGCCCGACAGGCCGAGCGCCACCGGCAGCCTCCAGTGCCACCCGTCCCGCGCCAGGTGGAAGAAGAGGATCGTGGTGATGATCATGCTCGTCGTGACCGCCACGCCGTACGCGGCGGCCAGGTTGCTCGAGGTCTTGAAGCCGATCACCAGGGCGACGCACGCGATCATCAGCACCCAGTTGACCTCGGGGACGTAGATCTGGCCGATCTCCCGCTCGGAGGTGTGCTCGATCCGGAGCCGCGGGCTGTAGCCGAGCTGGATCGCCTGCTTGGTCAGGGAGTAGGCGCCGGAGATCACTGCCTGCGACGCGATCACGGTCGCCGCCGTCGCGATCGCCACCATCGGGTAGATCGCCCAGTGCGGGCCCATCCGGTAGAAGGGGTTCGCGACCGCCGAGGGATCGCGGATCAGCAGCGCGCCCTGCCCGAAGTAGTTGAGCAGGAGCGCGGGCAGCACGATCGTGAACCAGGTCGCGCGGATGGGGCGCCGGCCGAAGTGTCCCAGGTCCGCGTAGAGCGTCTCCCCGCCGGTGACCACCAGGAACACGCTTCCGAGCACCAGCATGCTCCGCGGTCCGTTGCGCGCGAAGTAGAGCACGGCGTGGTGCGGGCTCACGGCCTCCAGCACGCCCGGCTCCCGCACGATCTGGTAGACGCCCAGCGCCGCGATCACGAAGAACCACACCAGGATCACGGGGCCGAAGGCCCTGCCCACCCGCCCGGTGCCCCGGCTCTGGAACAGGAACAGCCCCACGAGGATCACGACCGTGATCGGCACGACGTAGGGCTGGAACACCGGCGTGGCCACCTTCAGGCCCTCCACCGCGGAGAGCACGCTGATGGCCGGCGTGATCATCCCGTCGCCGTACAGGAGCGCCGCGCCGAACAGGCCCATGAGAAGAAGGAAGCGCTTGCTGCCCTCGCGCCCCTCCTCCATGCGCGTCACCAGGGCGGCCAGCGCGATCACGCCCCCCTCGCCGTGGTTGTCGGCCCTCAGGACGAAGACCACGTACTTGACGGAGACGACGAGGACGAGCGCCCAGAACACCAGCGACAGGACGCCGAGCACGTTCTCCGGCACGACCGTCAGCCGGAAGCTCTCGTGGAAGCTCTGACGCAGCGCGTACAGGGGGCTCGTGCCGATGTCCCCGTACACGACGCCCAGAGCCCCCAGCGCGAGGACCGCGAGCCGCTTGCCCCGCGGCGTCTCCGTCCTGGATTCCGACCCCATCTCGGCCTCGTCTCTCCCGGTCGGGACACACTTCTCTCAGAGAGACAGGAAAGGTGGAGTCGAACGCGTTAAGGTCGCACAAAGACGCTGGGCGGCCGCGCGCTCAGCCGGTCTCGCCTCCGCCGAGAGACCGGAGCGCCGCGACGTGGGCGTCCAGGGCGCGCTCGTCGTGGAGGACGAACCGGACGAGGCGGACGGTGCGCAGCGTAGATGCCGTTCGCACGACGGTCTCCACGGCGACGCGCGCGGCCTCCGCCATGGGGTAGCCGAAGATGCCGGTGGAGATCGCGGGAAAGCCGACGGAGCGCATGGACCGTTCCTCGGCGAGCCGGAGCGCCTCGCGGTAGCACGAGGCGAGCAGCTCCCGCTCCGGTCGGTCGCGACCGTACACCGGACCCAGGCAGTGGATGACCCACCGGTTCGAAAGGAGGTGCCCGCCGGTCACCACCGCCTGGCCGGGCGTGATCGGCGCGAGCGGCCGGCCCTCCTCCTCGAGCCCCGGGCCCGCGGCACGGTGGAGCGCTCCCGCGACGCCGCCGCCCGGGCGCAGCTCCGCGTTGGCGGCGTTCACGACGGCATCGAGGTCGCTCTGGGCGGCGATGTCGCCGATCGCGCACTCGACGACCACCCCACCCACCACCTGCCGGCAAGCATTCTTCATCGCGTGCTCGAGCCTCCACCTGGCGGATCTCCGGAACGCGCAGGTACCCGCGAAGCCTGTCGCGGAACCGCGACACCTGCGGGATGCGACCTACATGTCGGAGGTGTGGACATCCCGTCTTTCCTCGCTCGAAGCCCTTGTGCGACAGCGTAATCCGCCCCGATTGAACGTGGCACGTACTTTGCTCCCCGCCGCACCGGCGTAGCGTGCCCGCCTCGAGTTCACTCCCCCCCCACCGGCCTTCCGGATGGACATTCCTCGCAGGCGACCGCCGGGTGCCGAAGTATGACGCGCCCGTCGCCGTCCGAGACACCCCTGGTGCTGTTGGCGGACCGGGACCGCGTTCGAGCGGAGCGTATCCGTCGTCCTCTCGAGGAGCGGGGAGCGGAGATCCTGGAGGTCGACGCCCCGACCGGAGTGCTCTCGGCCCTCCAGGCCCACCAGGGCGCGCACGCGCTCCTGCTGGATCTGGGCATGCTCGCAGGCGCGACGGGCCTTTCCCTGGACCGCCTCCAGTTCGTCGCTCCCACTCTGGCCGTCGTCGTCGTCGCGAGGGACGAGGAGCGGGCCGGGGCGCGGAGCGCCGTGAGCGCCGGAGCCCAGGGATACCTGCTCGACAGCCAGCTGCAGCCGGCGCTGGTCTATCGAACGGTGGCCCACGCGGTGGCACAGCGTCAGGTCGAGGTGGATCGCGACCTCGCCGAAGGCGCGCTGTTGGAGTCCAGGGGCCACTACCAGACGCTCTTCGACCTCTGTCGCGACGCCGTGTGCGTGGTGGACGCCCACGGGGTCGTGCTGGACGCGAATCCGGCGGCCTTGGAGCTCCTCGGCGGCGTCCACGGCGAGGTCCTGGGCCGTGTCGCGGATACGTTCCTCGCTCGAGCCGAGGACCGCGAGAGGGTTCGCGCCGCGCTCGCGAGCCGGGAAGCGGTGGCCGACATCGACGTGCCGATCCACGGCGCGACCGGATCCGACGTCTGGGTCGCTCTGTCGATGACGCCTCGCGAGAGCGTCCTGGGAAGAGCACGAGAGTCCTACGTGTCGTTCCACGACCTGTCCGGACGTCCCGCCCCGGCCGTCGTCACCCGCGAGGGATTCTACGATCCTCTCACCCACCTTCCCAATCGCTCCCTGCTCCTGGATCGCCTGAATCAGCTCCTTAGTCGCCACAAGCGGCACAACGAGTTCCTCTTCGCGGTCCTGTTCATGGACCTCGATCGGTTCAAGGACGTCAACGACCGCTACGGGCACGGCGTCGGAGACGATCTCCTGCAGGAAGTGGCGGCGCGCCTCCTGGAGGCGGTGCGCGACGAGGATACCGTCGCCCGGATCGGCGGCGACGAGTTCATCATCCTCCTGGGGCAGATCGACGCCGTCGAAGACGCCATGTTCATCGCCGACCGGATCCTGGACCGCGTCGGCCGTCCCTTCCCGGTCCAGGCGCGCGAGATCCCGGTCTCCTGCAGCATCGGCATCGCCCTCGCCACCCCCAATGCCGCGCTTCCGGAGGAGCTCCTCCGGCAGGCCGATTATGCGATGTACGAGGCCAAGAATCGAGGCCGCGGCAAGTACCAGATCTACGACCGCGCGATGCAGGCGCAGGTGATGCGGACGTTGCGTCTCGACGCGGAGCTTCGGCGCGCCGTCGCCGAGCAGCAGTTCGTCGTATACTACCAGCCCGTCGTCGAAGCCGAGACGGGCCGCGTGCGAAGCTTCGAGGCGCTCGTGCGCTGGAAGCATCCCCAGCGAGGGCTCATCCCGTCGTCCGACTTCATCCCCGTGGCCGAGGAGCGCGGATTCGTCAAGGCGATCGGCAACTGGGTCCTGGGGGAGGTGTGCCGCCAGATCCGGGAGTGGCGCGACGAGTACCCCGCTTCGAAGTCGGTCGAGATCTCCATCAACCTGTCGACCGCCGAGTTCCTCCGCCCCGACCTCGTCGACGACGTGGAGAAGGCGCTCCGGAAGCACGGGGTCCCGCCGCACAGGCTGCGCTTCGAGCTGAAGGAGAGCACGCTCGCCGCCGATCCCGCCCTCACGTTGGTCACCTTCCAGCGCCTTCGCCAGCTCGGAATCCGCGTGTCGATCGATGATTTCGGCCAGGGCTCCTCGTCGCCCTGGAGCTACCTCTCGGACACGCCCGTCGACAGCCTCAAGGCCCCCCAGGCGAGCGCCGGAGGCCAACAGCGCGAGGGACGAATCGGCATCGAGAGGGTGGCTCGGCTCGCTCAATGCCTCGGCATGCACGCGGTGGCCGAGGCCGTGGAGACGGAGCAGGAGCTCCAGACGTCACGGGCCGCAGGGTCGCGCCTGGCCCAGGGCAATTTCTTCTGGGCGCCGCTCGAGGCCGCGGCGGCCGCCGCGCTTCTGAAGGAGACGCCCCGGCAGTAGCCCTCCCGAGGTTCCCGCCGCTTGTGGTCGCAGGTCCACACGTGTTGGATGGGAGCCACAGCCCGGGCCTCGCCAAGCCGCTTCCCGGGCCATGCCATGCCGTGGCGTGAATCCTGCAGTTCCTGTCACGGCGTAGACGTGCGTGAGCACGGAAGCACGGTACCTGGAGCCCCCCTGGAGCCCGATGGCGACACCAGCCAGGAAGATCCTCGTGCGGGAAGAGAGTTCCCGTCACGCCCTGCCGGCCGCCCCTTCCGTGCCAGCCGCATGGAAGTACATCGGCTGGTTCGGGCTGTTGCTGGCGGTCGTCGGCTTGTTCGACGCCGGGCTCCATTGGTACCCCCTGGCCTTCAACTCCCCGGAGTGGGAGTTCGGGACGGTGGCGGTGAGCATGGGCGCTCTGCCGCTGCCGACCATCGGCCTCGCGGCGCTGCTGGGTTCCTTCCTCGCGCGGGGCGTGCGCTGGGGCGTCGTCACGATGTCGATCGTGCTGCTGGTTCTGGGGCTCGCCGTGCTGGCGGCGTATCTACTGTTCCTGCTGGACGTCCCGCTGGCCCTGCGGGCGACCACGGGGGCCGCGGCCTTGACCCTGAAGAAGGCCATCTTCCGAACCACGGTCATGGGACCGGGGTTCGGAGTCGCCTATGTCGTAGCGGCCGTCATGGCCCTGCGGCATCTATCCAGGAGCGTCGACCATGCGTAAGCGATTCGCCGGACTCCTCACCTTGCTCGGCCTGGCGGCGGCTCTCGCGCCCTCCCAGGCGCGAGCCCAGGGCTTCGACACCTCGTTCTGCACGGCCAACCTCCTGTCCATATGCATGGACTTCAACCTGGTGGACCAGGGGTCGGGCAGCTACGCGCTGACCGTGCACTACCTGTCGAGCACCGGGAGCCCGACCGGCATGATGACGGCCGGTGGGCTCTACGACATCTCGAGCAGCCCGACCTTCACGTTCACCGACCTCGCGCTGGACCCGCTGACCGGCTGGACGACCGACTGCAACGGCCTCACCGGCGGCGGCGTGGGGCCGTCCGGCTTCACGGTGTGCTCGTCCACGACGCACGGGATCAATGACGCCCTCGCGCCCGGAGGGGCGTTCACCGTCACGTTCATGTCGAACCAGGCCATCACCTCGGCGGCGTTCGGCCCGAGCGGCGAGCTGGGATATCGCAGCTTCATCCAGGGCGCCGGGCCCAGCGGCTGCTCCATCAAACCGGACAGCCGGGCCTCGGGCAACGTCGTGGGCGGCGCCGACGCGGTCAACACCGAGTGCGGCCCGACGAGCACGGTGCCCGAGCCCGCCTCGCTGGTGCTGCTGGGCACGGGACTGCTCGGTCTGGGCGGCGTTCGCAGGATGCGCCGGCGGAGGGAGCTCGCGGAGATCTGACGCTCCGGCGCTCGCGCCGGGACGCTCGCTACCGAAGACGGGCCGCGACGATGGACGTCGCGGCCCGTCTCGCGTGAGGTCGCCGGGGGTGCCCCGGCGGAGTCACTGTTCGCCGAGCGCGGCCGCGACCAGGTCCAGGACCCGCTCCCGCACCCAGCCGAGGTCGAGGATCTCGATGGGGATGCGCCCCAGGGAGGTGGACGCCGAGGCATCGGGGTCGCCCGACCACAGCCGGGCCGCGATCTCGCAGGGCTCGTCGTTCAGCACCGTGAACTCCAGCGTCGCCTTCCTCCGCTCGTGGCTCGGTGCCATCAGCCCGGGGCGCGGCCAGAAGAGGATCCGCAGCGCGGGGTGGTCGAGGTCGAGCATGTCCTGGATGACCAACCGGTGGTCGACGGACTTCACGAAGCTCGCCGCGAGCGTGATCTCGGGAATCCCCTCGGTGCGCAGGAATTCCCTCGCGGTCGGCACGTCCACCACGACCGGCAGGGCGGCCGGCGCGTCCGGCACGGGAGAGCGAGCCGTGGGCCCGGGCGGGGCGGTCCACGGCTCGAAGACGTCCAGGAGATCGGCTTCCATCACCGCTCGCCGGGCTTCAGGATCCCTCGAGCGCCTCGCGCACGAACTCGAGGAGCTGCTCCTTCACCCACAGCTCGTCGAGCGCGTTCGCGGGCGCCGAGCCCAGCTGCTGCATGCGGTGCAGGCCCTCGGACCACCGCGTGACGCACAGCGCGTCGGGCGTCGGCTCGCCCCAGACCAGCTCGAGGGTCGTGCGCCGGGCCTCTCCCTCTTCCATGGGGCTCCGCCTGGGCCACAGGTGGATGCGTACGCTGGGCGGGTACGTCTCGAGGAACTCATGATAGACGACGCGGTGACCCGCCAACTCGAGGTGCTCGGTGGCGTCGCGTGCCGCCTGGGTCACGAACTTGCGCAGGTTCTCCACACCCACCTTGCGTGCCTGTTCGAGTCGGAGGGCGCGCTGCACCTGGCGCTGGGTCTCGTCCTGCTTGCGGCTCTCGTACTCCCTGAGGAGGACGTCGAGCCGTTCTCCGAGGTCTTCCACGGTGGTCCTGTAGGGGCTGGGGGGGCCATGATCGAATCGTACCTACCATCCCAATATGTGACCCTAATCGCTCCTCCGCTACATTTGTTTACCGCCCCTCCGGAGCCGGTCTCCGCCCTCCGCACCGCGGAGCGGGGGGCCTCGGACGAGGTCTGGCGCACGAAGAGGTGCCATCTATGTTTCGAGGACGTTTCCGTCCCTTCGCGCCCTTCACGAGGGATCGCATGAGACTCTCGGTCCCCGCCCTCCTCCTCGCGACGCTCCTCGCGGCCTCTCCCTCGCTCGCTCAGACGGTCATCTCCGGCAAGCTGACGGGACGGGTCACCGACGCGAGCGGGGCAGGCGTTCCCAACGCGGTAGTGACCCTTCGTTCCCCCGTGACGGGCGTCACCCGTGAGACGACCACCAGTCTCTCGGGCGTCTACGCGCTCGAGTTCCTCGTTCCCGGTTCGTACGCGATGCGGGTGGAGGCCTTCGGGTTCAGCCCGGTCTTCGTTCCGACCGTCCGCGTGGCCGAGGGGAGAGCCGGCACGGTCGACGTCACCCTCAACGCGGCGCTGCCGCCGGTGACCCGGATCGATACCGTAGCGGCGCCGGGCACGTCGCTCAGCCGGTGGAGCGGTACCGGTCCCCTCGTGTCCCGGCAGGACCTGAGCAGCGAGCGGAGCCTCCTGGGCGGCTGGAGCTCCCTGTCACGCTTCTCCTCCGCCCTCGATCCCTCTCTGGGCGCCCTGGGCCTTCCCGGCATGATGTCGGCCATGGTGGTCGACGGAGTGCCCTTCTTTCCCGCCCGCCAACCCTACCTACGGGGCGAGGACGTCCAGAGCCCAGCCTTCCCGGCCTACTTCCTCTCGCGGGCGTCCGTGCTCCTGAGCCCCGGCGACGTGGATTGGCTCGGATCGGCCGGAGCGACGCTGGCGGCGGACACGAGGAGCGGCGGGGCCCGGGCATCCAGCGGCCTGGCGGGCTCGTGGAGCGGCGCGCCCTTGTGGTCCACGAGCACGCTCGACCTCACCAAGCCGTCCAGCCTCACGTCGTACCGTGCGAGGGGCAACGTCGGGTTCACCCTGGTGCCCGATACGACGCAGCTGTTCGTCGCCGGGGACGTGCTGCAGCAGGAGAGCCCGAGCCAGGCGCGCGTGCCGGCCGGACTGGCGCCGTCGCTGCAGGGCGTCGATCCCTCGATCCTGAAGAGCCTGACCGGAACGTCCGTCGAGAGGATCACGCGCGCCTCGGGCCTCGCGCGGCTCGATCGCTGGACCGGGACCAGCCGGTTGACGTTGCGCGTCGCGGCGGGCCATCTGAACCGGACCTACCAGGGCGACGCGCCCGGCAGCATCGGCTACGGGATCGGGCTGCCGGAGAAGGCCACGGATCTCTCCACCGCGCTGGGGCTCCTGTCCCAGTCCAGCAACTCGCTCGCCCTGGAGCTCCTGGGCGGCGTATCGGTGAGCGACCGGACGTACGGCACGGCGGGCGGCGTGCCGGCCGCCATGCTCGTGGGGCCGGGCGTCTCCCTGGGCCAGGCCGCGGGCTCCTACGCCAAGGTCTCGCGCGTCGACCTGTACCTGTCGCCCGCCCTCGACTTCGCGTACGGGCCGGGGCTGCTCAAGGTCGGCGTGGACCTCCGTGGCACCCGTCACAGCTACGACCAGACCTTCGCCGGCGGAGAGAACCTCTTCTTCTCGGACGGCGCCGGCCTCCTGGCGGGCGACGGCGTCTACACGAACGGCAGCTCCACGGCGTCGACTTTCTCGACGGGGCTGCTGGGGGGCTTCGCCCAGTACGTCTGGGACGCCTCGCCGGGGCTGACGGTCACGCTCGGCGGACGCGTGGACCGGGAGGTCATGCCGAAGTCGGGAGCCAGCCTGGACACCCAGTGGCTGACCGCGACCGGCATCCGGAACAACAAGTACCCGAAGGGCTTCACGCAGCCGGGCGGGCTCCTCTCGGCCCGGTGGGACGTGCGGAACGACGGCCGCACGATCGTGTCCGCCTCCGCATCCGTGGCGAACGGGACGTTGGACCCCGGCCTGCTCCACGAGGTGATGGCCCAGGACGGAGCCGCGACGGTGCAGCGCTACGTGGGCAGCGGGATCTCCTGGCCCGCCGCCTCGAACGGGCCCGCCGGCACGCAGAGCGCCACGATCCTCACGATCCTCTCACCCGACATCCGGGCGCCGAGGACGGAGGAGCTCCGGGGGAGCATCGTCCACGACCTGGGCGAGGGCTTCAGCGTCCACGTCTCGGCGGCGTACCGCCGCACGGACTTCCTCGCGCGCCGCAGCGACCTCAACCTCCCGGCCTATCCGGTCGCGACCGACGCGTACGGCCGTGCCGTGTACGGAAGCCTCCAGAAGATCGGCTCGGTCGTGGTGGCGACCCCGGGCAGCAATACCCGCTTCCCGGGCTTCGACGCCGTCTGGGCCATCAACCCGGACGGGTGGTCGACCTACAAAGGGGTGTCCGTGGGGCTGGAGTATGCCCGGGGCGGGACCAACGCCTTCGTCTCCTACACGAACTCGCGGACCAGGGACAACTGGATCGGCGCCGCGTCGGGCCTGCCCGGTGCCACCCTCGACCCGAACGTGCCCCGTCCGGCGGGAGCCGCCCCGTGGGCGGACGGCACCTCGGACTTCGACGTGCCCAACCGCCTGGTCGCGGGGCTCAGGTATCACTTCGACGTGGGCCGCGGCGTGGATCTCTCCGCGACCTACACGTACCACTCGGGACTGCCGTTCACGCCCGGCTACCGCGCGGGCGTGGACGCGAACGGAGACGGCTCCGCGCTCAACGACGTGGCGTTCGTGCCCTCGCGCACCGAGCTGGGGAGCCTCGCCGGCGCCTGGCCGTGCCTGACCGCCCAGGTGGGTGAGTTCGCGGCCCGCAACAGCTGCCGCGGCCCCTCCAGCTCCACGCTGAACGCCGGCCTGCGCCTCGGCCTGCTCGATCTGCGTGGGCGGACGCTCTACCTCACGGTCGAGGGGTTCAACCTCGTCGAGGACCGCTCCGGTATCGTGGACAGCGCGCTCCTGCTCGTGGACCCCTCGAAGCCCCTCCAGCGCTCCGGCGGCACCGTCACCATCCCCGTCACCGTGAACCCCGACTTCGGCAAGGTGGTGCTTCCGTTCACGCGTGGCAGGATCCTGAGCGTCGGACTCTCGATCGGAGCGTAGGAGGGGCCCGCGCCGCCGGGCGCGTACGCCACGGGCCCGGCTACGGGAGCGGGAGCCGGCGCGGGGCTGATCGAGAGGCTCACGGCCGCGGTGTCGTTGGCCAGGTTCGGGTCCACCTCGCTCTGACTGCCGGTCGAATAGGCGCTGTCCACCACCGTGAGGGCCGAAGCCGTGGAGTTCACGATCGCCCTCAGCGACAGCACCTCCGTCCCGTTCAGGGCGAGTGTGTCGAGGGTCCAAAGGCCCGTGGCGGGGTTGTAGGTCCCGCGGGTGGGCGTCGCGGCCAGGAACGTGAGCCCCGCCGGAATGGAGTCGAAGATCTGGACCCCGGTTGCCGGGAACGGCCCCGTGTTCGTCGCATCGAGGTCGAGGTCGACGGTATCGCCCGGAACGAGGCTCGTGGAGCTGGCGTTCAGGACCACACCGACGTCCGCAGTCTTCGTGGCGTAGACCGTGACGCTCGCCCCCGCGGCGTTGTTCGAGCTGTTCCCGTCGTACTCGTTCGGGATACCGGTGAAGTACGCCCGGTCGGTGAGCACGCTCGGAATCGAAGTCGTGACCCTGACGGTGAGTCGGAGGCTGTCGGTCGCGCCCGTCTTCAACGTGTCGATGCTCCACAGGTGCGTGGCCTGGTCGTAGCTGCCCCGGGTCGCCGAGGCACTCACGAAGCCCAGGCCCACCGGGAGCGTGTCGGCGATCTGCACCCCCAGCGCGCTCACGTAGCCGCTCGTGGACGCGTTCGAGGCCAGCACGGTGATGTGGACCGTGTCGCCGTACGTCACGCGGGTCGGGACCGCGGCCATGCCCACGCCGACGTCGATCTGCTTGACCTGGAAGGTCAGGTCGGAGCCGGCGCGCGGGTACAGATTCCACGAGACGTGGCCGCTCGCGTCCTTGCTGGGCACGAGCAGTCCCACCGCCTGGCTGACGCGCAGGATGGAGTCCGGCATGATGCCGGACGTGCTGACCTGGAGGAACGAAGGCACGACGACCTCCAGCGTCCCGCTGCCGTCGTCGATGTGGAACCGGAAGTCGCCGTTCACCGTCGCGGTGTCCAGGATCTCCGCGTTCCGCACGCTCACCAGCGCCGCGTCGAGACGCCCGCCGTCGGCCGTGGCCGCCTCGCCCGTCCCGACGTCGACGGGCGTCGGGATGCGCGCGGCGCTCACGAGCACGTAGGGCGTGACGGAGTCGAGGACCGGCTCGCCGTTGTCGCTCGCCGTACGACCCCTGAGGCGGACGGAATCGCCGGTCAGCACCGTTCCCCGCGCGACGTTGATGGCCCTCAGGTACGTGCTGTCGCTCTGGATGTGGAGGCGCGCGTCTCCGTACGAGAGGTTCGGGTTCAGGGCGATGCCGGTGGTGAACACCAGCTTGCCGGCCGGGAGCGCGCGCACCTGGGCGACCGAGAGCACGGGGAACGAGACGCCGTAGTCCACGCGCGTCGTGTCGCCCCGCTGCAGGCTCACGCTCTTGAGGGAGTCGCCGATCGCGCTCAGGGAGTCACCCAGAACCGCGCGCGAGACCGTCAGCTCGTACGAGCCCGCCGGGACGTCGGTCATCCTGTACGCGCCCAGGGTGTCGGTCGTCGCCGTCTGGATCGCCGAGCCTCCGGCGCTCGCCTCGAGGACCACCGTCGCGTTCTTCAGCGGAAGGTCCCCGGTGTCGTACACCTGATTGCCGTTCTCGTCGACGAACGCGACGCCGTACACCACCGCGTTCGCCTTGATCTGGAGCGGGTTGACGTTCGTGGCGTTCTGGCAGGAGAGCAGCGCGAGGACGGTCGAAAGCGACGCCCACGAGGCGACGCGACGCGCGCTCCTGGCCCTCGGGACGCGTGCGGCGGCCGGGGCGTGCGTGGGCTGGCGGATGTCCATGAAGAGACCGGAGTTGGGGGCACCCAAGCGAGAACGGAGGGCTGGGAAGAACATACCGCCGCCGCGGCGAGGTTCCTAGCGTCCAGGATCCCGCTCGGCGCGGCCCGTGGGCACGGACACTGCCCTTGTAGGACGGATACCACACCTTGTGGGACGAGAGCGGCCCCACCTGCCCGTGATGCGCCCAGCCCGCGTCGCCGCCGCACGCACGTAACCTGTTGTGATATTGACATTTACGTACACAACAGCAACGGTGCGCGTGCCCTGCGGCACCCGAGGTACGTCACTTGCAGCAGGCATGCAGCGGTGTATCACGCGCTCTGGAGCGCACCCCCGGATCGACAGGGAACGAAGATGAGGCGACCCGCACAAGCACTTCTGGCTGCAGCCCTGCTCCTGGTGCCGGCATCTCTGGCCGCCCAGCAGCTCACCAACGGGCCGCTGGACCCCACGGAGAACGTCCTCTTCGGCGGTGGGACGTGGGTCGCGACCTGGGGCAACGTCTACACGCCTCCCTACACGGGAACGCTGACGTCCTATCCGGGGAGCCCCGAGATCACGCTGTACTGCGTCGACTACGCACACGAGGTGTCGAGCGGCGAGACCTGGACCGCCAACGTGACGAACCTGGGCGCCGCGATCGGGAACTCCAGCCTCCTCTCGAACACCCGGCTGGGAGCGGCGGGGCTGGACCAGTACGAGGGTGCGGCGTTCCTCTCGTCGCTGTTCTCCGCCTACACGAGCAACCCCTCGTACTACGACAACCTGACGTACGGCGGCACCCACACGTTCGGGAATCAGAGAGGGTTCTATTCCGGGCTGGCCGCGGCGATCTGGAACCTGACCCAGCCCAGCGTGTTCCCGGGGACCTCCTCGAGCCCCGCCCCCTACGTCACGAACTGGACGCAGGCCAGCCAGATGGCTTCGGCGGCCGAGGCGATCCCGTTCACGAGCCTCGACTTCAACAACTGGTGGATCCTCACCCCCACGAACGCTTCCAGTGCGGGATCCGCCCAGGAGTTCCTGGTCCACACGACCGTCACGCCCGAGCCGGAGACGTACGTCCTCCTCCTCACGGGCCTCGTCGGGCTCTTCGGGGTGACCTGGCTGCGTCGCAGGCGCTCGAGCGAAGCGGCCTGATCGGCCGGTCGCCCAAGGCCGGGGCCGTTTCCGCGGGGAGGTGCGGGCCCGCGCGGGGCCCCACCTCCCCGTTCTTCTTGGAGGACCGGAGCCCGCCCCGACGCTTGCGTCCGCCGCC
>JBJKSF010000189.1:0-13294 GCA_046704285.1 Longimicrobiales bacterium | reverse complement strand
GCCCGAGTCGCGTACCTGGAGTTCCACGACCCGTACGTGCCGTGGACGATCGGCACGACGATCTCCGCGCCGGAGTTCGACGCCTTGGCGAGGGGGGCGACGCTGCTGGACGGGATCGCGGCCTACGGGTCGAATCCGTTCAAGGTCTCCGTGGGAGACGCGCGCCCCATCCAGGTCGAAGGGGATTTCACGTACGGCGACTTCTTCCGGATGCTCGGAGTGCGTCCGGCGGCGGGCCGGCTCCTGACGGCGCGGGAGACCGAGCTCGGCGCCGACCCTCTGAGAGCGGTAATCAGTGAGCGGCTGGCCGACCAGATGTTCGGCTCCGCCGCGAAGGCGGTCGGCCGGACGATCCGGGTGGAGGATCGGCCGGTCGCGATCGTCGGCGTGGCCGCTGACGGCTTCCGGGGCGTCGAAGAGGCTCGGCCCGCGGACATGTGGATGCCCCTCGGCGCGATGACTCTGATCGGCTTCGGTCTCGACCAACTGCGGAGCGGCGCCAACGCCATGGGCGAACTCCTCGTGCGCCCGCGGGCCGGAGTGAGCTTCGCGGCCGCGGGTGCGCAGATCCGAACCGTCTTCCGCGAGATCGTGCGCTCGAACGCTGACAACGGGAGCGGGGCGTATCTCGCGAGGCTGGAGCCCAGGCTCTACCCGAGGCTCGGCGTGAGTCCGACGGCGCGGCCCACGGTCGACAGGTCGCTGCGGCTGTTCGCAGGCGCCGCGCTGCTCGTCCTGCTGATCGCGTGCGCCAATGCGGCCAACCTCCTCCTCTTCAGGAACGTGGCACGCCGTGGCTCCGTGGCGACCCGAAGGGCGCTGGGCGCGTCGACGGCCCGGATCGGCTGCGAGCACCTCGTCCACAGCCTCGTTCTCGGATTCCTGGGCGCAGGCGCGGGGCTGGGTCTGGGATGGCTCCTCTCGCTGCCCCTCGAAGGGACTCCCGGGGGAAGGTCCTTCTTCGCCCTGCCCGCGTTCCACGGACTCGTCCCCGACGTGCGGCTCGCGCTCTTCGCGGGCCTGGCCGCCGTCGGCACGGCACTCCTCTTCGGCACGGTGCCCGCCGCGCTCGCGGGCCGCTTCGACCTGGCCGGCAGCCTCCGGCGGGCCGGAAGCGGGCACACCGGGCGCCTGGCGGCGCTCCGCGCGGCGCTCTCGGCCGGGCAGCTCGCCCTCACCCTCACGCTGGTGGTGGGGGCGCTCCTCCTGGTCCGCACCCTGCAGAACCTCTACACGGCGGACACCGGCCTCGACATGCATGACGTGGCCTACGTGAACGTGTTTGCGCGCCGGCTGCCCGCCCAGGCGGACGCCACGTATCACAGCGTGGTGTCCGCGGTGCAGGCCGTGCCCGGCGTGCAGAGCGCGGGTCTGGGCGAGTTCACGATGGGGATCGTACGGTCGGTCCAGATCACTCGACCGGACGACCCGACGAGACCCGGTGTGCCGACGGCCGTCGTCCCCGTCACGCCGGGCTGGTTCCAGGTCTTCCACGTGGCGGCGCTGCGGGGACGGGTCCTCGACGAGGGCGACTGGAGCCAGGGAGCCTCCACCCCGGCGAGCGCGGTGATCACGGAGTCGCTCGCCCGCAGGCTCTCCAGGAACGCCGACGTGGTGGGACGCAGCGTCGTCGTGAGCGACGGCAGGACGAAGGAGCCCGTGCGGATCGTCGGCGTCATCCCCGACATCGCGAGCGTGGCCCGGCCGGACCGGCCGTCGCCCGACGACGTCTTCATCTCCTACGGCGCGGGGTCGGATTTCGCCTCCCCGTTGGACTTCACCGTCGTGGTCCGCGCGCACAGGCTCGATCCTCCCATGCTGCACCGGATCCGGAGCGCGATCGAGGGGGCGCTGCCGGACCTGCCCGTTCCCGAGCCGGCGCGCGCGTCCGACACGATCGCCATGTACCACGCTGATCAGGTCACGCTCGGCCACCTGCTCCTCCTGCTCGCCGGACTCGCCTCGCTCCTCGCGGCCGTGGGCCTCTAGGGCATCATCGCGTTCATCGTCGCGGGGCGGCGCCGGGAGATCGGCATCCGGATCGCGCTCGGCGCGGAGGCCCCGCGGATCGCGCGCCTCGTCTTCCGGTACGGCGCCGTCATCGTGGGGGTGGGGACGGCCTTCGGGCTCGCAGGGGCGTACGTGCTGTCGCGCGCGCTGCGGAGCCAGATGTTCGGCGTGGGACCGCTCGACCCCGCATCGTACTACGGCGGCGCCGCGGTCCTGGCGCTCGTCGCGGCCGCGGCGTGCTGGTTCCCTGCGCGGAGGGCGACGCGCGTGGATCCGGTGGAGACGTTGCGCGAGGAGTGAGGTCGGCGCCACGTCACGCGTGAGGTCGGCGCTCCCCGAACGCGCGACGCCCGACCCCACCACCATCCCCCCCGCTCCCCCGCGCCATCCCCCGACGGCGCTGTAGCAATCGCGAGCCCCCGACGTATGATGAGGCAGCGGGTCCGGCTCCGTCCGGCGTCCACCGGCCGCGGAACCCTCCCGGCGGATCCGCGGGAGACGAGCGATGGGAACCCATTCATGGAAGAACGGCGCCGGCGTGACGCTCGGACTGTCCGTGCTGCTGCTCCTGCTCGCGTCCGCCCCCATCCGCGCCCAGGATCTCAGCGGCATCGTCGTCGACCGGGCCTCGAAGCACCCCGTGAAGGGCGCCGACGTGCTCCTCGTGCAGGCGACGGGAGACACGATCGCCAGGACCACGAGCGCCGCGAACGGTCGCTTCCGGCTGAAGATCCCCGACCTGGGCGCGTACGCGGTGAAGGTCGGCGCGCTCGGCTACGGGACCTTCACGAGCAGGGTCTTCCTGGCGGACTCGTCGCAGGACGTGTCCGCGACGGTGAGCCTCGCGCCCGCGCCTGTCGCGCTCGAGGGCCTGACGGTGACGGCGAAGGCGCTGGACCGGGAGCTCACGAAGGTGGGCTTCTACGAGCGCGAGAAGCAGGGGTTCGGCCACTTCGTCACCCCGAAGGAGATCGAGCGGAGGACCGTCAACCGCATCACGGACGCGTTCTACGGGATTCCCGGCGTGCAGGTGCGGCGCGTGGGCTCGACCGGGGCGGTCCCTCGGTGGGACGTCACGGTACGCGGCGCGGACAGCCAATACCTCTGCGGCGGAGGCGGAGCCGGCTGTGGATCGGTCGCCGCGGGCACGTCCAGGACGTGCTATCCGAGCGTCTACGTGGACGGCGACATCATCCGGCACGGCGGGAACGGGCTCGTCCAGGAGCAGAACGCCGGCACGTGGACCGAGATGGTGAGCCCGCGCGACGTGGCCGCCATCGAGGTCTACACGAGCGCTGCGGGCCTGCCTGCGTTCGCGGTGGGATCGGACAGTCCGTGCGGGACCGTCCTGATCTGGACGAAGGGGCGGTGAGCCCCGTGGCGCGCTGAGCGGGCGCGCGTCCTCCCGACACGCCCACTCCCTCGAGGTGTACGACCGCCCATCGCCCCGGGGCTTGCGCGGGGCGGGCGTCGGGCGCGAGCGTGACGGGCTTGCCCGCCTCCCGGGCGACCATGTCTCAGTGTCTCAGTCTCACGAACGGACGAGCGGTCATGATCCAGTCTCTCCTCGAGCAGCCCATCGAACGGCGGCCGGCGACGCTCCGTCTGCCGGGCCGAGTCCTCCTCCTGCTCGACGACGCCGCGCTCGTGCGCGCCCAGCTCTTCGACGGACGCGACCTCGAGCTCACGGGCGAGCTCCGGGCGCGCCTGCGCGACCAGATCTCCACCGACGAGATCACGCCGGCCTACATCTGCTACTTCTTCGACGAGACGCTCGGGGAGTTTCCCTACCTGGGCCTGCGCACGACCGACCGCGCGAGCGGCGCGACCGAGTTCCCCGTCGCGCGGGGGTCCGTGAAGGCGGGTGGGTTCGTGTGCTCGGTCGCGGGCAAGCGCCGCGGCAAGGGCAGCTCGCGCGAGCAGAGCCCCTACGCGGAGCTCATGGCGGGCATCCGCGTCGTCATCGCCGAGAGCATCGAGCGCATCTACGAGGAGAACTGCCAGAACCTGGGCATCCTCACCACGACCGACTTCTCGATGGTCGAGCGGATCCGCGCGGGAGAGGAGATCGCCCTCTCGGAGTTCACGGCGGGACGCGACGACATCACCCGGCAGATCATCGAGTACGGCGGGCTGTTCGAGTTCAACGTGGCGCGTCTCCAGGGCAAGGCCGAGCTGCCCGTGCCGGCGAGCCTGAGGGCCGGGGGACCGTCCGCACCGTCCCGCCCCATGACCGTGGCCGAGAAGGTCTTCGCGCGTCACCTCGTGGTCGACGCGTCGAAGGGCCTCACGGGCGTCCCGTGGGTCGAGCGCGGCGAGGCGGGGTTCTTCCGCACCGACATCCGGTTCTCGCACGAGTACGTCACGCCCATGTCCGCGATCTTCTTCGAGGACAAGGTGGGCGAGGACAGCGAGGTCGTCGATCCGGACTCCATCCTCTTCTTCCGTGACCACCTGACCTTCCTGGACAAGGCGATGACCCAGGAGCGCATCGAGGAGGGGCTCCTCGACGTCGCCAAGCAGCTGGAGGTCAAGCAGCGCACCTTCGCCGAGAAGCAGGGCATCAGGCTGTACGGCGAGCAGATGGGGCACCGGCAGGGCTCCGAGGCGATCTGCCACTCCAAGATCCTCGAGGAGTACGCCGAGCCGGGAATGCTCATCATCGGCTCCGACTCGCACACGCCCCACGCGGGCGCGATCGGCGCCCTGGCGTTCGGCGTCGGCACGACGGCGATCTTCAACTCGTGGATCACCAAGGACGTGCGGGCGCGGGTTCCCGACTCGTTCAAGGTAGTGATCTCGGGCGAGCCCGCGCCCAACGTGACGGCCAAGGACTACATGCTCGAGATCCTGCGCCATCCCTACATCCGCGACGGGCACGCGATCGGCCAGATCATCGAGTACGCGGGGCCGGCCGTCGAGGCGCTCAGCGTGGACGAGCGCGCCACGATGACGAACATGGCCGCCGAGGTGGGCGCGTTCACGGGGATCATCGCCGCGGACGCGAAGTGCGTGGACTACCTGGTTCGCGAGCGCGGCATGGACCGGGCGCGCGCGGAGTCCCTGATCCAGGGGATGCAGTCCGATCCCGGCGCCGAGTACGTGAAGGTCATCGAGATCGACGCGTCGAAGGTGCGTCCCATGGCGGCGCTTCCGAACGACCCGGGCAACGGCGTCTCCATCGGGGAGCTCGCCGAGAAGCCCATCCGCATCGACATCGCGTACGCGGGCTCCTGCACGGCGGGCAAGAAGGACGACATGGAGATGTACGCGCGCGTGTTCGCCGAGGCCGAGGCTCAGGGCCTGCGGGTCCATCCCGACGTGCGCTGCTACATCCAGTGCGGCTCGATCGAGGTGCGCGAGTACTGCCGCCGGAAGGGCTACCTCGACCTGTTCGAGCGCATCGGCGCCGAGTTCATCGAGCCGGGATGCGGTGCGTGCATCAACGCGGGACCGGGCGTCACCGCCTCCCCCGACGAGATCTCGATCTCGAGCCAGAACCGGAACTTCCCGGGCCGCTCGGGTCCCGGGCAGCTCTACCTGGCGTCGCCCTACTCGGTGGCGGCCAGCGCGGTCGCCGGCTACGTGACCGGATGGACGCCGGGCGAGCGCATCGAGCCCGTCGGGCCGCGCAAGCTCGCGGTCGTGTGAGCGGGCTCGAGGAGCGGCCGAGCGTGCCCGCCTCCGAGCGCCTCGCCATCGTCACCGGCACGAGCACCGGGATCGGTCGCAGCGTCGCCGACATCCTGCTCGATCACGGGTGGGACGTGGTGGGGGTGGCCCGTCGGGATCCCACCCTCGGGCACCCCGCCTACCGCCACCTGGCGCTCGACCTGGCCGACCTGGACACCGTCACCGCGACGTTCGAGCGCGAGGTCGCGCCGCTGGTGGCGCACCCCGGGCGCCGGCGCGTCGGCCTCGTCAACAACGCGGCGCTCGTCGGGTGGCTGGGCACCGTGGACGGCACCGACGCGCGCGAGGCGCTCACGGTCTACGCCGTCAACGTGATCGCGCCGGTCTGGCTCATGGGCTTCGTCGCCCGCTTCACCCCGCGGGACGCCGCGCTGCGCGTCCTCAACGTCTCGTCGGGCGCGGCGGAGCACGCGATCGCGGGCATCGGCGAGTACGGCGGCACGAAGGCCGCGCTGCGGCTCGCGACCCTCGCGGCGGCCGCCGACTTCGGGTCGGCGCCGCTCCGGGACCGCATGGCCTCCGACGTGGCCGTGCTCAGCTACGCGCCCGGCACGGTCGACACGCCCATGCAGGTGACGACGCGCTCGGCCTCGCCGGACGTCTTCCCGGCGGCGGCCATGTTCCGGGGGTTCCACGACAACGGGCAGCTCGTGCCGCCCGAGGTCCCGGCCGAGGAGATCGTCGCCTTCCTCGAGTCGCAGGCGCCGCCGCGCGTCGCCGAGCGCCGGCGCGGAGAGTCCTGAGGGAGCGCCACGGGCGGCGGCCCGGCTAACCCAACCTCCGCATGGCCGAGACGATCGCCGCCCTGAGCTCGTCCACGGTCCACGGCTTCGACAGGAAGACGGCGCCGGCCGGCATGCCGGGATCCCCTGCCATCTCCTCGGAGGAATGGCCGCTGGTGAAGAGGAACGGGTGCTCGTCCCCCCGGGAGCGCAGCCGCCTGAAGAGCTCGCGTCCCCCCATCCCCTCCATCGACACGTCCGAGATCACGAGGTCGATCTCCGCGCCTGCCTCCAGCGCGCGCAGCGCCGCGGCGCCGTCCGAGGCCTCCGAGACGTCGTGGCCGAGCCGCACGAGGATCCTGCGCGCCGTGCGCCGCAGCGCCTCGTCGTCCTCCACCAGGAGCACCCTCAGCGGCCGACCCGTCGCCGCCAGGGGCGCCGACGGGCGCGTCTCCTCCCGCGCCGTCTCGGCACCTGCGCCGGTCGCGGCCTCCGGGAAGTACACGCGGAACGTCGTGCCCCGGCCCGGCTCGCTGTAGGCGTGGACGTGCCCGCCGTGCTGGCGCACCAGCCCGTGCACGGTGGCGAGGCCCAGGCCGGTGCCGATGCCCTCGGGCTTCGTGGTGAAGAACGGATCGAAGATGCGGGCCAGGGTGGCGGCGTCCATGCCCGTGCCGGTGTCCCGCACCGCGAGGCGGCCGTAACGTCCGGGCTCGATCCAGGTGTGGGCCTCCCGGTACGCCTCGTCGGCCTCCATGCTGTCGACGGCGAGCGTGAGCGTGCCGCCCTCGGGCATGGCGTCGCAGGCGTTCGAGACCAGGTTGAGCAGGATCTGCTCGACCGCCCGGGGATCCGCGCGCACGCGTGGCCCGCCGTCCGGGGGCGTCACGACCTCGAAGCGGACGCGATCGGGGATCAGCTTGCGCGCGAGCCGCACGGAGTCCTGGACCACCCTGCCGAGGTCCACGGGCCGGATGACCAGGTGCGCCCGCCGCCCGAAGCCCATCAGGCGCCCCACCAGCTCCTTCCCGCCGGCCGCCGCGTCGGCCACCTCGCCGACCAGCTCGGCCGCCTCCGCGTCGAGTGCCGCGCCGTGCTCGCTCCGGAGCAGGTCGACGTTGTTCAGCGTCACGGTCAGGAGGTTGTTGAAGTCGTGCGCGATGCCGCCGGTGAGGCGCCCGATCGCCTCGAGCTTCTGGGCCTGTTGCAGCTGCTCCTCCAGCGAGTGGCTGTCGGTCACGTCCAGGAACGTTCCCACCCAGGTGTGATCCCGCGTCACGCCGCCGCTCTCCGCCGCCGCCCAGTGCGCCAGCAGCCAGCGGGTCGAACCGCTCCCCGTCACGATCGGCAGCTCCACGGAGAACGCCTCTCCACGAGGCGCCTTCCGGCGCCAGGTGTCGGACGCCCGCTCCGCGGCGTCCGGGACGAAGACGTCCCACCAGGGTCGGGCCGTCCACGCGCCCACATCCACGCCGAGCTCCCGCGACCACCACGAGCTCGCCTCGATGACCCGCCCCTCCGCGTCGGCGCGCACCGTTCCGGCCGCCGTGAGCGCCTCCACCGTCGCGTACCGGCGCTCGACGACGGCCCGCTTCCGCTCCGAGCGGACACGCGCCACCTGGGCTTCCCTGCGCGAGCGGCGCAGCCCCACGATGCCCGCGCCCGTGACCGCCAGAAAGCCGGCCCACGCGATCAGGAACAGGAGATGGCGCTGCTCCTCCTGGGCGACGCGGCCCCGCAGGACCGCGTGCATGCGCTGCTCGAGGCCCTCCGCCGTCGTCTCCATCCGCGAGAACCGCAGGCGCAGCGCGACGGGACCGAGGCTCTTCGGGCCTGCCTGGAGCAGGTCGGCCCGCGTCCCTCTCAGCAGCCGCTCGTAGCTCGCGGTGAGCCGGAGGAGGCGGGGGTCGGTGATCGGGCGGCCGTCCCCGAAGCCCAGCAGCGCGCTCCTCCCCTCCCTGAAGTCGTCGAGCAGGTCGATGGCCGCGTCCAGCTCGGCCAGCGGCCGGGTGCGGTCGAACGTGGGATCCCCTTGCCGCACGCGCTCCCAGGAGAGGTAGGACTGAGCCACCTCCAGGCGCGCCTGCGTGAGGTTGTCGACCGCGACGACGGACTCCCCGAGCGTGTGCATCGCGCCCCGATAGTCCACCTCGAGCGCGATCAGCGAGAGCACGCTGAAGGCGGCGAACACGGCGAGCGCCGCCCACCGCGGCACGCCGAGCGCCGGACCGCGCCGATCCGCCACCGTCAGCGGCCCCCCGGGCCCGGAGGCTGCACCCACGCCTCCCGGGAGAGGCCGAGCCTCTCGAGGGCCCTCCAGTGGCGTCCGGAGCCCACGAAGGGCCTCAGCGCGCTGTCCGCGAGCGCCGCGAGGCGCACGTCGCCACGCCGGAACGCCAGCGCGCTGCACCCCTGCACGAGCCCGCGTATGCGGGGCGCAGGTACGTAGGCGTGCCACGCGAGCGGAGCGCCGCGCTCGTGCTCCACCGCGTACTTCGCGGTCGGCGCCGTGATCGCGAAGGCGTCGGCGCTGCCGCTCGCCACGGCGGCCAGCGCCGTCTGCAGGCTCTGGACGGGCACGAGCCGGTCCGACGGGACCCCCACCTCCTCCGCCGCCCGCTGCTCGACCGCACCCGCGAGGACGGCCACCCTCGTCCGGCCCGCTCCCGCGAAGTCCCTCAGGTCGGCCGAGTCCAGTTGGCCCGGCCTGGTGACGAGCGCGGCCCGCGCGCAGATCGTGCTGACGCTGAAGCGGGCGACCCTTCGGCGCTCCGGGGTCGGGAACATGCCCGAGGCCACGACGTCCACACGGCCGTCCCGGAGGGCCGGCAGGAGCTCGTCGAAGTCGAGGCGCAGCCAGCGGACGGCGCGGACGCCGAGAGCGGGCAGGATCGCCTCCAGCGCCTCGGGGGACTCGCCGGTGACCGTGCCGCCGGAATCGAGATAGGCGTACGGCGGCTCGTACGCGTAGCCGGCGCGCAGGAACCCGCGGGCCCGTGCGCGGGCGAGCGTGCCCGAGGGCCCCGCGGAGCAGGACGCGCCGAGGAGCAGCGCGAGCACGGCCAGGGTGCCCACGGCCCGCTCCGTTCGGCGGCACGAGGGACACACCGGGACTCGGCCAGAAGGAGCCGCGCTCACGGGCGCTCCTGTCGCAGCGGGAGGGATCGGCGTGCTGGAGAACACAGGGCGCTTCCTGCGTTCAGGAGCGGTTCACGTCCTTCCCATCCTATGGCCGCCCGCCGCGCGGAATCAAGGGAGAAGCGCCGCCTGGCTGTCCAGCGTCTCCCCCTCGACGGCCGCGAGTCTGCGGTACTGGCCGTCGGGGGCGAGCACCCGTGCGTTGACCGTGTCGCGCAGGTGGAGGGAGAGCATGTCCAGGAGCCGCTCCTTGAGGTCGGCCTGCTCGACCGGGAACAGGACCTCCACCCTGCGATCCAGGTTGCGCGGCATGAGATCGGCGCTGCCCAGCAGCACCTCGTCTTCTCCGCCGTTGTGGAAGTGGAAGATGCGGGAGTGCTCGAGGAACCGGCCCACGATCGCCGTCACGCGGATGTTGTCGCTCAGCCCCGGGATCCCGGGGCGCAGGCAGCAGATCCCGCGGATCTGGAGATCGACCTGCACGCCGGCCATGGAGGCCCGGTAGAGCGCCTGGATGCAAGGGCGGTCCACCAGCGCGTTCATCTTCAGCCGGATGAGCCCGTCGCCGTGCTCGCGGTGGCGCTCGATCTCCCGGTCGATGCGCCGCAGGAGCTCCCCGCGGATGCCGGACGGCGCGACCAGCAGCTTCCGGTAGTCCGTCTTGCGCGAGTAGCCGGTCAGGGCGTTGAAGAGGTCCGAGACGTCCGCGGCGATCTCCGGGTCGGACGTGAAGAAGCCCAGGTCCGCGTAGACCCGGCTGGTGACCGCGTTGTAGTTGCCCGTGCTCAGGTGCACGTAGCGGACGATGCCGGAGCGCTCCTTCCTCACCACGAGGCACATCTTGGCGTGCGTCTTGAGGCCGATGAGGCCGTACGCGACGTGCACCCCGGCCCGCTCCAGCTTCCGGGCCCACACGATGTTGTTCTCCTCGTCGAAGCGCGCCTTCAACTCCACGAGCACGGCCACCTGCTTGCCCTCGCTGCGCGCCTGGAGCAGCTCCTCGATGACCTGCGAATCCTGGTCGACGCGATAGAGCGTCTGCTTGATGGCGAGCACGCCCGTGTCCGTCGCCGCCTCGCGCACGAAGTCCACGACCGGGGTGAAGCTGTCGTAGGGATGGTAGACGAGCACGTCCCGGTCGCGGATCGCGTTGAAGATGCTGTCCCGGCGAACGAACGGGGGTGCCACGCGCGGCACGAACGGTGGGTCCTTCAGGTCGGACCGGTCCAGCCTGACCAGCTCGAAGAGCGCGGACAGGCCGAGCGGGGCCAGCAGCGTGTGCACGAGGTGCGCGGGGATCTCGAGGTTGCGCGCCAGGAGGTCGCGGATACGCTCCGGCATCTCCGGCCCCACCTCGAGGTGCACGCTCTTGCCGAACGCGCGCATCTCCACGCTCTCCTCGATCGTCTCCAGCAGGTCCGACGCCTCGTCCTCCTGGATCTCGAAGTCGGCGTCGCGCGTCACGCGCCATGGATAGGCCGCCTTCACCCGCAAGCCGGGGAAGAGCCGATCGAGGTTGGCGGCGACGACCTGCTCCAGCCACACGAGATCGATTCCTCGCCTCGCCTCCAGGCCCAGCTCCGCGATGGTCTCCCCCGGCCCCTCGTCCGGAACGCGGAGCAGGCGCGGGAACAGCGACGGGATCTTGAGCCGCGCGAGGCGCTCCACGCCATCGGGGTCCTCCACGACGACGGCCAGGTTGAGGCTGAGGTTGGAGACGTGCGGGAAGGGGTGTGACGGGTCGATCGCCAGCGGCGTCAGCGTGGAGAAGATCTCCCGATCGAAGTACCGGCGCAGTCGCGTGCGCTGCTCTTCGCTGAGATCGGCATCGTCGAGGATGCGGATCCCCTCCGCCGCGAGCTGCGGCTCGATCTGCTCGCTCCAGATCCTCGCCGCCTCCCCCAGGTGCCGATCCACCTCGCGCCGGATCGCGGCGAGCTGCTCGCCCGGCGTCATCCCGTCCGGCGGCATCTCGGCCCCGCCCGCCGCGAGCTGTCGCCGCAGCCCGGACACGCGGATCATGAAGAACTCGTCCAGGTTGTTGGCGAAGATCGCGAGGAACTTGGCGCGCTCCAGCAGCGGGTGACGCCTGTCCGCGGCCTCCTCGAGCACCATCCAGTTGAACTCGAGCCAGCTCAGCTCGCGGTTGATGTACAGGGAGGGGTCCTGCAGGTCGCGCCCCGGGGCACGCGCCGCGCCGCCCTCTTCGGCGCCCTCCCGTCCATTCCCGTTCTCCCGCTCCCTGCCGGACATCCGTTGCCCGGCGCCCCGCGTGCGTGTCTCCATCATCGCTCCTTCGGGCTTCGGCGCGCGCCCCGGCCGGGCCGACGTCGCCGGGCGAGCCGTGCCGTGTCGTACTCCGACCTGCCGGTTACCTCCTCCGCGATCCAGGGTGCGAGCCACGCCGGTGTCTCGACCGGCTCGTCCGGCTCTACGGGCGCCACCTCGGCCAGCACCAGATCCAGCCCCGGGATCTCCTCGACGCGCCACAGGAGGCAACCCTCCGGGACCTCGTAGCGCCGCTTGCGGATGCGCCGCCCCGCCGTGAGGGGCCACAGCTTCCGCCACAGGGCCCGCCCCACGTGCTCCTCCGCCTCGCCGCACGCCGCGCCGGACGCGAGCCCGACGGTGCGATAGTAGCGCTCTCGGCCCCCCGAACGGACCCTGCTCACCCGCTCCCGGATCCCGCGCCCGGGCATCCAGCCCTCGCTGACCGTCACGTGCTCGCCGCCCCTCAGTCGCTCCGGAAGCCCCGCCAGCACGTACCTGCGCCCCGCCGTCCCGGCCCTGCCTCGCGACGCCGCGAACCGGCGTGACAGATCCTCCACGGCCTCGAAGAACCGCGTCGACCTCCCCGCCAGCCAGGACCCCCGCACTTCCCCGAACAGGCGCTCGCGCTCCTCACCCAGCAGGCGTGTGACGGCCAGGATCCCGGCCGTGACGTCGCCCGGGCCCGCCCCGGCGGAGTCCGCGTCCGTGTCGCGCGCGTCGAGCGCGAGCGTCACGGCATGCAGCATGCGCGCACGCGCGGCCGCCGCGTCCTCGAGCGCGTCGGCCAGCACCGGAGCCAGCGCCTGGAAGTCGTGCAGCTCCCCGAGCAGATCCTGCAGCCGCTTGAGCTCCTCGACCCGCTCCCGCACCGAGTCGTGCGCGGCGAGGAGCGGCTCCAGCAGATAGCGCAGGCGCTTGCCCGCGATGCGCGCCGAGTGCAGCGCCTCCTCGTCGGCCGCGTCGGAGATGCGCCGGAGCCATCCGGAAAGCCGGCCCGCGTGCTCGGAGAGCAGAGAGCCCGAGACGGACAGGAACGTACGGGGGGCCGCGGGCCGGTCGACGCGCACGGTCACCTCGTAGGAGGACAGGCGGCCCTCGAGGCGCTCCCGCAGCGCGACGAACGCCGCGCCCGCGACGTCGAGCAGCGCCCGATGCGACTCCTCCATCCTCTCTCTGGCGCGCTCCCGCAGGTGCTCGAGCCCCGGCGCGGCGGCCTCCGCGAGCCGATCCTCGATCCCGTCGAGCCATGCGAGCTGCACTTCCGCGTCGCGCCCGGCGCCCGTCGAGCGCGTGAGATCCCGGAGCCGGTGCCGCAGCTTGACCGGGAAGCCCCGCCCGAACCAGGGGCGGTAGGCGCGCTCGAGGCTGCGCAGCCTGCGCAGCGCCACCCGGAAGTCGTGCAGCGCCTCCGGCCGGCCCGGGGCCTCCAGGCCGGCGAGCCCCGCGGCGGCGTCCTCGAG
>JBJKSF010000188.1:0-3480 GCA_046704285.1 Longimicrobiales bacterium | reverse complement strand
GATGGGAGGCGTGCTGTCCTGCGCCTGCGCGGCGAGCGGGGCGGGGCCGGGGAAGGCGAGCCCGGCGGCGAAGACGAGGAGCGCCGGCCCGGTGAGCCGGCTCGGGAGGCGTTGTCGCATTCGGTTCCCCGACGAAGCATGACCACTGGAGACGACAAAAGTCCTCAAGTATACGACCGGCTTCCTGACACGTGCCTTACAGCAGAGGGGGCCGCGGACGATCCACTCGCGCGGGATTCGAGGCCGGACCTTGATCCCTCCCTCCGGTTGTGGGGACATTCAGGGTTCAATGGTCCCCGGACGGAGGAGGCGAACCGTTCATGAACGCGCTCGAGAAGCTGCACGACCTGGGAGAGAGCGTCTGGCTGGACAACATCCGTCGTGGGATGCTCGGGAGCGGGCAGCTCGAGCGCTATCTCCGGGAGCTCGCCCTCACCGGGCTCACCTCGAACCCCACGATCTTCGAGCATGCGATCGCGGGCGGTGAGGACTACGACGAGGGCATCCGCCGCCATCTCGACGACGAGCGACCCGACGCCGCGGCCATCTTCTTCGAGCTGGCGCTCGAGGACCTGACCGCGGCCGCCGACGTCTTCCGGCCCGTCCACCAAGCGAGCGAGGGCAGGGACGGCTTCGTGTCGCTGGAGCTGTCGCCCGAGCTGGCCGACGACACCCGGGCGTCGATCGAGCAGGCGCGCGATCTCGCCGGCCGCGCCGCGCGTCCCAACCTCCTGATCAAGGTTCCGGGAACGACGGCCGGCGTGCCGGCCATCGAGCAGCTCATCTACGAGGGCATTCCGGTCAACGTGACGCTGCTGTTCTCCCCCGAGCAGTACCGCGCCGCCGCCGAGGCCTACCTGCGCGGCATCGAGCGGCGCCTGGAGGAGGGCAGGGATCCGCGTGTCCCGTCCGTCGCGTCGCTGTTCGTCTCACGCTGGGACAAGGCGAGCGTCGATCGTCTGCCCGACGATCTGAAGAACAAGCTCGGCGTCGCGGTCGGGATGCGTACGTACCGCGAGTACCGCAGCGTGTACGCCGCGGAGCGCTGGAAGAAGCTGGCGGATCGGGGTGCCCGGCCGCAGAGACTGCTCTGGGCGAGCACGAGTGCCAAGGACCCGAGCCTCCCCGGGGGCTACTACGTGACGGCGCTCACGGCGCCGGACACGGTCAACACCATGCCGGAGGAGACCCTCTTCGCGTTCCTCAAGGACGGCGAGCCGGGGCGGCCGCTTCCGGCCGACGGGGGGGACGCCGACGCGACGATCGCGGCCATCGAGGCGGCCGGGGTGGACGTGGAGGCGCTCGCCGAGCGCCTGCAGGAGGAGGGCAAGCGGAAGTTCGCCGATTCCTATCACAAGCTGCTGGCTCGCATCGAGAAGAAGCTGGCGGAGCTGCGGGAGGCGAGCGGCGAGGAGCGCGAGCTCTTCGGGAAGCTGGAGGGCGGGATCCATGCCGAGATCGAGGCTCTCGGAGGGGAGCGGGCGGTCGAGCGCATCTGGCGTCGCGATCACACCCTCTGGCAGCCGGACCCCACCGAGGTCACGAACCGCCTCGGCTGGCTCGATTCACCCCACGAGATGCTGGACGAGGTGTCCCGCCTGAACGAGTTCGCGGACGGTGTCCGGGCCGACGGAATCACGCACGTCCTGTGGAGCGGCATGGGCGGCTCGAGCCTGTTCCCCCAGGTACTCGCGGAGACCTTCGCCGACGCCGGCGGGCTCGAGATGACCGTGCTCGACTCGAGCAACCCGGTGACCGTTCGGGAGGCGGCCGCGAGCCTGCCGCTCGAGAAGACGCTGTTCGTGTTCGCCTCGAAGTCGGGCGGCACCCTCGAGACGCGCTGCCACCTCGACTTCTTCTGGTCGAAGATCTCCGAGCCGAGCCGCTACGCCGTCGTCACCGACCAGGGCTCCGAGCTCGGCAGGATCGGGCGGGAGCGGGGCTTCCGCCGCGTCTTCTTCAACAACCCCGACATCGGCGGGCGCTATTCGGCGCTGTCGCACTTCGGGCTCGTCGCGGCCGCCCTGCTCGGGGTCGACGTCGGGGAGATCCTCGCGCGCGCGGGCCAGGTGATGGCGGCCTCGATGCCCGACGCGCCTCCCCAGCGCCACCCCGGCGTCCGGCTGGGTGCGGCCATCGGATACGCCGCCGGCCACGGCCGCGACAAACTGACCCTCGTGATGCCGCCCGCGATCGCGAGCTTCGGCGGCTGGCTCGAGCAGCTCGTGGCGGAATCCACGGGCAAGCACGGCGTCGGCATCCTGCCGGTGGCCGACGAGCCCGTCGGGCCGCCCGACGTCTACGGCGACGACCGCTTCTTCGCCTGCATCGGCGACGAGGCGGACCTGGGCGATCTCGCCGACCGCGGCCACCCCGTCCTCCGGATCCCGTTCGTCGATCGCTACAGCATCGGAGCCGAGTGCTTCCGCTGGGAGTTCGCGATCGCGGTGGCGGGCAAGGTGCTCCGCATCAACCCGTTCGACCAGCCGAACGTGGAGGCGGCCAAGAAGGCGGCGGGCAGGGTCCTGCAGGAGGGCGTGCCGGCGCTTCCGGAGACCAGGGCGGCCGAAGCGCTGAAGGCCGTAGGGCCCGGTGACTATCTCGCGATCCAGGCGTACGTGGCGACCGGCTCCCCTCAGGTCGCCGAGCTCCAGCGCGCGCGGATCGCGCTGCGCGACCGGCTGCGGGTCGCGACCACCCTCGGCCTCGGCCCGCGCTACCTCCATTCGACCGGGCAGCTCCACAAGGGAGGCCGGCCGAACGGCGTCTTCCTCCAGATCGTCGGCGACACCGAGCCCGACCTCGAGGTGCCCGGGCGTCCGTACTCCTTCGGACGCCTCTTCCAGGCCCAGGCGGCCGGGGACTTCGCGGCGCTCCAGGACCACGATCGCCGCGTCTTCCGCGTCGGCCTGGCGGACCTGCTGGACGCGGCCGGTGTCCGAACCTGAGAACCGAGCCACGACAACTCGCAAGGAAGCTCGAACATGCAAATCGGAATGATCGGTCTCGGGCGCATGGGCGCCAACATGGTGCGACGCCTCATGAAGGCGGGTCACCAGGCCGTCGTGTACGACGTGAGCGAGGCGGCCGTCGAGCAGATGGCGGGCGAGGGCGCGACCCCCGCCGGCTCGCTGCGCGAGCTGGTCGAGAAGCTGGAGGCGCCGCGCGCGGTCTGGATGATGGTCCCGGCCGCGCTCGTCGACGAGACGATCGAGAAGATCTCGCCGCTCCTGAAGAAGGGCGACATCCTGGTCGACGGCGGCAACTCGTACTACAAGGACGACCTGCGCCGCTCGAAGCGCCTTTCGGGGCAGGGGATCCGCTATCTCGACACGGGCGTCTCGGGCGGCGTCTGGGGCCTGGAGCGTGGTTACTGCCTCATGATCGGCGGCGACGAGGACGCCTGCGCGCACCTCGATCCGATCTTCCAGGCGCTCGCGCCCGGCCGGGACGCCGCGCCGCCGACGCCGGGCCGCGGGG
>JBJKSF010000187.1:0-55469 GCA_046704285.1 Longimicrobiales bacterium | reverse complement strand
CGGTTCTGCGCCAGCAGCAAGTACTGCTCGAGCCCCTCGCGTTCCGCGATGCTCAGGGCCTCGCGCGCCGATTCCAGCCCCTCGTCCGCGTCGCCGTACAGCACGTTCAGCGCGAGCGACGCGTTCGCCTGGCACGCCGCTGCGGGTGATCCCTTCCTCGCGCACGTCTTCATCTCGCCGAACAGCGATCGTACTCCGGCGACGTCCCCGGTTCTGTGCAGGAGATGGAGCTCGACGTCCAGGGCCCGGGCTACGGCCTCCCAGTCGCCTCTCTCTCTCGCCTCCGCCTTGATCCTCCCGAGCCGGTCCACGAGCTCGTCGATCGGCGTGGCTCCCGCCTCGGCCAGTCCGTCCACCCGGCGGATCTCCATCCGCAGGGCCGCCGCCGTATCGCCCACACGTCGCAGGCGCGTGGACGCCAGCTCCAGAAGAGGGTTGGCGCGGGCGATCGCGCGGTTCATGTGCAGCAGGCGCGCGAGATCGGCCGTGGCGTCGGCCCGGAGCGCCTCGTCCGGTTCGTTGGCGACCACGATCTCGAGGAAGTGGGCCGCTTCCGCGACGGCGCCGTTCTCCTGCGCCTCCTTCGCCGCGATCCGGCCGTACCGCACCGCGGCTGCGCCGTCGCCTGCCTTCGCGAAGTGGATCGCCAGCTCGCCGTCGAGCCCCGCGTCGCCGCTCTTCAGCAGGTGCTCGGCGACCGCCCGATGCAACACGGCGAGCCGCGCTGGCCCGAGACGCCGGTACTGGGCGCTCCGGAATAGCTCGTGGGCGATGCGCACGCTGTCGCGATCGAGTTGCACCAGCCGCCAGGCCGCGAGCTCCTCGGCGTGCGCCGCGCACTCGTCCACGGTCGAGCCGGTGAGCGCCGCCAGATCGTTCAGCCGTATCCAGCGAGCCCATACCGCGAGGACCTCGGCCGCCTTCCGTGCCGCGCTGCCCAGATGCGCGATCCGGGCGTCGAACAGCTGCTGCAGCGAGATGGGAACCGTGAGCGCGTCAGAGGGCAGCTCGGGGAGACGCAGCTTGCCGGCAAGATGGTCCGTGGTCAGCTCGATGACGTAGAACGGGTTGCAGCCGCCGAGGGCGCAGATCCGGGTGCAGGTGGCATCCGAGGTCTCGTCTCCGCCGACGTTGCGGACGAGCCGGATGCCCTCGTCCTGGGACAGGTCTCCGAGCTCGACTCGGGCGACGGGCGGGTCCGAGGGCTCCCGGAGATAGCGTGCCACTTCGTCGGACGCGCCCACCAACTCGGGCCGGATCGAGGCCACGACTCCCAGCGGACCCGAGCTCCACCTACGCTGCACGAACTCGAGCACCGCGAGCGTGGTGGCGTCCGCCCATTGGAGATCGTCGAGGAACAGCAGCGTGGGGCGGTCCTCCGCCAGCTTGGAGAACAGCAGCGCGAAGGAGTCCAGCAGCCTCCGCGACAGGCTGCTCTCCTGGATGTACGGCACCGCTGCCTTGCGGTCGATCCCGGCGTCGGCGGGCAGAACGGCCGCGATCACGGCGCGCCAGGGCTCCTCGAGCGCATCGATGTGCCGCAGGACGTCCGGCGTGACCAGCGCGTCGACGAGGGGGTTCAGCGGAATCCGTCGCTCCAGCTCGACCGGCCGCGCCGACAGGCAGCGGAAGCCCTTCACGTGGGCCTCCTGTTTGAGCTCGTCGAGGAGGCGCGTCTTCCCGATTCCGGACTCGCCCTGGACGAGGATGAACTCGAACGACCCGTGGCGCACCCTGGCCAACGCGTCGCGTGCCTGAGCGAGCGCGTCGACCCGACCGACCAGGGGGATGTGCTCGGGGGTGGAGCGCTCCTCGCTCCATCCAGCCTGCGTCAGAGCCCGGACGCGCTCCACGAGCTCCACGGTCTCGGGATCGGGCGGGCGCTCCCCCTGAAGCGAGTCGAGGAGCTCACGGTAGGCGGCCTCCACCGCCTCCCGCGAGCCGGTCATCGCGCGGGCCTCGATGACCTTGCGCACGACGGACTCGTTCCGGGGATCCAGGGAGTAGAGGGCTTCGGCGGCCTCGCGCACCGCGGGCCACTCTCCGTTCGGGTAGTGAGCATCCCATCCCCGGGCGCCCGCATCACGAAGCAGCCGACGCAGCAGAAGCCGCTTTCCGTCGAGCCAGTCCTCGTATTCTCTCGTAGGAGCGCGGGGCAGCTTGGAGGCGAACCCCTCCTGGTGCAGGCCGGCGGCCTGTCGCAGCTCGCCCGCCGTGAGCAGCTCTCCGTAGTGATGCACGTCGCAGCGGACCTCGGCCGGCGCGTGGAGCACGTCTCCTACCACGCGGATGAGGTCGCCTCCGGTCCGTTTCCGGATCCCGTGGAGTGTCTGGCGCAGGCGCTGCCGGTGGACGGCGTCGTCGCCCTGCTCCCAGAGCAGCCAGATCACGCGCGGTCGGTCGAGGCCGCGCCCTCCGTGTCCGTAGACCAGCGTGAGCAAGGCGAGCTGGTACGGAGAGAGCGCGACGGCGTCACTACCTCTGAGCACTGCTGGGCCGCCGAACAGCTCCACACGAAGGGGAGTGTCCAGGGATGGATCTCGGCTCATCGGCGTAGGCCCTGGCGCGAAGGATCGGTCGGGTGGCTGGGCAGGGCTCCGCCAATGTCTCGTCCCGACCGCCCTTCGGGCAACCACCTTCAACCGACTGCCTCCTCGCTGCGTCGGGGCTTCCTGCCACGGGCCGCGATCGGATCGAGGGGCCGGACGGTGGCCTCCCCGTCAGGCCAGCGCCCTGCTGGAGTGGCGAGCTGGCTCACGCACGCGGGGGACAGCCCCCCCGTGTCCGCTTCGCGGCGCAGCCATGCCTCGACGAGCCACTCCCAGCCCAGGTACTGGCGGGCGTCGCTCGGCCGGTAGCCCGTCAGCCGCATCATCTGATTGCTGAGCGAGAACCCGTCCGGGTAGCCGAAGTCGTAGCCCAGAGAGAGCACGCTCTCGTCCGTGTTCTGGAGGCGTATGGCGATGCGGAGCAGCCTGGAGAAGTGAAGCCAGTGCGAGGGAACGGGCAGCCCCTGGCTCAGAAACCTCCGCCCCAGCGCCCTGCGGGAGATGTACAGGCCGCGCGACAAGGCGGTCACCGACCGCAACTCTGCGGACCGCTCGACGATCTTGCGCACCATGTGCCTCGTGTCCCGGTCCATGTCGACGCCGCGCCAGGCCAGGTAGTCGGTCACGTCGACCGCGAGATCCTCCGGCGGGCGGCGCAGGGCCTGCGCGAGCTCCGTGGCCGCCGGGGCGACGTGATGCGGCAGCACGCTTTGGGGACGGGCGTCGGCCAGCACGGCGAGAAGCTCCGCCTGATCCGTGACGCTCCGGCTGGAGGGCAGGATCACCACGAGCGCGACACCACCGGGGCGGCCGTTGACCAGATTGAGGTCCTCGCGGGAGGGAGGCTCCGTGGCGTGCCAGATCAAGGCCGAGCCGGGGCGGCGGCCCTCCGCCTTCAGGAGCGCGCGATCACCCTCGAGCGGGCAGAGGGCCCGGTACGGAAAGCTGAGGAGATCGAAGGACCCGGGGGATGTGGGCGTGGACATGGGAGCCTCCAACGGGACGCGCGTGGACAAAGGAGGGCAGCGGGCACCACCTCATCGTGCCCATGCGTCAGCGCGTCGTCAGCGGCCAGCCAGCCTGGTCGTGGCAGGTGGCTCGCAGAGCCGGTGGCCGATATCTAGAGGCTGGATTCTAATTATCTGTGGTGTGCCGTGTGCGCCGCGCCTTGGGCTTCGCCCCGCTCCGGCGGCTGCGGCTGGATGCCCATCGCCGTGGCGAGCGCCTTGAGCTTGGTCTGGATACGACCGGCGTTGCCGGGGCCCATCCGGACGAGCTGCTTGGCCGCCGGAGAGAGTCCCTGAAGGTGAGGGTCGGCATAGGCCCACATGGCCCCGTGCGGGACGAGCTCCGGTGGGGCCGCCGGGACGTGTACCGCGAGGAGCCGACCGAAGGCCCTCGCCAGGGCGTCCTCGAACGTCCCGGGCAGTCCCAGCTCCTTGTAGGCCTGGTCGCAGAGCGGCTCGACGCGATGGTAGAGCTTGGCGAGGCCGTCGGTGCTCAGAGAGGCGAACGCGGCGCTCACGGCGCCGTAGCGGCGGTAGCTCGACGGATCCACCCGAGTCACTCCCTGCCCCTTCGCGATCTTGAATGCTCCCTTCGGGGCCATGAACTCGAGGTGCGTAGCCGGGCTCTGCCCGTTCGCCACGTCGGCTACGGCAACGACGAAGCGCCGGATCAGATTGCGGTTGGCGAGCCATGCGGCCACGCGAGGGTGGGAGGAGAGCCCGCGCGCGAGCCCTCGGACGAACGCGTCGCTCGAATCCAGCGCCGGCAACGCGGCCGCCACCGGTTGGCGGGGCGCGTGGGCTGTATCGGCGACCGGTGGCGCAGCCGAGACCGCCGGCGCCGGCCGGTGGCGCAGCCGGTACCATGCCACCCCTGCCGCGACCAGTACGACGAACGCCAGGACGGCCAGAAGCGCCTGCCGCCCTCGTCCGCCCGGCCCCCGCCGCCGCCGGAGGGAACCGAACATGGGCGTCGACTCGCCCGGATCATTCTCCGTGTGCTCCATTCGTCCCTCCTCGGAGGAAGCTCGCTACGGCTTCACACCCCTCAGGCTCGCGCAGGATCCCCACTGCCTCCCCGGAGACCCGTGCGCGCTCCCGGTCCCACCCGAGCATTCGGTCGATTGCTTGTGCGGCAGGGAAGAACGGCCCATAATAGAACGGTCATTTTGATACCTGTCCCGTGCAGCCCGTGGCCCCGACGGCATTCGTGGACGCCCTCAGCCCCCCCAAGCAGACCCGCTCGAGGAAGACCCTGGAGCGCATCGTGACGGCCTCCCTCGAGATCCTGGAGGAAGAGGGCACGGACGGGCTCACCGTCCAGGCGATCGTCGAGCGGGCCGGCTCGTCGGTGGGCTCCTTCTATGCCCGCTTTCGGGGCAAGAGCGACCTCCTGGACTATCTGCGTGCCCGGCTGTGGGAGGAGGCGTCGGTGCGCTGGGACGCGGCGCTCGCGTCGCGTGACTGGACGGAGTTGGACCTGTCGCAGCTCGCGGAGGGGGTAGCCCGATTGCTGCTGGAGGCGGAGCGCTCGCATGCCTCGTACCTGAGGGCGCTCGGCCGGGCGGCGGGAGCCGGCGGGGGCGACGCCTACGGAGCGTTTCGCGCGCACCTCCTCGAAGGGCTGGAGCGGATCCTCGTAGCCCGGCGCGAGCGCATCGCGCACCCCGACCCCGTTCTCGCGGTGCGCCTGGGGCTCCGGGCCGTGCTCGGCGTCGTGGGCACGCCCGCCGCAGAGGCACCGCCGGCTTCCGAGCGCCTCGTGGAGGAGTGCCGACGCATCCTCGTCGCCTACCTGCAGCCCCCGACACCGCCTCGGGAGCCGCCCGAGGGCGGCGTGGACTACTTCGAGGTATGGGGCTGAGCGTGGCGCGCCTGGCGAAGATGGTCGCCAAGGAGACCGGCCCTGCGCTTCCGCCGCTCCCGGGCGCCGGCCGGCGACCATGCCGACACCCGGGAGGCGGACGAACGCCGGCTCAGCCCGCGGGCGTCGCGGCCCGGTCCCTGGGGCCCGGCGGCAGATGGGCCTCCAGGTAGCGTGTCAGCAGAGAGTAGAGGTCCGGAATCGTTCCCTGGCCCTCGCACAGGCAGTGCGAGCGATTCGGGTAGAGCATGAACTGGAAGGGCTTGTCCAGCGCGACCAGCTTGTTGATGAGATCCTCGCTGCCCGCGAAGTGCACGTTGTCGTCCCCGCTGCCGTGCACGAGGAGAAGGTTCCCCTTCAGGTTCTGCGCGAAGTTGATCGGGGAGCCGAGCCTGTAGGCCTCGGGATGCTCCGTGATCAGCCCTTCGTAGCGCTCCTGGTAGACCGCGTCGTAGAGCCGCTGGACCGGCACGGGCGCGACGGCCATACCGGTCTGGTACAGGTCGGGATAGCGGAACAGCATGTTGAGCGTCATCGATCCGCCGCCGCTCCATCCCCAGATGCCGATGCGGGTGGAGTCCACGTAGGCCCACTTGCGCATGATCCGGTTGGCGGCCGCCTGCTGGGCCGAAGCCAACGGACCGATGTCCGCGAAGACGCTCTTCCTCCACGCGCGCCCGCGCGGCTCGGGCTGGCCCTCGTTGTCGATGCTCGCCACCAGATAGCCGTGCTGGGTGAGGTAGAGGAACCAGAGGTAGTTCCTGCCGAACCAGCTGTCCGTCACGGTCTGGCCTGCCGGCTCGCCGTAGACGTAGTAGAGCAGCGGGTACTTCTTCGCGGGGTCGAAGTGTGGCGGCTTCATGATGTAGCCGTTCAGGACCACGCCGTCCCCGATGTCCACCTTGAAGAAGTCGGCCGGCCCCCGGTCGAGGGCGTCCACGGCCTTCACCAGGTGCTCGTTGCTCACCAGGGTGCGCACCACGTGGTTGTCGGGTAGCGAGACGAGCGTCACGGTGGGGGGGCTCCCGAACGACGAGTGGGTCTGGAACGCCCACTTCGCGTCACGCGAGATCTGGTAGCTGTTCCAGCCCGAGTCGGCGGCCGGTGTCAGCCGCTGGGCCCGGCCCGTGCCGTTCAGGCGCGAGCGGTACAGGTAGCGCTGCGTGGCGTTGTCCGGCGAGGCGATGTAGTAGATCCATCCGTTCGTGGTCGGGTCCACGTGCTCGACGCTCACCACGTCGAACGCCCCGGGCGTTGCGAGCGTCACGTGCTTGCCGTCGCGCGAGACGACGTAGACGTGGCGCCAGCCGTCCTTCTCGCTCACCCAGGTGAAGTCCTTGCCGCCGTCGATCCAGTACAGGTCGTCGACCACGTTCACCCAGGTCGTGTCGTGCTTGAAGTAGACCGTGTGGGCCTCGCCCGTGGCGGCGTCGACGAGCATCGCGTCGTCGGTGTCCTGCTTCCTCGGGATATGCTGGATGAGGAGCTCCCTCGAGTTGTCGGCCCACTCCATCCTGGGGATGTAGTTGTTGCGCGGATCGCCGGGGATCCGGGCCCACACCGTCGTTCCTCCGTCGGCCGGAACGACGCCCACACGCGCGGCCCCGAGCGTGGTTCCCACCACCGGGTAGGGGTACCTCTCGAGCTTGGGGTAGAGGGAGTCGACGTCGTTCATGAGGATCCAGGTCCCCTCGCCCGAGGCGTTGATCTGCCAGTACGCGATGTGCGTGCCGTCCGGGCTCCACCGGAACCCGTCGCGGTCCTCGAACTCCTCCTCGTAGACCCAGTCGAACGTGCCGTTGATGAGGTCGAGCGAGCCGCCGTGGGTGAGTCGGGTGATGTGGCCGTCGCTCAGACGCTCGACGTACAGATCGTGATCGTGCACGTAGGCGACGCGGTCCCCCTGCGGGCTGAACTTCGCGAACATCAGGGTCGAGGGCGGCACGTCGCCTCCGATCTTCTGCAGCTTGCCGGTCCCGAGGTTCAGCACCCAGTAGTCGCCGCGGTCCCTGAGGCGCCACACGCGCTTGGAGTTCGTGTAGATCAGGACCTTCGAGCCGTCCTTCGACCACTGGTAGTCCTGGATGATCAGCGGCTCGGTCCGGCCTGGAGGGATCAGATTCCCGGCCGAGACGAGCACTTTGTGCGCGCCGGTCGCGGGGTCGTAGCGCACGATGTCGAGCCCCCGCCCCGTTTGCGACGGCTCCACGGTCGTGTAGCCGCCGTCGGGCAGCCAGCGGGCGGGGCCGAAGCCCTGGGAGGCGAACTCGTCGGAGCTGAAGATCCTCTTGAGAGTCAGCCTGCCCGGCGACTGCTGGGCTCCCAGGCGCGGCACCGCAGCGGCCGCGAGCGCCAACGCCGCGAGGGACGCGAGGAAGAAACGAGGTCGGTAGCGGAACGACATGCTCGGGGCTCCTTGCGGCCTGATGTGCCGCAGCTGGTCGTCTCGGGGCCGGTGCCTGGTCGTGTCGACCCGTCACCGACATGGCGATGCGCCGGACGACAATACGTCGGGCGTGGGGATCGGGCCATCGGGAAGGGACCTCGCACGCGCTTACAGCCCCGGCACCGTGCAGTGCAGGAGCGTGAGGCGTGCCGGTCCCCCGCCCGGCCCACCCTCGGACGTGAGCGCGACGAGGCCGTCCAGACCGATCCCCACGCCTTCGCCCTGCGGCTCACGAAGGGGGCGCAGGTCGAGGTGCGCACCGGGGATCGCCGCCAGCGTGTCCCCGCTCATCCGGTAGAAGTCGAGCGCGGTGTAGGTGCGCAGGGCCAGGAGCGAGCCACGGGGCGACACCGCCCCGCCCGTGACCTGGTAGGGGAAGACCTCCGGAGCGGTGGTGAGCTCCTGCACTTTCTGCAGCAGCACCGTGTCCGGCCGCAGAGGGAGCGGGTAGCGATAGACGGTCACCGCGTGGTTGCGGCCCTTGGAGATCGTGTAGACGCGCTGGCCCGGGAGCACGATGATCGCCTCGGTGTCGTGGGGTCCGTCCGGGAACCGCACCGGGAAGGACGCGGGGCGCAGGGTGTCGGGGTGGGCCGGATCCGGCTCGGGCACCCTGAGGATCTGGCCTCCACGATGCTCCTCGTAGTCGTCGCCCAGGTCCTCGAGGTAGAGGCAGGAGCCACCGTCCGGACACGTGGAGAGGCCCAGGTCCTCCCAGTCCGCCAGCGTCCGGTCCAGCGGGAAGCGCGCCACGATCCGCCCGCTGTAGTCGATCGCGTACAAGACGTGCGCACGGTCGTCGTCGTGGGTCCAGAGAATGCCCGGATGCTCGAGGCTCACCGCGACGCCGCTGCTCTGCCGGAGCACGAGCGGGAGCGTGTCGGTCGCGGTGGTCCGGCACGGGGAGCCCGTGGTGGCCGCGGGCCCGCACGCGGCCAGAAGGCCGAGAAGCGCGAGGAGACTCCACCCGAGACGCAGTCGGCCGCCGGGAGCGATCTCGCTCCCGGCGGCCGGCGTGCCGATCGAGATCCTGTCTCTCAATTCTCCTTCAGCTTTGCGCGGATGTCGGCGGGCAACCCGTCACGGTTGAGCATCATCAGGTCGAACTTGGCCCGGATGTAGTTCTCGGACATGTAGATGTAGCCATGGTAGGGGCCGACGTCTCCCCACGAGTTCTTCACCTTGTAGTAGGTCGTGCCGTTCTCGTCCCTGGCGATACCCACGACCTGCATCGTGTGGTCGTCGGTCGTCGTCCACCGGTCCCAACCGGCCTCGCGCATGTCGGGCGTGATCGTCCGGCCTTCCTCCCACGTGGCGTAGCCGTCCTTCTGGTCGAACGTCTTCTCGCTCACGTCGGACCCGATCGCGACCGTGTAGCCGCTCTCGATCGCTTGGTGCAGCACCCGCATGGCGTCGTCCAGCGGCAGGTTCCAGGTCCGGTCGTTGTGCGACCAGTTGTCCGGCGTCTCGAGGGCGCCCTGCTGCCAGTAGGGCATGTTCTCGAACGAAGTGATCTCCACGTAGTTGGAGGGATCGATGCCCAGCACCTGCTTGGCGAAGTGCTGCGGGGTCATCCAGCGACCCTTGACCTCGACGCTGTCGGGAAGCGGTCCCAGGTACGCGTCGAGGATCGCGTCGAACCCCTTCTTCCACTTGGGCGACGGGCCGGGCCGCGTCTTCAGCACGGCGTCCAGATCGGCCTGCAGGACGTTCTGCAGCTCGCCGTGGTCGTACCCCTTCTCATAGGGCCACAAGCCCGTGAAGTCGCTGTCGGGGACGATGCCGTAGCGCGCGATCGCGTTCAGGACGTCGTGGCTGAGCCCGCCGGGGCCGAACGTGTTGTTGCCGTGCATCCGGTAGTACTCGTCGGCCTTCTCCCGGTAGACCTCGTCCACGACGTACATCTCCGAGAGATTCCAGCTGCCCTTCCCCATGCGGAGCAGCTCCGACTCGACCATGCTCAGCGTGGCGAAGTCCCAGCACGTACCGGTCCGTCCCTGGTTCTTGACGGACGTCGCGGGGAGGACCTTGAGGTCGGTGAAGGTCTTGGTCGGCTTCTCCTGCTTGACGGCCTCCTGGGCACCGAGCGCGGTGGGGACGAGGACCGTCAGCGCCAGGAAGAGCGATGCGGTCGAACGCATGCGGCCGCGGGATGGATGGTTCTTCATGGAGCGCGCACCTTTTGCCGGGCCTTCGGCCCGGGCGTTGGCCGACGCGAGCCTCACGGCACGTCGGCTGCGGATTGTGGGGATGGCCCTCGGCGCGCTCCCGCCAGACGTCGGTCCGGGGCCCCGAACTCGCCGGGAATGTACGGTCGCGGCCCCGGGGAGGAAAAGCCGCGGCGAAGCCCCTTCGCCTCCGATCCGTAAGGTGGTCTAGACGCATTCGACACGAGCTCCGACGCGGGATGGCCCATGAGACTGCGAGCCGGCGGCGCGACGAAGGTGCGGAAGCCACGGAAACTCGATCGCCGCGAAGCCTATCGGCAGGCAGCGGAGCTCGTGAGCGGCGAGCTCCAGGAGGGCAAGCGACGCAGTGGGGACCGGGTGCTGGTGAAGCGCGGCCCCTGGTCCATCTGGCTGGACACGTACACGGTGCACACGGGTCAGGCGAGCGTGACGTACACGCGGGTGCGGGCCGACTTCGTGGGATGGCGGGAGCTGCGCGTGAAGGTGCGCCGCAGGAACTGGCTCGACCGGCTTCTCGAGAAGGTCGGGTTCGGCGGGAGGCCCTTGCCCGTGGACCGGCGCCTTCTGGAGCACTGGGTCGTGACGGGCCAGCCGGACCGGCGGGTCCCGTCGCTCTTCAGCGCGCCGGAGCTGACCGAGGCCGTTCTGGCCCTGCCCCGCTGTCACGTGTACGTGAAGCGCGGGTCCAGGAAGAGCCGGAAGCGGTTCGGGGAGGATGCAGGCGAGGTGGTGGCGCAGGTCGAGGGGGTCGTCACGGACGTGCCGCGCCTGGGCGCGATGATCCGGGTGGTGGGTGAGGCGCTCGAGGCTCTGGAGCGTGTCGGAGAGGCTCGCCGGGAGGCCCCTCCTGACTCGTGAGCGGCGGCTCGCGACGGGCGGCGCATCGAGCCGCCGCCCTCACGGCCCCTTGAGGTTGACGAGCTGCCCCAGCCCGGCCAGCACGCGCCCGAGCGTCTCGAAGCTCCCGGTCGCCATGGCCAGACCCACGATCGCCACGAGGATGCCTGCGACGCGTTCGAGCGTGCCCGTCCAGCGCTTGAGTCTGTTGGCGCCGGCCAGGAACCAGTTGAACGCGACCGACGCCAGCACGAACGGGAGGCCGAGCCCGAGCGCGTATGTGGCCAGGAGGAGCGTGCCCCGCAGCGCCGTCGCGCCCAGACCGACGTAGAGGAGGATCGAGGCGAGGATGGGGCCGATGCAGGGGGTCCATCCCGCGCCGAACGCCACGCCCACGAGCAGGGAGCCGAACGGCCCGGTCGGTCGGGACGACAGGTGTACGCGGATCTCGCGCGCCAGCGCGGGGAGGGGCAGGAGGCCGGCCAGGTAGAGCCCGAACACGATGAGGGCCACGCCGCCCAGGCGAGTGAGCCAGGGCAGGGCGTGCGCGAGCGTCCGGCCCGCCGCGGTCGCCGCCCAGCCCATCGTCATGAAGACCAGCGCGAAGCCGAGCACGAAGAGGATGGAGTGCAGCAGGGCCGCCCGGCGGGCGGCGCGCGAGCCGCGGTCCTTCAGCTCGTCCAGGGTCACCCCCGACACGAACGCGACGTAGCTCGGCACGACCGGCAGCACGCACGGCGACAGGAACGAGAGCAGCCCGGCCAGGAACGCGAGCCCGAACGAGACCTGGACCTGCACGGCTCAGCTTCCGGTGGCGCCCGCGGCGCGGGGCGGTTCTGGGCGGCGCACCCGCCGCGGCGTCGCGCCGTCGGTCACAGGGTGAAGTCCGTGAGCAGGCGCTTCTCCGTCTCACCGAGGCGGGCCTGGACCTCCAGGTAGGGCTCGAGCCCGCTGCCGGTGAGCTTCTCGCGCAGGAGCTGGTCGAGCTGGAACAGCCCGGCCGAGTTCGACATCTCGACGGTCACGAGGATCGGACGCTCCCGACCCTTCTCCAGGGATACGCCCTCGATGGCCGCGGCGGAGACCGAGTGGATGGAGGTGGAGCCCGCGGCGAAGGGGATGCGCGAGCGGCCCTTGGCCATGTCCAGGGCGTCGGCGATGCGCACGACGCCGGCCTCCAGCGTGAGCGGCCTGCCGCCCGCGCGATGGGAGATGATCGCGTGCAGCACCTCGGAGCGCACGATGGTGGCCCGACGCTCGTCGTAGAGTCGGGGCAGCATCTCGCGCAGCTTGTCCTGCGCCACGAAGAGGCTGAACCCCTCGTGGTCCGAACGGTGGATCGACATGCCGAGGTCGTGCATGAGGGCGGCCAGGGCGACCACGACCTCGGCGTCGTCCCGACCCATGCCGTAGTGACGCACGATCGAAGGCTCGACGCCTGCCTCCACGAGAAGGCGCAGCATCCGGACCGCGAGGTTCATGACGATCTTCACGTGGACCGGCCCGTGGTCCGTCATGCCGAGGCGCTCCATGGCGTTCACATTCGCCGCGACCCACAGGGCGTAGAGGTCGTCGTCGCCGTTCACGAGCTCCATCGTGCGCTGGAGTGTCGCGTTGTGGCGATCCGGCACGGTCATGACGATGCGCCGCTCGAAGCGCTCGTCCACGCCCCGCTCCACCGCCGCCGCCTCGCCCTCCATCTCGGTGAACGCGGGCTCGTCGCTCACAGGACCTCCTTCCAGTCGGCGACCTTCTCGGCTCCGTCGAGCACCACCACGGTACCCGAGATGTGGTCCTGGATCGCCTGTCGGTTCGCGTCCCAGAACACCTGCGCGAACCCGAGAAGGCCCGTGGCGAAACCGGCCGCGTATCCGCCCTGACGGTCGAACGCCTCCCACCACGTCATCGGCTCGCCGTCGAGCTTGAGCACCCGGATGTGCATCAGGCGCTTGCCGATCGTCTGGCCCTTCCACCAGGCAGTGAACACGGTCATGTAGATCGCGGCCCATCCGAAGCCGAAGCCGAGCGCGTCGATCACCTTCCCGAACCCGAACCCGATCGCGTTGACGAGCTTCTCCACCCAGCTGAAGAACCCGCCGTTGCGGGCGCTCGTGAGCTGCGCGCGCGCCGTGTCGAGAGCGTGCCGGACCGAGGTGTTCTCCGCCTCCAGGTCGCTCACGCGGTCCTGCAGATGCCGCAGGCTGTCCGCCACGACCGAGTCACGGAAGTGCGCGGCCAGAGCCTCGCCCGTGGGTGCCGCGCCCGCTCCGGCCGCGCTCGGCCGCGTGGAGTTGGCGCTCGATCCGGTCAGGACCCTGTCGAAGATGCTCGCGCTGTCGGCAGCCCACGAAGCGCCGGCCGGCACCCACTGCATCACGAGCTGGCGCACGTCGCTCGGCGTCATGCCGAGCTCCTTCCCCTTGCGAACCATAGAGCGCATCGCTGCGGCCGCCGCGGAGTCCGTGCGCGCGTCGCGGAGCTGGTGCACGGCGTCCAGGCCGGCCAGTGCCTGTCCGAGGCCCATCGTGACGACGGCGCCGTTGTCCCCCGTCGGAGCCACGACGCGCGGCGGGCGGGCGCGGTGGTGTCGCGTGATGCCGACCGTGCTCGCCACCGCGATGGTGATCGCCGCGATGAGGAGACCGAGGCATCCAACGCTCAGGCGCATGGCCCGGTTGAAGACGCTCCCCTTCACCTTCGTGCGCTTGAGACCGGCCCGGATGAACACGACGGCGGCCGCCACGCCGAGCAGCAGCGGCACGCTCCGCGTCGCGAGCATGATCAGCCCGATGACGCCGAGGTCGATGAGGATGGCGGCCAGCCGCCTCCCCGGAGGCGAGAGAGGCAGGCCCAGGAGCTCGGGCGCCACCTCGAAGGCGTCGGGGGTGACGATGCTGCGCGGATCTCGCAGCCTGGGTCGGGTGGGCATGGGAGCTCTTCCGGATTGTGGGACGCCTGGTTCCTGCTACCGGCGCTTCGCCCAGAGCACGAGCGCCAGACCTGCCGCGGCGCCGAGCAGGGCGCCTCCCACGAGCGTGCGCATGCGCGCGGACGCGTCCGCGCATACTTCCAGGTCATCGGGGTCACCGCGCTCCGGAAGCTCGAGCCCGGCGTCGGCGCCGAAGGCCTCGGCTTCGTCCTCTCTCCCCTCCCAGCCGCACGACGCGCAGGCGAGCAGCCCCCGATCCCGCGCGGTCCTGTTGGGAAAGGCGAGCTCCTCGCCGCACTCGGGGCATGCCCGGGCCGTCCGCTGCGGGCTGATCATGTCGTACAGCATCCCCTTGGACACGTCGAGCTCCTCGGCGATCTGGCTCACGCTCGAGTCGGATCGCCAGTAGAGCTCGTTCGCCCGGGCGCGGACGTCGCGATCGGAGTCCTGGCCGTCCATCGGATACCTGCCGGAGTTCACTTGACCCTTCGTCGGCTCCTGGACAACATAGCGAGCCGCCACCCGTCCCGCACAGCGAAAGTCGGTCGCGGGACGGGCCCCTTCTTCTCGCGCCCACCGGGATCCCTGCCGGCCGTGGACATCCCCGCCCCGCACGGGCATCTGGAGTCGATCCTGCGAGAGCCGCGGGGCGAGCCGCGCGGGGCCGCCGTCATGTGTCATCCGCACCCCCTGCACGGCGGGACCATGCACACGAAGGCGGTCTATCGTGCCGCACAGGCGCTCAACGAAGCGGGCCTCGTCGCGCTGCGGTTCAACTTCCGGGGCGTGGGGCGCAGCACCGGCAGCTATGACGAAGGCATCGGCGAGCGCGAGGACGTGGCCGCCGCCGTGGACTGGCTCGAGGCCCGCTATCCCCGCCTGCCGATCGTGGCGGGCGGGTTCTCGTTCGGCTCGATGGTGGCGCTCTCGTGGGGTGCGGAGGATCCACGGGTGGTGGCGCTGATGGGGCTGGGGCTCCCCGTGGACATGGAGCGCTACGAGTTCGACTACCTGGCGCGGGTCGCGAAGCCGGTTCTGGTCGTGCAGGGGGAGCGCGACCCGTTCGGGCCCGCCGCGCGCGTGGCCGAGGTCCTGGCGGGCATGGGCGACCACGTCACGCTGGTGCGCGTTCCGGGGGCGGACCATTTCTTCGACGGGCGGCTCGATGAACTGCGGGCAGCCATCCGGGGGTACTACGCGACCGGGCCGGGTGCGAGGGTGCTGCTCGGCGCTTGAACGCGGAGGACGGCCATGCGCAGCAGGGAACGAGTGGTCCAGAGCCTCGAGAACGTGTACCGCGCCGCGTTCGAGGAGGCCCGACAGCGCGACGACCGGCCCACCATGGCCCATCTCGACCTGGAGTACCAGCGCGACCAGCTCCACCTCGAGGTCCTCATGGACATCCGCGACCTCCTGGACGAAGCGGCCGAGCCGGAGAAGGAGGGCGGGAAGGGGCCGTCGCTCATCGAGCGAGCGCAGACGCTGCGGCGCCTGACCAAGCTGAGGTAGCGGACCGTGAAGCTCTACACACGCACGGGGGACGGCGGGGAGACCTCCCTGTTCGGCGGTGGGCGGGTGTCCAAGTCGGACCCCCGGGTAGAGGCGTACGGGGCGGTCGACGAGCTGGGCTCCGTGCTGGGCTGGGCGCTCACCCAGGTCCGCGAAGCCGACGTGCTGGACCACCTCGAGCCGATCCGCCACGACCTCTTCGCGCTCGGCGCGGACCTGGCCTCCCCGCCGCCGGAGGCCGGACGGCGTCGTCCCGAGACTCCGCCGCTCCCGTTGGATCGCATCGGCGAGATGGAGGCCTGGATCGACGCCGCCGAGAGCGAGCTGCCGACCCTGCGCGCGTTCGTGCTCCCGGGAGGGACGCCGGGTGGGGCCGCCCTCCACCTGGCGAGGACCGTGTGCCGGCGCGCCGAGCGCGCCGTCGTGGCGCTCGCGCGGGAAGCCTCCGTGAGCGATGGCGTGATCCGCTACCTCAACCGACTCTCGGACCTCCTCTTCGCGTGCGCGCGCCTCGAGAACCACCGTGCAGGCGCCGGGGACGTGGAGTGGCGCAAGGTGTGATCCGCGGCCGGGCTCCCGCGTGGGAGCGGCCGTCGTGAGCGCGCAGGAGCGGGCGAGGGCCATGGCGGCGAGCGTGGCCCGCACCCTGCGCTCCCACGGGATGGACGCGGCCGGGCTCTCGCTCCTCAATCGAGCCCACGCGCTCGCCATGGAGCCGCGCCTGGGCCTGATCGACGACGAGCGCCACCCGATGCTGCTGCACCCGGGCCATACGGCCCTGGTGCTCGTCCACGACGTCGGTGCGAGGGACGCCGGCCTGCTGGCCGCGGCGGCGGTCACCGAGTCGGAAGACGGGGCGTTCCGGGTCGAGCGCGCGCGCGTGAGGGCGGTCCTCGGGGACCGCGTGGCGGAGCTGGCGTCGGCGGTCCCCGAGGCGCGTGCCCCGGACCTGGCCGAGGCACTGGTCACGGCGTCCCGCGAGGTTCGCCTCGTGGCGCTCGCCGAGCGCCTCGATCATCTGCGCCATGCGCACCTCCGCACCGACCCGGAGTGGGGGCGCGCGGCTCACCGGGAGGCGATGCACGTGTACCTGCCCGTGGCCGAGAGGACGGACGAGCGTCTCGCGGCTCGGTACAGGTACTGGTGCCGCAAGTTCGCCGGCCGATTCGGGGAGCCGGGGCGGCTCGGCCGGCACGACGCGGGTGGCGACGAGCGGGGAGGGGAGGACACCGCCTGGTAGGCGGCCGGGCCTGCGGACAACCCATCTTGCGGGGGTGTCGGCCTTTTGTTAGTCCTTCGATCCGCCCGCCGTCGGGGTGGCCAGGGGCACCTTTCCCGGAGATCTCATGACGTACATCATCGCCGAGCCGTGCATCGACGTGAAGGACGGGAGTTGCGTCGAGGTATGCCCGGTGGATTGCATCTACGAGGGTGACGACCAGTTCTACATCCACCCCGACGAATGCATCGATTGTGGCGCATGCGAGCCGGAGTGTCCGGTGCAGGCGATCTTCCCGGACACCGACGTTCCCCCGGAGTGGACCACCTTCATCGAGAAGAATCGACAGAGGTTCGACTAGCGGCCTCTCGTGAAGCGGCGGGCTGCTGCCATCCGCGGAGGCAGGACAGACGGGGTGATGGCCAGCGACAGCGCAGGCGGACAGTCTCTGAGCCAGACGCGCCAGGTCACGATCGACGCGCTGTGCGAGCACTTCGCCAACGACGCGATGGGCATGGAGGAGTTCGAGCGCCGCATCGACGTCGCCCATCGGGCCGCGACGGCGGAGGAGCTCAAGGATCTCCTGCGCGACCTTCCGGGAGCCGGCGTGCCGGCGGTGGCCGGCCCCCAGACTGGGCCGGCGCTCGCTCCCTCGACCGGCCGGACCTTCGGGATCGCCAGGGCCGACGAGGTCAGAGGCCAGGAGCTCGTCGTCGCAGTCCTGGGGGGCAGCTCGCGCCGCGGGCGCTGGCGTCCCGCCCGCTCGAACTATGCGCTCGCCGTGTGCGGGGGAGCCGAGCTCGACTTTCGTGAGGCCGTCCTGCCCCCGGGTGTCACGGAGCTGCGGGTCTTCGCGCTCTGTGGGGGCGTCGAGATCGTCGTTCCGCCCGGCCTCAACGTCGAAAGCCACGGTCTGGCCCTGCTGGGGGGATTCGAGCACGCCGGCGATTCGGCGGAGCCCGACGGCGGTGCGCCCACGCTCCGCGTGACGGGCGTGGCGTGCATGGGGGGTGTCGAGGTGAGCGTACGTCTGGCGGGCGAGAGCCAGCGCGACGCGCGGCGCCGCCGTCGGGAGGTCCAACGGGAGCTGCACCGGGAGCGGCGCCGCGAGAGGCATCGACGCGGCCGGCGCCTTCCGGGGCCGGAGGATGATTGAAGACGGGAACGGACGTCAGGGAGGTGGCGCTCGTCTCGGTGTCCCTCGACCTCGGCGCCGGCCGCCGGGGCGTCGACATGGGGCCCTCCGCCCTGCGCATCGCCGGGCTGACCGAGATGGTGACCGGTCTGGGCTACGGGGTCCACGAGGGCGGCCACGTGACGGCGGGCGGCTTCGAGACGACCGAGCAGGGCGAGACGGGAGCCCGCTTCCTGCATGAGATCGCGAGGGTGTGTCGCCGCACCGGCGCCCTCGTCACCGACGTGCTCGCACACGGGTGCCTGCCCCTCGTGGTGGGCGGCGACCACTCACTGGCCATCGGGTCGGTGTCCGCCGTGGCCAGGCACCACCGGGAGCACGGCGCGCGGATCGGCCTGATCTGGGTCGACGCCCACGCCGACATGAACACGCCCGCCACCACGCCGAGCGGCAACATCCACGGCATGCCCCTGGCGGTGCTCATGGGCCACGGCGCCGAACAGCTCGTCGCGCTGAGCGGAGAAGCCCCGGCCGTGGAGCCCGACCGTGTCGCCATCCTGGGGCTCAGGGACGTCGACCCGGGGGAGCGCGACCTGATCCGCTCGCTCGGGGTGCGGGGCTTCACGATGTCGGAGATCGACGAGCGCGGCGTCGGGGCGTGCATGGACGAAGCCCTGGAGCGGGTCACGGCAGGGACGGCGGGATTCTACCTCTCCTTCGACCTGGACTCGCTGGATCCGCACGTGGCGCCCGGTGTAGGGACGGCGGTCCAGGGCGGGCTCAGCTTCCGGGAAGGGCACCTCATCTGCGAGAAGGCGGCGCGCTCCGGACGTCTGCTCGGCTTGGAGGTCGTGGAGCTCAATCCCGTGCTCGACGACCGGAACCACACGGCACGCTTGGCGATTGGGCTCATGGCGTCAGCGCTGGGCAAGGTCATTCTCTGACGGCTTCATGCCGGAGTCCCTCCGGCCGACGCGCACCGCCCAGTGCCCTGTCATCCACCCTTCCTCTACGCGATCTGCCATGACCCGCCCCGACACTCGCTCGACGATCTCCCACGTCTTCCTCAACCTCCTGAGGATCGTCACCGGGCTGATGTTCATGCAGCACGGTGCTCAGAAGCTGTTCGGGATCCTCGGATTCCAGCACCCCGTCGCACTCGCCAGCCTCTTCGGCGTGGCGGGCGTGCTGGAGTTCTTCGGGGGCGCGCTCATCGTTCTGGGGCTCTTCACGCGCCCCGTCGCTTTCGTGTTGGCCGGCGAGATGGCGGTGGCCTACTTCAAGGCGCACTTCCCGCTGAGCTGGTTTCCGATCGTGAGCGGAGGCGAGCTCGCGGTCCTGTACTGCTTCATCTACCTGTTCCTGGCCGCGAACGGAGGCGGTCGCTTCAGCCTCGACGGTCTGCGCGCGAGGCGGAAAGGCCGCGCGGCGTCCGCGGCCGGCTGAGGCGACGCCGCCCTCGCTTCAGCAGAACTTCTCGTAGGCGGAGCGCAGGTCTTCGGCGATGTCCTCCGGGATCCGTCCCTCGATCTGGTGCCGGGGCATGAACCACACGAGCTCCCCTCCCTTGAACAGCGCCACGGAAGGGGAGGAGGGCGGGTAGCCGGTGATGTATTGCCGGGCGCGCTCCGTGGCATCCAGGTCCTGTCCGGCGAATACGGTGGTCAGGAGCTCGGGGCGCTTGCCCTCACCCTGGAGGGAGAGGTACACCCCCGGGCGCATCATGCCCGCGGCGCACCCGCACACGGAATTGACGGCGAGCAGCAGCGTCCGCCGCTCTCCGTCCAGAACGGCGTCCACTTGGTCGCGCGTGCGCAGCTCGGTGAACCCGATCTGCACGAGCTGCTCGCGCATGGGAGCCACCATCAGGTCTGGATAGGGCATGGCCACCTCCTTGTGAGGAGCGTCGCGCCGGCACGTACGGGCCCGGGCGCCACGACCCTCCGATCCGCAGCCGGGCAGGTTGCCGCGGCCTCCATCGGGGCAGGTACACCGGACGGCGTGCGGTGGGTTCCGCGTCCGCCGTCTTGTTGCGCGCGCCTCCTGCCCGGGCGAGCTTGCCTCGAGGGGCGAGGAGCGACGGGCAGCCACGCCCCGGGGGCGAGCGCGGCCCGGCGCGGCGTCAAGCGCGCAGGCGACCACGTCGCAGAGGGGTATACTGATGCGTAAGCACAAGTCGGACTTGCTGTTGGGCTGCACGACGGGGCTGGTCCTCGCTGGCGCTCTCTGGAGCCCAGCGGTGCGGACGTCGCCGGTGCCGGGCACGGCCGCGGTAGCCGATGTCGCCACCGTGCCGTCCGGCACCGCGGGAGCGGCGCACGCGTCCCCCTGGGCTGCGCGGGACTGGGAGATCTTCTCGCGCAAGGTGCGTTGGGCGCTCTCCGAGGGGTTGGACACGCTGCCCGTCGGGGAGGCGATGGCGAGGCTGGGGCGGTCCTTCGTGGGGACTCCGTACGCGGCCGGGACCCTGGAGCAGCCGGGCCCGGAGCATCTGGTCATCGACTTCCATTCGTTCGACTGCGTGACGTTCGTGGAGACGGTGTTCGCGACGACCCGTTTCCTCCACTACCCGGAGGCCCACCACCTGGACCGGCGCGCCGCGGCGGAGGCCCGCTACGATCGGATCCTGACGCGGATCCGCTACCGCGGAGGGACGATCGACGGCTACCCGAGCCGGCTGAACTACTTCTCGGAGTGGATCTCGGACGGGGAGGCCAAGGGTCTGGTGAAGAACGTCACCAGGGCGCTCGGCGGCGTGCGCGACACGGGGGCGATCGACTTCATGACCACGCACGTGCGCGCCTACCGGCAGCTGGCGGATCCAGCCAACGTGGCGGCGATGCGGAAGGTGGAGGCCCGCCTGAGCCGGGAGCCGCGCTGGTTCATTCCCCAGGACCGGATCGCGGCGGCGGCGCCCGGCATCCGGGCGGGTGACATCATCGCTGCGACCAGCACGGTACCGGGGCTCGACGTCGCCCATACCGGCCTGGCCGTCTGGGTGCACGGGAAGCTCCATCTGCTCAGCGCACCCGACGTGGGCACCACGGTCCGGATCAGCAGGGAGCCGCTGGCGGAGCGCATTCAGGGGCTGCACAGCGAGGACGGCATCATGGTCGCCCGGCCCCTGCCCGTCGTCACGCGCCGTCGACCGTGACGGGTGGAGCGCGCCATGGATGAATCCGATCTCGCCCCCCGGTCGCCCTCCGCGTCCGCTTCGGTGATCTCCGAGCTCATGATGCCCAATCAGGTCAACAACCTGGGCCACGTGTTCGGCGGGGAGCTCCTCTCGATGGTGGACCGGTGCGCCGCCGTGGCAGCCATGCGTCACGCGGGCCGGCCCGCCGTGACCGTGTCGATCGATCGCGTCGACTTCAAGGAGCCTATCTTCACGGGCGAGCTGGTCACGTGTGAAGCGCGCGTGAACTACGTGGGGCACACCTCCATGGAGGTGGGTGTCTCGGTGTGGGCCGAGAACCTCCTGACGGGGGTGAAGCGTCACACGAACACCTGCCTGCTCACGTTCGTCGCCATCGACGCGAGCCACCGACCGTGTCCCGTCCCTCCGCTCGCACTGGAGACGCCCGAGGACCGGCGCCGCTTCCGCGAGGGCGAGCGCAGGCGCGAGGTCCGGCGGGAGCTGGACCGCGAGCTGGAGACGATCGACTGAGCGAGGAGCGGGACGCCATGGAGGCGGACGGGCGAGCCCCACGCGGAGGTTCCCGCGCGGCGCGACGGCTCCCGCCGGCCGTCCCTCAGCGCACGAACAGCTCCCACGCGAACAGTGCGATCTCCACGACGATGAGCACCACGATGTACCACTCGAGCGTGTGCGATTTGCGTGTATCCAGCAGCTCGAGATAGGTGCCGGCCACGTCCGAGATGAGCTCGAGCTTGCGGGAGAGCGCTCGGTCCCGGTCGCGGAGCTCGAACTCCGTCGCGAGGCGCTCGTACAGCCGATCCAGCTCGGGCTCGTCCCACGTGATCTCGGGCTTCTCGCTCACCTCCACCCGGCCCACCATTCGGGTGCGGATCAGGAGCGCCTCGCCGATCTGGCGCACGAGGTCCCTCCCGGATGTCGGCACGGTGGCGTCGCGCAGCTGCGCCGCGAGAGCCTCCACCCGGTCGACCACCGAGGACACGCGCTCCTCGTAGTGGGTCAGCAGCGCGCTCTTGCCCAGGACGTGCGCGATCACCTGGGCGCGCTCCGGGTCCAGCGTTCTGAGCTGAAGCCGGCCGTCGGGGAGAACCCCCTCCTTGCCGTCGGGGTCGAGCACGAGCTCGACGGCTTCCTCGGCTGAAGTCGGCTGGGGGTCCAGGACGAGGGGCCTGACGACGTCCAGGAAGCGGGCTTCCTCCTCCGCGGAAGCGCCGACCGACACGAAGGCGCCGAAGCGCAGCACGACGAGGTAGCCGCCCTCCTGAGCGTCGAAGGTGAACGGTGCCGACGCTACGGATGGGCGCTCCGGCACCTCCCGCACCTGGATGCGCCCGCCCAGATGACGTGCCCGGGCGAAGAGCGAAACGGATCCCGCCGGTGATTCCATGTCGTCGTCTCCTCGCGCTCAGCGCCGCTCGAGCACCATCGCGAACCCCATCCCCCCGGCCGCGCATGCCGTGACGAGCCCGAACTGAAGGTCGCGGCGCGCCATCTCGTTGAGCAGCGTCATGGTCAGACGAGCGCCCGTCGCGCCGAACGGGTGGCCGATCGCGATGGAGCCACCCATCACGTTGATCGCCTCCGGATCCGGGTGCCCCACAGCCTCGGCCCGGCCGAGCTCGCGCCCGGCGAACTCGCGGGAGGCGAGCGCCTGGAGGTTCGAAAGCACTTGGGCGGCGAACGCCTCGTGCATCTCCATGAGGCCGATGTCCCTCATGGACAGACCTGCGCGGTCGAGCGCGGCCGGAGCCGCGTAGGCCGGTCCCTGCAGGAGCTGGCCCGCGGGATCGAGCGCCGTGACCGCCCAGCTCCGCACGAACCCGAGCGGGCTGATGCCCTCGGCCCGCGCGCGCTCCTCGTTCATCAGCACGACGGCCGCGGCGCCGTCCGTGAGCGGCGACGAGCTCCCCGCGGTCACCGACCCGAACCGCCGGTCGAACACGGGGCGCAACGCGGTGAGCGCCTCGAGGCTGGTGTCGGTCCGGACGCCGTTGTCGCGGGTGACGACCGTGCCGTAGTCGGGCGGCACGTACACCGGTGCGATCTCCGCGGGGATGCGCCCGTCGACGGTACCGGCCGCCGCCAGCGCGTGCGACCGGAGCGCCCATGCGTCCTGCTCCGCGCGCGAGATGCCGTTCTCCTTCGCCATCCGCTCCGCCGCCGCACCCATCGTCTCGCCGGTGCTGTACTCGGCGATGGCCGGCGCGGAAGGGACGAGATCCCTCGGCCGCAGCCTGCGGAACGGCGCGACGCGCGCTCCGAGCGTGCGCGCGCGCGACGCCTCCACGAGCGCCTTCGCGAGGCGCCGGCTGACGGTGATCGGCGGGCGGGACAGCGAGTCGGCGCCGCCTGCCACGACCACGTCGGCCAACCCCAGCTCGACGAGAGCCGCTCCTTCGGCGATCGCCTCGTTGGCCGAGCTGCATGCCCGGGAGACCGTGACGGCCGGCACCGTCGCGGGAAGCACGCCGAGCCCGACCTCCCGCGCGAGATTGGGCGCCCGGGTGTCGTGCACGACGGTTCCGTAGACGAGCTGGTCGACGTCCTCGGCCCGGAGCTCGGAGCGGGCCACCGCCTCGCGCACCGCGATCCTGCCCAGGTCGATGGCGGTGAGGTCCTCGAACGCGGTTCCGGACCGGACGAAGGGGGTCCGGCAGCCCGCGACGACGGCGGTCTTCATGGCGGCTCCTGGGTGACGGCGCCTGCGCCCGGGCACGGGCGCGCACATGAGGTACCCCGGAAGCGGTGGACGTTTCGAGGGCGAATGCCGATGTTCGAGGCCCCGACCGGCTCCCAGCGAGGGTGCGGCGGCCGGGCGTTACCTTGCCCGGGCCGGGGGGCCCGGCGCACGGTGGCCGGAGCCGCCGTGGTGACACTTCGACGATGACGCTCTCCTGCAGCGGGCCGGGCGGGCGGGCTCGAGAGGCGATGAAGAAGAACGAGGTCGCCGGGTCGGGATCCGGTGTGCGACAACCTCCGAGGATCTCGTACGTCCGCTGGGCGTGGCCGTACGTGGTGGTGGGCGGAGCCCTGCTCCTGGTGATCCTGACGCTCGGCCGCGCCGTCGGCCATCACGCCCACAGGATCGAAGCCGGGATCGCCGCGCTCGGGCCGTGGGCCGTCGTGGGATTCGTGGTCGTCTTCGTGCTCATGACGTCCGTGCTCGTGCCCGACACGTTGCTCGCCATCATCGCGGGCGCGCTGTTCGGCCCATGGCTAGGGTTTGCGGCCGTCCTGGCCGCGGCCATCGCCGCCGCGGCCTTCCAGTACGCGCTCTCCTCCCGGCTGCTCAGGGAGCGCGTCGAGAGGATCGTGCGGCGCAGGCCTCCGCTCGCCGCGATCCAGGAGGCGGTCATGCGCGACGAGATCCACCTGCAGGTGCTTCTCCGGCTGACGCCGTTGAACCCGGCCAGCATCAGCTACCTGCTGGGTGCGGCGGGCGTCCGTTTCCGGGGCTTCCTGCTGGCCTGCCTGGCCCTCACGCCCAGCCTGGTGACCGAGGTCTATTTCGGCCAGGCGGGCCGGCACCTCGCGTCGATGACCACGCGAAAGGGAGCCTTCTACGCGCACGATCTGCTCCTGCTGGGCGGGCTGGTGGTCTGCGTCGCCACCCTGGTGATCGTGTCCAGGAGGGCGCAGAAGGCGCTGTCCCGGGCGCTTGCGGAGGCGGCGGCCGCCGAGGAGGTCGCCGTGGAGGAGATCCTCGAGACCGCCGGAGCCCGACGATGACGGACGGGTCGGCAGGAGCGATGCCGTGCGGAGACGCGCAGGGAGGCTGACGGCCGGGCTCTCCGCGGCGCTGGTCGCGCTCCTCGCCTCGTGCGGGCAGGGGCACGCGGGGGGCGGGGCGCGCGACTTCCTCACGGGGCTCTCCGACGGACCCGGCTCCCCGACGGCCACGTGGGGCAGTCGGGGGGCCTTCGGCTCGATCGATGGCTTCGCGCTGCTCGGGTCGGGCGTCGCCGTGGTCGCCGACGCGACGCTCGGCCGCCTCGACCTGTTCGTCGACGGCAAGCGAGTCGACACGTTCGGGCAGCTCGGCCCGGAGCGCGGAGACTTCCGGTCGGTCGGTGCCGTCGCCGCGCTCCCCGCAGACACGTTCGTGGTGCTCGACCCGGACCGGGGCCGCCTGGTCGCGTTCCGCCGGGCCGGGGACTCGGTCGCGCGCCTCGGCGCCATCGAGTTGCCCTTCCGCATCTCGGGCGTCTGCTCGCTGGGCAGCCGGGTCTTCGTCCTGGGGCGATACGACGGCACGCTCGTCCACGAGACGACGGTCCGGGGAGGCGTGGTCGCCTCGTTCGGCGCCGTCGAAGGACACACGCCGTTCGAGATCGGCCTGGACGCGGCCGCGGAGATCGCGTGCGCCCCCCAGGCGGGGATGGTGGCCGTCGCCAGCCGTGTACCCGGGCAGCTGCGCATCTTCGACGTCTCCGGAACGCTGGTGCGCCGCGACTCGATCCCCGACTTCGTGCGCTCCCCGTTCGAGCACCGGGCGGCGGCAACGGGCGGACCGATCCCGTCCGACGTGCACTGGAACGTCGTCAAGCACCTCGAGTGGTTCGGCCGGAGCCTCTTGGTCCAGGTGGTGCGTTACCCGAAGCCGGAGCCCAGCCTCGGGAGCCGATGGTTGTCAGCGGCGGGCGCCTGGACGACGGATCTCCCATCGTGGCCGCGCATCCTCGGTCACGACGCGGGCGGACGCGTCTACGTGGCGACGACAGAACCGTATCCCGCCATCGAAGTGTATCGGGTGATGAGATGAGAGAGGCTCGCGCATGAACGACTCGCCGGTGGACCTGCTCCGGCTCTACCGCCACCTCGAGTGGGCGGATGAGCGCGTCGTCGCGGCCATGCGCGGCTCGGGCGACCGGCGCGCCCTCGAGCTGCTGGGCCATCTGGTCGGAAGCGAGGCCGTCTGGTACGCACGCATCCGGACCGGGCGCAGTGAGCATCTCGAGATCTGGCCCACGCTGTCCCTCGATGAGTGCGCGGCGGTGGCCGGCGAGAACGCCCGCGCCTATCGGACGCTGGTCGACGGGCTCGGGGCGGGAGATCTGGGGCGCGCCGTCGCGTACCGGAACTCGCGGGGGACGGAATTCCGCACGCCGCTGGGTGAGATCCTTCTGCATGTGGCGCTGCACGGCTCCTATCATCGCGGCCAGATCGCGCTCAGGCTACGCGAGTCCGGCGGCGAGCCGGTGAACACGGACTACATCACGTGGGTGCGGGAGGTGGGAGAGGGCTAGTCGGGCAGCGCCGAGCGCAGCAGCCCCTCGAGTTGGCGGGCGTCGAGCGCCCGCGCTCTCTGGACCGCCTCCTCGTACGACGGCTCGATGATGATCACGCCGGTGCGCGCGGGTTGCTCGTCCTCGGGCGCATCGGCGGCCTCGAAGCGCAGGCGTGCCCGGTAGGTGTCGGGGCGGTGGGGATCGTCCGCGAACTCCAGGTAGGCGTCCCAGATGCGCCCGCCGTGGGTGAGCGTCGTTACGTGCAGTCCGGACTTCGGCTCGGGCTTCATGCGTTCTTCTCCTGCTCCCCGACCACGCGTACCGGGAAGGGATCCGTGACGGACCCCGTGTAGAGGGACAGGTGCGGGAACGGGAGCTCGATGCCCTCGGCATCGCACCGCACCTTGATCTGATACATGAGCTCGTTGCGGACGCTCAGGAACTGATCGGTCTTCACCCAGGCGGCGAAGAGGAAGTCGAGCGAGGAGGACCCGAAGTCCTTGTTGACGAACAGGGGCTCGGGCTCCATCAGGACGTGCGGGTTCGCGGCGGCGATCTCCATGAGGATCCGGCGGACCCGCTCCGGGTCCTCCTTGTAGGCGACCCCGATCTGGATGTCCATGCGGCGGATCGGGAAGCGCGTCACGGTCGTGACCTGGCTCTTGACCAGCGTCTCGTTGGGGATGCGCACCATGCGGTTGTCGAACGTGCGGATCTTGACCGACAGCGTGTCGATGGTCAGCACCTGGCCCGTGACGTCGCCGACCTGCACCACGTCGCCAACCTTGAACGGCTCCTCGGCGATCAGGAAGAACCCGCTGATGATGTTCGACACCGACGTCTGCGACGCGAAGCCGAGGGCCACCCCGAGGATCCCGGCGGCGCCCATGAGCGGCGCCAGCTTGAAGCCCAGCTCGTTGAGCACCGAGACGACGATGAGCAGCACGCCCGGGTAGAAGATGAGCTTGCTCACGATGAGGCCGCGCTGAGGGCTGTAGGCCTTCGTGGCCCAGGCGCGGAACCACCGCGTGAGCCCCCACACGACCGGGAAGCCGATGAGGAGGAAGAGCGCGGCTCGGATCAGCGACGCGGGATCCAGGGTCCCGAAGAAGTGATGCCACCCCGTCCCCTGCGCGGCGGTGGCGGTCCGGGCCGGCGCCACCTGCGCCAGCAGCACCGCGGCGTTCATGAGCGTTCTCCTTCGACGTGCGCCCGCGGGCCGGGGCCCGGGGCCTGTCGCGGCTCTCCCGTCACCATCCCGAAAGGGCCCTCAAGCGGTGGAACGTGCGGGCGCTGAACCCCTTCGTCTGCGTGCGTGCGGCCGAGATCTCCCTGGCTCCCGCTGCCTCCTGCGGGGGCTTGTCCTCCATGCGGACATCGCTTCCCTCCGCCTCGCCCAGGTAGTGGACCGTGGTCTCCTCCGCCCAGAGATGCCCGTCCTTCTCGTAGGTCGAGAGGTGCTCGACCCGCCACGCGAGCTTGTCCACGCGCAGGGCGTCGTCGGAGCGGTTGACGAGCTCCAGCGTGCCCATCACCATGTGCGGCTGGAAGAACTCGGGCGTGATCTCGCGACGCGCCTTGATGGTCAGCCAGTACCCGAGCTCGCCGGTCAGGAAGTCTCCCCACCAGGTGTCCGACAGGACCTCGGTCGGGATCTCCGCCAGCGTCGTCGCCTTGCCCTGGCCCCCTTCGATCGTCTCCACGCGCACCCACGCCGGGACCCTCGTGTAGACGCGCGCCCGTGCCCTGCGCAGGAGCGTGAAGGGATGCTCGAGCTTGACGACCACGAGCCGGTCGGGCAGCACGGGGAGGAGGCGCAGGCGATGGGGGGTGTCGCTCAGTGCCCAGCGGCTCCAGTCGAGGCTGTCCGGCGGGCCGTCCCGCGGTGGGACCGGCCCACCCGCTGCCCGCTCGTACGCGACCCAGACCTCGTTCTCCACAGCCGTGAACCAGAGGGTCAGGGGGCCCGCGTCCACGCGCTGCGTCTCGCCGCTGGCCGGCAGCGGCCGATCGCCCCAGGGTCCCGTGGTCTTCGTGCTCATCAGGTGCTCCGCCTCCGGCGTCTGGAGGGACGACGGCTCACGCTCCGGCGCGCAGCATGCGGCGCGCGGCTCCCAGCGCTTCCCTCATTTCCCTCAACTCGGACTCGTCCAACAGCTCGTGACCGTAGCGGGCCCGCAGATAGAGGTCCACCACCCGCTCGGCGGCGCCTCCCGCCGCCGCTCTCCGCTCCCGGATCCGCTCCACGAGCGCGAGCGGCGTGAGCCCGGGCGAGACGCCGAGCCCAGCCCGAGCGCAGTGTTGACGCAACATCATATACATGCGCGTCGCCGGCGGAAGCCCACGGCGACCGCGTCGCAGCCAGAGCAGCGCGGCGGCCGCCGCCGCCAGCGCTGCCGCGACGATCCACGGGCTCAGGCCCCTTCCCGCGCCACCGTGACGAGCCTGCGCGCCGGCCCTCTCGCCCTCCAGGACTCCCGCCCACCGCCGGAAGATGCCGACCTGTGAGTCGACGTTGTAGTCCAGCACCCACTGGCTCCAGCGATACTGGATCGCGTCGAGCAGGAACTGACCCGGCCAGAACCAGGCCTGGGCCTGAGCGCTGCTGTCGCTCCCGCTCGGGGTGGGGTCGAAATCGACCCATCCGAAGCCCGGGAACCAGACCTGGACCCAGGAGTGTGCCTGGTTCTCGGTGACGGCCAGATAGTCGCCGAACCGGCTCCACTCACCGCCGAGGAATCCGTCCACGTTGCGCGCCTCGATGCCCAGCGTGCGCAGGAGCACGACCATGGCTGTCGAGAAGTACTCGCAGTGGCCGGCGTGCCTCCGGAACAGGAAGTACGACAGCGTCGCCTGCTGGGGCGTGGCGGGGAGCTGGAGCGTGTAGCGGAACCCGTGCAGCCAGCGCTCGATCGCCACGACCTTGTCGTAGCGCGTCGTCAGCCCGCGGGTGAGCGAGTCGGCGAGGGCGGGGATGCGCGGGTCCAACGGGGGAACCTGCAGGTAGTAGTGCCGCGAGGGCGTGAAGAGCCCGGACGGCGGGGCGGCGCGCAGTTCCTCGGGCGTGGGCGGCTCCGCGCGGGAATAGACCGTGTACGATGGACGGCCAGGGCCCCAGTAGAAGAAATCGCCCGCGCCGTCGGCTGTCGGCTCGATGGCACCCTGCGGACGGATGCGCAGCACGGGGTGCAGCCCGAAGAGCACGTGGACGTCGAGCGGGGCCGCGTCGATGCTCTGCGCCAGGATTCCTCCCCTCCACCGATCCCGATACCACCCTTCGGGCGCCGCCGACGGAGGGAGGTCCCGCGATCGACTCCAGCTCACTCCGTCGAAGTGGTCGTACGAGCGCCCCTGCCAGTGGAAGCCGGCGAGCTGCGCGGGCGTGGGCGTGCCTCCGGGGAACTCGACGCGCAGGACGATGCGCGGGTCGCTGTAGATGCGCGAGCCGTAGTCGCCGATCGACACGACGTCGCCGAAGCCGGCGATCGCCGTCGCGGCGCTCGCGGTGCGTCCCGCCCAGCCCCGGGACACGCGCGGGAACGTGACGAAGACCAGTCCGGAGACGAACAGCGTCACGAGCGAGAGCGCGGACGTCGTGCCGAGCATGCCGCGACCGAGCGGAATCTCCCGCACGTGGTGCGCCGCGGCGCTGCGGCGCAGGTGTCCGACCATGAGCGCGACCGTGCCGAGGCAGACGTAGGCGACGAACGCCAGCAGGAAGGCGACACCGGGGCGGTAGGCCGTCGACGCCAGGACGAGCGCGAAGGAGAGCGCGTACATGCGGAAATCGTTGGGTGCGTCCAGGGAGCGCAGCGCCTCGGCCGACAGCAGCAGCAGGAGGAGATCCACCACCGGCGCCACGACGTCGTCCCGCACGATGAACGCATGGTAGAGGGCCCTCGCGACCAGGAGCGCCGCGAGGGGCACCCAGACCCGCTCCATGCGACGGGACAGCTCCGCTTCCGGCTGCCAGAACAGGGACGTGACGAGCGCGGCGGCGGCGAGCAGCGTCCCCACCGGCTCGAAGCCTGCCCCGGCCGCGAACGCGACCAGCCCGCAGATCCCCATGAGGGCCGCGAGGCGGCGGTGCAGGAGCGCGAGGCTCATCGCGGGGCCACCCCCGCCGCGGGCTCGAGCCGAGCGTCTCTCCCGACCACCAGCGCGTCGCCGAACCCGGGCGCCCCGTCCACGGAGACCAGGACGCACAGCGCGGGGTCCACCGGAGCGGAGGGCGGCGCCGCGTCCGGCGCGAAGTCCACGCGAGCCAGCACGTCGAGGATGCGCTCGAGCTGACCGGGACCCTCTCCTGGGTCCACGACGACGCCCTCCGCCGCCAGCCCGAACGGACGGTCCTCGGCGGCCGCGCGCGCCGCCAGGGACGCTGCCACCTCGACCGCCACTTCCGCGGCTTCGTTCGCCTGCCCGCGCGTGTCGAGGACGATCCAGCGCGTGCGCGCGCCGTCCCGCTCGTACTCGCGCACCACGGGCTGGCGCAGCCGGGCCGTCGACCGCCAGTGGATGTCCCGGGGATCATCCCCCGTCCGGTAGGCGCGCAGGCTCCGGAACTCCCCGCGCGTCCCCAGCGCGCCCGCCACGGAGGCCGACAGCCGGGGCACGCGTCCGCCGGAGGACGACGGCGTGCGGACCGGCCGCCCACATCGCGGCCACACCACGACCTCGCCTGGGATCTCGATGTCGCGCTCCTTGCGGAACAGGCCGAACGGGAAGCCGGTCGAGAGGGTCACCGTGGAGAGCGGGAAGATCCCACGGCGCTCGAATCGGTTGAGCGACCGCGCCGCGGACTCGCCCCTGGCGGGCACCCCGGCGAGGAAGGCCGTGCGGGGGAGGCCCTGCTCGGCGATCTCGACGGCCAGGGACGGGAGCCATCGCTTGGAGTTGCGCACCCGGTACGTGAGCCGGAGCTCCTGCCCGACGGTCACGGGACGCGGGATCTCACGTTCGACGCGGAGATCCCGAATGACCTGCTCCGACAGCCATCCGCTCACGGTGATGGAGCCGAGCATCGCGCCGAGCAGGAGGTAGAGGAGGTTGTTGCCCGTGTTCATCGCCGCGAATCCCACGGCGAGCGTCGTGAGCGTGAAGACCAGGCCTCCGGTCGTGAATCGGATGCGGCGCCAGGCGTTCAGACGGCGGCGGCAGGTCCGCAGCCACCGGAGAGGGGCGGAGATGCGGCGAGACAGCGGGTGCACGCGCTTCCTGGGACGAGGGCTCACACGGGAGCCTCGACCTCCTCGAGGATGCCCTCCAGGATCTGCACGGACTGCTCGTGGGTGTCCAGGCCGGCCCCCGAGGCACCGGCGGGGAGGATGCGGTGCGCCAGACACGGAACGACGAGCGCGCGCACGTCGTCCGGCACGAGGTACGTCCGTCCCCGGGTGAGCGCGAACGCCCGCGCAGCCCGGTACAGTGCGATCGCCCCCCGTGGGCTCACACCCATGCGGAGCTTCGACGAGACCCTGGTTCGGTCCACGATTCCCATCAGGTAGTCCACGATGGCGGCGTCGGCCTCCACCTCCTCGACGCGGTCCTGGAGCCTGAGCACCTGGACCGGCGTGAGAACCGTGCGCAGGCGCTCCATGACCGGCTCCGTCGGGGACGACTCGGTCAGGATGCGCCGCTCGGCCTCGTGGCCCGGGTACCCGATCGTGATGCGCACCAGGAACCGGTCGAGCTGACTCTCCGGCAGCGGGTAGGTGCCGTGGTGCTCCAGAGGGTTCTGGGTGGCCATCACCAGGAACGGCCGCGGGAGCTCGTGAGTCTCGTCGTCGATCGTGACCCGACCTTCCTGCATCGCCTCCAGCAGACCGCTCTGAGTCCGGGGAGGGGCGCGGTTGATCTCGTCGGCGAGCACGACGTTCGTGAAGATGGGGCCGGGGCGCGTCTCGAACTCGGCGGTGTGCGGGTTGAATACCGAGACGCCCAGCACGTCGGACGGCAGGAGGTCGGACGTGAACTGGATCCTCCGGAAGCCGACGCCGAGAACCTTGGCGAGCGCGTGGGCCAGGGTGGTCTTCCCCACCCCGGGGACGTCCTCGAAGAGCACGTGGCCGCGGGCGAGCAGCGCGGCGAGCGCGAGGCGGATCACCTCGCGCTTCCCGTGAAACACCGTCTCGACTTCCTGCACGAGCTGGTCGAGGAGCTCCAGGGAGGGGCGGGGCTCGGCGAGGGTGGCCGGCGGGGTGCTCTCGGGCATCGGCATGGGCTGCATGCGGTGGCTTACCGGCCGGGACGCCCCGTCCGGCCCGACCTGTTTCGGCTGAGGTGGGATGGCGACGCCGACCGGCCGGAGACCCGGCTCCGCGGAGGGTCGCAGTCGAGGAACGTATAACCCGGACGCGACGAAAAGGGTTCTCGTTGTGCGCTCCCGGCTTCCTTGACCGTCCGTCGGAGCACGGGTACGTTGGGCCGCATTGCGGTTTCCGAGGTCGGGTGGGAGATGGCAGAAGGTGGCTGGACCGCGCCGTCTCGTGTGCACCTCCTTCCCCGGGAGGCCGCTCCATGGAGGAGCGGCCCTGCCCAGGAGCACGGACCCCCGATGCGAAAGCAGTGGCTGATCGGCGGCGTCGTTGGATTCGCGGCCGCGGCCGGTCTGGCGTTCGTGGCGGTTCGGGGCGTCGGGCGCGCTCCTGCCCGCGCCGCCTCGAGCGTCGGCGATACGGCGGAGATCTCCACCGCGCCGGCGAATCCGGCCTCCTATCCTTCGGGACAGCCCATCGCGTTCTCCCACGACCTGCACGCCGGCACGTACCACATCCCCTGCCGGTACTGCCACTTCTCGGCCGGCCGCTCGAGCGACGCGGGCATGCCGTCGGTCTCCGTCTGCATGGACTGCCACACGGTGATCGACGGGAGCGGGCATCCCGAGGAGATCGCCAGGCTGAGGGCGTACTGGAAGCAGCGGAGGCCGATCCCGTGGGTGCGGATCGACGAGATCGCGGACCATGCGCACTTCCCGCACATGGTGCACGTCCATGCGGGGATCTCGTGCCGGACGTGCCACAGGAAGGTCCAGGACACGCACGTGCTCGACGAGGCGAACCCGCTCCGGGGGGGCGACGACATGGGCTGGTGCGTGAGATGCCACCGCGCGATGGGGGCATCCACGGACTGCTCCCGGTGTCACTACTGAAGGGGGCCCCACATGGCGGGCGGCATCAAGCGACGTGACTTCCTGAGGGTCCTCGGCGTGACCGGCGCGGGGGCGGCCCTCACCGGCTGCTCGACGAAGCGCGCCGAGAGGCTCATTCCCTATGTGGTCATGCCGGAAGACGTCACGCCCGGCGTGGCCACGTGGTTCACCACGGTCTGCGACGGTTGCTCCGCGCAGTGCGGCCTCTGGGCCCGCACGCGCGAGGGGCGGGCCGTGAAGCTCGAGGGGAACCCCCACCACCCTGTCTCCCACGGGGCGTTGTGCTGGAGGGGAGAGGCTTCCCTTCAGCACCTCTACGACCCGGATCGCTTCCATGGGCCCATGGTTCGCGAGAACGGGGAGCTGCGGCCCGCGTCCTGGGACGAGGCGGAGAAGCTCCTCGCGGGGCGCCTGAAGAGCGCCGGCGGCAAGGTGCTCTATCTGGGCAAGCCCGAGGGTCCGACGCAAAGCAGGCTGGTCGAGGAGTTCCTCGCGGCGGTCGGCGGGGGGAGGCGCGTCGAGTACGAGACGGTCTCCGAGGCCCCGCTGCGCGAGGCGATGCGGATCGCCTTCCGCTACGACGGCCTGCCGCGCTACGACATCGAGGGCTCCCGCTTGCTGGTCTCGTTCGGCTCGGACTTCCTCGAGACGGGCATCTCCCCGGTCGAGCACGCCGGCCAGTTCTCGCGCATGAGCGCGGTGGACGAGCACCTCCGCAAAGGTCGCTTCGTGTACGTGGGCCCGAGGCTCTCGCTGACGGGGTTCAACGCCGACGACTGGATCCCCATCAAGCCCGGTGCGGAGGCCGCGGTCGCCCTCGGCATGGCGGCGGTCATCGCGGCGGGCAGCGACGCGGCCGGCCCGTACGCCTCGGTGCCGAGGTCCTTCGAGCCGCGCACGGCCGCGGAGGCGGCGGGCATCTCCGAGGCCGCCATCCGGGAGCTGGCGCACCGCTTCGTCTCGGAGGCACCGAGCCTCGCGCTCGGCCCGGGGGCGGGGGCGCACCATCGCAACGCGACGGCAGCCAACGTGGCCGTCATGATCCTCAACGCGGTGGCGGGCAACGTCGGGCGGACGTTGTTCCTGGACGGCGGACCCGCGCGCGCTCCGCGGCCGTACGCCGACATGGAGGCCGCCGTGCGTTCGATGGCGGCCGGCGAGGTGGCGGTGGCGATGGTGCACGGGGTGAACCCCGCGTATTCCCTGCCCGCCGGGGCGGGCTTCGAGAAGGCGCTCTCGTCGGTCGCGTTCAAGGTCTCCTTCGCGTCCGCGCCCGACGAGACGTCGGCGCTGGTGGACCTGGTCCTGCCCGACCGGCACTACCTGGAGTCGTGGGGCGACTCGGAGCCGAGGCCCGGCATCTACGCGGTGAGGCAGCCGATCATGGAGCCGGTGCCCTACTTCGAGGCCAAGCAGACGGCAGACGTGCTCCTGGCGGTGAGCGCGCGGCTCGGCAAGAGCCTCGGTGCCGCGACGTTCTACGAGTACCTGCACGAGGCGAACCGGGGCATGTACAGGAAGCCCGACTTCGACCGCCACTGGCAGGAGATGCTGCGCATCGGCGTCTGGCAGCGCGAGGTGACCGCCCGGTCCGCGTCCACCGCGCTGAAGCCACCGGACAAGGCTCTGGTCTTCGACGTGCCCGAGCTCGACGGCGACGGCGAGTTCACGCTGCTCGTTCATCCCTCCGCGCGCTTCGGGGGAGGGGAGCACACGAACTGCCCGTGGCTCCTGGAGATGGCGGACCAGGTCTCGAAGATCACGTGGCACTCGTGGCTGGAGATGCATCCCGACACGGCCGAGGCGCACGGCCTGCGCATGGGCGACGTCGTCACGGTGACGTCGCCGTACGGCTCGCTCGAGGTGCCGCTGTGGCCGTATCCGGGCATCCGCCGCGACGCGGTGGCGCTCGCCATGGGCATGGGCCACACCGACTTCGGGCGGTGGGCGACCGGGCGTGGCGTCAACGCTCTGGATCTCCTACCGGCGGCCGCCGAGCAGCCTTCGGGCGCCTTCGTGACGATCGCCACGAGGGTCTCCGTGACGCCCACGGGACGCTCGCGCCGTCTGGCCAAGATCCAGGGGTCGGACGTGCAGGGAGACTGGCCGATCGCCCCCGCCGTCCCCCTCTCGGCGCTCGGACACGGCACGCGGAAGGGACCCCGTGCGCAGCCGGGGAAGGTCGCGCGCTGGGGCATGGCCATCGACCTGGACAAGTGCACCGGGTGCGGCGCCTGCGAGGTCGCCTGCATGGCCGAGAACAACGTGCCGTGGGTCGGCGAGGACCAGGTGATGATGGGCCGCGAGATGCACTGGCTGCGCATCGAGCGCTACTACGAGAAGATCGACGCCACGGCCGCCGGCGCGGTTGACGTGCGCGTGATCCCGATGCTCTGCCAGCAGTGCGGCAACGCCCCGTGCGAGCCCGTATGCCCCGTGTCGGCCACATACAGCACGCCCGAGGGAATCAACGACCAGGTCTACAGCCGGTGCGTGGGCACGCGCTACTGCTCGGCCAACTGCCCGTACAAGGTCCGCACGTTCAACTTCCTGCGCTACGCGGACCGGGTCCCGGCCCCGATGGACTGGCAGTGGAATCCGGACGTCGCCGTGCGCGACGTCGGCATCATGGAGAAGTGCAGCTTCTGCATCCAGAGGATCCGCGCGGCCGAGCAGCGGGACGTCGTGGACGACCGCCCCTACTATCCCGGGGACGGCGAGGTCCTCACGGCGTGCCAACAGAGCTGTCCGGCGGACGCGATCGTCTTCGGCAACCTGCACGACCCGACCGCCGGGGTCTCGCGGGCGGCGGCCGACGAGCGGACGTACCGGGTACTCGACGAGGAGCTCGACACGCGCCCCGGCGTGAACTACCTGAAGAAGGTGACGCTCCGGGGTCTCCCGGACGGGGAGGCCTCCTGACGGCCGCTGCGACGGGCCCGGAGCGCGTCGGGCGGCGCTCGCTCGCCCACCCGGACGTCGAGCGGCCCGGCCAGGTGAACGAGGACATCCTCCGGATCCTCGACACGCCGGGGAAGGGATGGTGGCGCCTCTTCCCTTTCGCCGCGGCGGGCGCGGTCCTGTTCCTGGGATCGTGGGCCCACCAGCTCGTCGAGGGGCTCGGCGTGTCGGGCCTCGGAGGCCCGGTGACGTGGGGCGTCTCCATGGCGTCGTTCGTCTTCTGGGTCGGCATCGCGAGCTCGGGGGTGCTCATCTCCGCAGTCCTCTTCCTCTTCCGGACGCCCTGGCGCCAGGCGGTGCACCGGGCGGCCGAGGTGATGACGGTCTGCGCCATGATGACGGCCGGCCTCTTCCTGCTCATCCACCTGGGCAGGGTGTGGCGCGCGTACTGGCTGCTCCCCTACCCGGGCTCGCATCTCCTGTGGCCGAACCTCCGGTCTCCGCTGCTCTGGGACGTGTTCGCGCTCAGCACGTACTTCGTGGTCTCCGTGCTGTTCTTCTTCCTGGGCATGATTCCCGACCTGGCGGCGGCCCGCGACGGCACGACTGGACGGCGCAGGGAGCTCTACAGGGTCATCTCGCTCGGCTGGCGGGGCACGGACCGGCAGTGGCACCACTTCGGCAAGGCGTATCTCCTCCTGGCCGGGCTCGCGACGCCGCTCGCGGTCTGCGTGCCCTCGGTCGTGTCCTGGGACTTCGCCACGACGATCGTGCCGGGGTGGCACTCCACGATCTTGGCCCCGTACTTCGTCGCCGGTGCCCTCTACAGCGGCGTGGCGATGGTCCTCACGCTCGTGATCCCCATGCGCAAGGCGTGGGGCCTCGAGAAGTACCTGACCGGCAAGCACCTGGATGCGCTCGCCAAGCTGTGTCTGCTCGCCGGGCTCGTCGTGACGTACGCGTATGCCGTGCAGGTCTTTCTCGCGTGGTACGGAGCGGACGCGGTCGAGCGCGCTTCGTTCTGGAGCCGGATGTTCGGCAGCTACTGGTGGGCGAGCTGGACGATGATCACGTGCACCGCGCTGGCCCCGCAGCTGCTGTGGTTCGAGCGCGTACGGCGCTCGATCCCGGCCCTGTGGGCGGTCTCGATCCTCGTCGACATAGGGATGTGGCTGGAATACTACGTCGTCATCGTGACGTCCCTGCATCACGGGTACGAGCCGTTCATGTGGCACCTGTACAGGCCTTCGTTCACCGAGGTGGGGATCCTGGTCGGGAGCGTCTGTTGGTTCCTCTTCTGGTTCATGCTCCTTACGCGCCTCCTGCCGCCCGTCGCGATCTCGGCCGTGAAGGAGGTGCTGCCCCCGCGCATGCGGCACGAGCGCGAGGAGGTGCGCCCATGAGCGGAGCCACCCACGGCATCCTGGCCGCGTTCGAGTACCCCGACTCGACGGTCGACGCGATCGAGAGCCTGCGGAAGGCCGGCTTCGAGGAGATCCGGGTGAGCTCGCCCTACGTCGCGCACCAGATCGAGGCGGCCATGGGCTGGGACGGGAGCCCCGTGCGTGTCTGCACGCTGGTCGGCGGCCTCACCGGAGCCGCCGCAGGATTCGCGCTGACCGCACGGACCTCGCTCTGGTCCGCGAGGGTCGGGGGCAGGCCCGAGCTCGGCGTGCCCGCCAGCATCGTCATCGCGTTCGAGCTGAGCGTCCTGTTCGCGGCGCTCGCCGCGGTGATCGCGTTGCTCATCGCCGCGCGCCTTCCCCGGACGAGGCCGAACGTCGTGTACGATCCCTCGTTCAGCTCCGACCGCTTCGGCGTTTTCGTGCGCGTGCCGCCCGGGCGTTCGGACGAGGCGTGCCGCATCCTCCGGGAGCGGGGGCCCGCGGAGCTGCGCGAGAGCGCGGAGGCGGACCATGCGTAGGAGGCTCGCGATGCGCCTGGTCCTGGCCGTGCTGGTGGCCGCGCTGGCCTCCGGTTGCCACCCGCTGGACAACGTCATGGCCGACATCTTCGGGCACGGCACGACGGATCGACGGGCGATCCTCCCGTACGAGGACCCGCGGCCCGAGCCCCCGCACGTGGTCTCGTTCGCTTCCGGGAACGACGCGCCGCCCGACGGTGACGTCCAGTACGTCACGCAGGAGGGCGTCCGGGTGCCGCGATTCACGCAGAAGGACCTGGTGCCGGTCGGCAGGGGCGACTCGATCGTGCAGAGCCTCGTGAGCCCCGGTGCCGACTCCGCCGGGCTCGCGCGGGGGCACAGGCTGTTCCTGCGCTTCTGCGCCGTGTGCCACGGCCCGGACGGGATCGGCAGGGACGCCTACGTCGCGTCGAAGGACCCCGTGCTGTCCGTGTACGACCTCGCCGGGCCGCGCGTGCAGGGCTTCACGGACCAGTACATCGTCGGGATCGTCAGCGTGGGTCGCGGCCTCATGCCGGAGTATGGGAGCCGGATCCCCTACTCCGATCGGTGGGACATCGTCGACTATCTGCGCACGCTCGAGGCCGCGTACCGCGGGGCGCATCCGAGCGAGGCCCCGAAGGCATCCGGGCGCAGGAAGGGGAGGCGCTGAGATGCCACCGTACGTCGGGAGTCCCCGCGAGATCCCCGTGCGCTACGTCCCGCGCTCGAGGCCGGCCTCCGTGGTGGCGTCCGCGCTCTTTATCGTCGGCCTGATCTCGTTCGTCGTCGAGCTGATCCAGGATCCCACGCTCGCGTGGACCTGCTATGTGAGCAACTGGCTGTTCTTCGTGAGCGTCGCGGCCGGCGGCGTGACGCTCGCGTGCGCCACCTGGCTCACGAAGGCCCGGTGGGATTGGTCGGTGCGCCGGGTGAGCCAGGCTCAGGCGGCGTTCCTGCCGATCGCGTTCGTGCTCCTGCTGCCGATGCTCGGCCAGGGCGGGAGGTTCTTCCCGTGGGCTGCGCGGATGGCCGGCGATCCCCAGGTCCGCGCGAAGGCCGCCTACCTGAACGTCCCGTTCCTCGTCATCCGGAACGTCGTCGCGATCGCGCTCCTGGCCGGGCTGGCCGTGTACTTCGTGTACCTTGCCGTGCGCCCCGACCTGGGGCGCGCGCGCGCCGCCGAGGACGGTGACCCCGGACGGGCCCCGTGGCGGGCGCGGCTGACCCGGGCGTGGCTGGGCCAGGAGCGGGAGGAGCGCGACAGCGGTCGCGGGATTGCGCGTGTCGCCCCGATCCTGGTGCTCCTGTACGTCGTCGTGATGTCGCTCGTGTCCTACGACTGGGTGATGTCGCTGGAGCCGCTCTGGCGCAGCTCCATGCTCGCGCCGTGGTTCTGGATGGGGGCGTTCCAGGGCGGGATCGCCGCGACGACGATATGGAGCCTGTACCTGCGCACGCAGCACGAGGACCTCCGGCGCGCCATCGGCCTGCAGCAGAGGCACGATCTCGGCAAGCTGGCCTTCGCCTTCACGGTCGTCTGGGGATACCTCTTCTTCTCCCAGTATCTGGTGATCTGGTACGGGAAGCTGCCGTGGGAGCAGGCGTGGATCATCCGCCGTTCGGTGCCCCCCTGGGGACGGCTCTCGCTGCTCGTCGTGCTCACCTGCTTCGTCCTGCCGGTCGCGGGTCTGCTCGGTCGGTGGCCGAAGACGAAGCCGTTCGCGCTGGCGGTCTTCACGACGAGCATCCTGCTCGGGCTCTGGCTCGAGGCCTACGACATGATCGCCCCCGACCTGCACCGGCTCGGTGAGCCCGCATTCCCGGTCTGGCAGCCCCTCATCGGGCTCATGTTCCTGGGCCTCTGGATCGGCTCGATCCGTTGGTTCCTGTCGACCTTCCCGGCCATCCAGATCTGGCAGCCCACGGTGGACCCGGAGACGCTGGACGCCGAGCGGCCCGCGCCAGCGCTCGGCCCGCGCTGACGTGGACGTGCGGCGCAGCGTCCGCGACGCCTACTTCGCCCCGACCCCCGCCCAGGCTCCCTCGATCACATCCTGGTCGAAGATGTAGTCCTTCACGTGGTCCACCTTCCCGTTGCGCGCACGCAGCGCGGTGACCCCCGTGAGGTGGAACGACCGACCTTCGACGTCCGTCTCGTCGAGAAGCCATTCCACGTGGATCGTGTTCGTTCCGCCCATCGCGAGAACGTTGTCGACCGAGACCGACTGGAGGGTGAACGTCGTCGTGGGGAAGCGCTCCCACCAGCGCTCGAACCAGGCCCGGATCTCGGATCGACCTCGGTAACGGCCGCCCAGGACCGACTTGCCCGGGAATTCGAAGACGGGGTCGTCTCCCCAGGCGGCCATGAAGGAGTCCAGGTCGTGGCGGTTCATGGCCGCGAATGCGCTGCGGGCGGCCCCCTTCGCCAGGAATGCGCCGATCATGGTCTTGCCCTCCGAGTCGTTCAGCTCCGTGAGTGTCCGACCCGCCCCCTGCAAGCTACGGCCGAGGGCCGGGATAGGACAGCCTAGACGCACAGCGGTGCGTGGCGAGGAAGAGCCCCGTCCCGTCATCGCCACACCCGCCCGGCCGCCCCGCTCCTCCCCCTGTCCGGCGCGTCGCGCTACCTTCCGGCCCATGCGCGCGGTCACGTTCGACGTCACGATTCCGGGCTATCTGCTGGGCAAGGGCCTGGGCGGCCTCACCCGGGCGGCGGTGTTCGGGCGGGCGAGCGGGTTGCGCCTGCGCGACCTGCCCGAGCCGGCCCTCCCGGGCGACGACTGGGTGCGGCTCGAGGTGCTCAAGGCGGGCATCTGCGGCACGGACATCGGCAACCTGACGTTCAAGGCGAGCCCCGCCATGGAGCCGTTCGGGTCGTTCCCGGCAGTGCTCGGCCACGAGATCCTCGCGCGCGTCGTCGAGACCGGCAGGGCCGTTCGGGCCGTCGAGCCGGGACAGAGGGTGGCGGTCAACCCCGTCGTCTCGTGCACCGTGAGGGGCTTCGCCGGCACCGAGCAGTGCCCTTCCTGCGCCGCCGGGTGGGACGCGACCTGTGCGCGCATGGGGGAGGAGGGGGCGCTGGAGATCGCGGGCCATCCCCTCAGACGCGGCACCATGATCGGTTACCACGCCGACCTTCCCGGTGGATGGGGAGAGCGCACGATCGCGCACGAGGGCCAGCTGCTTCCGGTCGACGACGCGCTCGACGACCGCGCGGCGGTGCTCATCGAGCCGCTCTCGGTCGGGATGCACGCGGCCCTGGGCAGCCGGCCGTGGGGAGACGGGCCGGTGCTGGTCATCGGGAGCGGCCCGATCGCTCTCGGCACGATCTGGGCGTTGCGCGCCGCGGGCTTCCAGGGGGAGATCCTCTCGCAGATCAAGCGGGGACACGAGGCGAAGCTGGCCGTGGCGCTCGGAGCGAGCGGCACGCTGTCCCCCGGCGACGAAGCGCGCCAGGCGCTCGTGGACACGGGCGCCCAGGCGTACATGCCGATCCTCGGAGACGAGGTCTACGCCGGCGGGGGCTTTCCCCTGATCTTCGACTGCGTGGGGAGCGCGGCGACGCTCCGCCAGGCGCTTCGCTACGCGTCGGCGCGGGGCCGTATCGTCCTGCTGGGCTGCGCGGCCAAGCTCAAGAAGCTCGACCTCACGTTCGTATGGGCCCACGAGCTCACCGTTCAGGGCTTCGTGTGCTACGGCCGCGAGCAATGGCGGAACGACACGGTGCACACCTTCCGGGTCACGCACGACCTCCTGAGGGAGAGCGGGGCCCCGGTGTCCGCGATGGTCACGCACGTGTTTCCGCTGGGGCAGTACCGGGACGCGCTCGTCGCCGCGGCCGACCGACGAGCCAGCGGCTCGATCAAGGTCGTGCTGGATCCGAGCGTCCCGTAGCGGCGCGAGCAATGTCGGGGCAGCGCGTCGTGGTGGTGGGCGGGGGCGTCATCGGGGTGTGCTCGGCCTACTACCTGGCGCGGGCGGGGGCCGAAGTCGTGCTGCTCGAGCGGGAGGGCATCGCAGCGGGTGCCTCGTTCGGCAACGCGGGAACGATCTCGGCCGGCCATCCTCCGCTCAACGAGCCGGGACGCGTCCGCGCCGCGCTGCGCTGGATGGGGGATCCGACCAGCCCGCTGTACCTGAAGCCGCGCTGGGACCCGGGCCTGTGGCGATGGCTCGCGGACTTCGCACGCTACTGCACGTGGGACCACGTGGAGGATGCCATGCGCGTCATGGCGCCCATGGGCATCGACACGCTCGAGCTCTTCGACGGAATCATCGCGGAGGAGGAGATCTCCTGCGGGTACCGAACTGGCGGATATCTCGCTGTATGCCGTACGCAGGAGGGCCTGGACGACACGCGGCACGAGGCCGCGGTGATCGAGCGCCACGGCTATCATCCCCGCCCGCTCTCGGGGGACGAGCTACGGGTCCTCGATCCGACCTTCTCGCCGGAGGTGCTGGGCGGCGTCCACTATCCCGAGGCGCGCACGCTCGACCCGCACCGGTTCGTCACCGCGCTCGCCGAGCGCACGGCCCGTGCCGGCGCGACGTTTCGTACCGGCGTTCGGGTCGACGAGGTAGTGGTGCAGAGGGGCCGCGCGGCGGGCGTGCGCACGCAGGACGGGGAGGTCGTCGGCGCGGACGCCGTCGTTCTCGCCACCGGCCCCTTCAGCCTCTCGCTGAGCCGGCGGCTGGGCGTGCGCCTGCCTGTGCAGCCGGGCAAGGGCTACCACCGGGACCTCCCGGTCGGTGAGGGCGCCGCGCCGGACCTCGCGCTCGCGTGTGTGCTGCACGAGCGCTCCGTCTTCTGCACGCCGATGGACGGCTTCGTGCGCTTCGCCGGCACCATGGAGTTCTCGGGCCTGAACCACGTCGTGCGGCGCGAGCGCCTGGACCAGCTCACCGCTTCGGCGCGGCTCTACCTGCGGGGGTTGGGGGAGGCGCAGCCGGTCTCGGACTGGTGCGGGCTGCGTCCCATGGCGGTGGACGGCGTTCCCATCGTGGGTCCGCTGCCCGGCGTCGAAGGTGTCGTCGTCGCGACCGGGCACGGGATGTTGGGGCTGACCCTCGGGCCGGTCACGGGCCTGCTCGTGGCCGAGCAGGTGCTCGAAGGACGTTCGCCCCGACCCTACGCTCCCGGTCTCTCCCCCGCGCGGTTCGTCCGCAGGATGTAGGGAGCGGTGCCCCGCGGGAGCGTGCCCGCGGGCCGCCGGCACGAGCAGGACGACGAGGAGTCTCCTTCCCTGGAGCCTCCGGGTTTCCTCCCCTAGAGATCCAGGGGGATCACTTCGGGGTGTACGTGGCTGTCCGCCTCGGGCCCATCGACGTCCACGCCCTCGAGACGGAGGAGCGCCACCTTCGTGGCCAGGCCTCCGCTGAAGCCGCCCAGCTTGCCCTCGGCCGCGATCACGCGATGACAGGGCACGACGATGGGCACGGGATTGGCGCCCACTGCCTGTCCCACCGCACGCGCCAGCTCGGCCCGGCCGATCGCGGCGGCCAGCTCTCCGTACGTGACGACGTGGCCGTAGGGAACCTCCAGGAGGTGGGCGTACACATCGCGCTGGAACTCTGTCGCCGCGTCCAGATCGAGCGGAAGGTCGAAGGCGCGCCGGGTCCTGTCGAAGTACTCGCACAGCTCCGAGACGCTCTCGCGGAGCAGCGGGGGCCACGACTCGGCCGGCTCGGCGTGTGCATCGGCCGGGAGCGGCCCGAACTCGATACGGCGCAGCCCCGCCTCCGACGCCCACACGGTCAGCGGCCCGGCGGGGGTGTCGTGGAGATGGGCGGAAGCGACGATGCCGGTGCTCAGGGTTCCTTCCCGGACGCGGACTTCTTGAGCGCCTCCTGGAGCGCGTCGAATCCCAGGAGCGCACACTTCACCCGGACGGGGAACTTGCTCACCCCCTGGAGGGCGCGCAGGTCTCCGAGGCTGCGGTCGCCGGCGGCCCCGGCGTCCCCGTGCATCAGCTCCGTGAAGCGCCTGGCGAGACCGTCGGCCTCGTCCAGCGAGCGGCCCTTCACGAGATCCGTCATCATGCTCACCGCCGCCTGCGAGATCGAGCATCCCTGCCCGACGAAGGCTGCGTCCTCGATGCGCCCGTCGTCGATGCGGAGCTGGAGGCGCACGTCGTCACCACACACCGGATTGGCCATGTGGACCTCGACGGTCCGGTCCGGGAGCTCCGCCTTGTTGTGGGGATGCCGGTAGTGCTCGAGGATGAGCTGTTGGTAGAGCGAGCTCAGGGCTGGCGTGTCCATGCCCTCCTGCCGTGTACGAGGTTCAAACCCGAAATCTAGCGTGCGCGCGGTCCTGGGCGACAGCACCGGCGCGGCCGTGCGTGTCGGCCGCTTCGGAGGGGCGCGGCCCGCGGTGGCTCAGCCGAAGATGGAGCGCACCACCCCGAGCGCGGCCACGAGCCGATCGACGTCGTCGCGCGTGTTGTAGAGATAGAACGAGGCCCGGGCCGTGGCGGCGATGCCGTAGCGCTTCATGACGAGCTGGGCGCAGTGGTGTCCCGCCCGCACGGCGACTCCCTCCCCGTCCAGGATCGTGGAGATGTCGTGCGGATGGGCGTCGCCCATCGTGAACGAGATGACGGCCGAGCGCTCCTCGAGCGACGACGGTCCGTACACGCGCACGCCGGACACGCAGCTCAACCGCTCGAGGGCGTAGCCGAGCAGGTCGCGCTCGTGGGCGATGACGGCGTCCATGCCGATGCCGCCCAGGAAGTCGAGCGCCGCCCCCATGCCGACCGCGCCGGCGATGTTGGGCGTGCCCGCCTCGAACTTGTGGGGCACCTCGGCCCACGTGCTCATGTCGCGATCCACCACGTTGATCATCTCGCCGCCGCCCTGGTAGGGCGTCATCTCCTCGAGGAGCTCTCGGCGTGCCCACAGCGCTCCGATCCCCGTGGGACCGCACATCTTGTGGCCGCTGAGCGCGTAGAAGTCCACCCCGAGGTCCTGCACGTCGACCTTGGCGTGCACGGCGCCCTGCGCCCCGTCCACGAGGACGAGCGCTCCGGCCTCCTTGGCCCGGGCGGTGATCTCCTTGATCGGGTTCACGGTGCCGAGCGCGTTGGAGACGTGCGAGATCGCCACGAGCCTCGTGCGCGGGGACAGAAGAGACGGCAGGTCGTCGAGCACGAGGCGCCCCTGGTCGTCCAGCTCGATGTAGCGCAGCTTCGCGCCGGTGCGACGTGCCAGGAGCTGCCACGGGACGATGTTGGAGTGATGCTCCAGCACGCTCAGCACGATCTCGTCGCCCTCGCGCACGTGGTCCAACCCCCAGGCCGTCGCCACCAGGTTGATGGCCTCCGTGGTTCCCCGGGTCCAGACGACCTCGGCCGGATCCTCCGCCCCGATCCAGGCCGCCAGCTTCTCGCGTGCGCCCTCGTAGCCGAGCGTCGCCCTGCGCGACAGCTCATGGATGCCGCGGTGCACGTTCGCGTTGTCGTGCAGATAGTACGCGTCGACGGCCTCGAGGACCGCGCGCGGCTTCTGCGACGTGGCCGCGCTGTCCAGGTACACCAGGGGCTTGCCGTTGACGTCCTGGTCGAGCACCGGAAACTCCCGGCGGACGGCCCGTGCATCGAGACCGCTCATAGCTCCACGTAGATCCCGTCGTCCCGGACTTCGACCGGGAACGACCTCACGGGTCGGATGGCGGGCAGCGCCTTGTTCTTGCCGGTGCACGCGTCGTAGCGCGCGCCGTGGTAGATGCAGACCAGGTCGCCTCCTTCGAGCTCCCCGTCCGAGAGCGGGTACTCCTCGTGGGCGCACCGGTCCTCGAGCGCGCAGACGCGGCCGTCCACGTTCACGAGCACGATGGGCTGCGCTCCCGCCATGCGACCGACGAGCTTTCCGGGAGGGCACGCATCGACGTCGGCCACACGGATCCAGTCAGACATTACGGTTCTCTCCGGACTCATCGCGGATCGCCGTCGGGAGGCACGTCCCGCTCCGGGGACCGCTGGGCTGTACGCACCGGGACGGTGCCACCACGGCGATGACGCCTCGCTTGGCGGCGCCGGGCCGTCCAGGCCCCGGCGCCGATGTCCCCTGCGCGGGACGTGCCCCCCGACGGCGATCCACCGTGTGCCTCGCTCAGGACAGCGCGCGCAGCTTGCGCTCGATCACGTGCTGGACCTTCTTCCCGACTCCCCCCATGGGCAACCGGGACAAGACCTCACCGAGGAAGCCGAGCACCACGAGGCGCTCCGCCATCTCCCGCGTCAGGCCGCGCGTCATCAGGTAGAACTTCGCGTCCGGGTCGAGCTCGCCCACGCTCGCCCCGTGCGAGCACTTCACGTCGTCCGCCTCGATCTCCAGGTTCGGGAGCGAGTCGGCGCGCGCGTGCGGCGAGAGCAGGAGGTTCCGGTTCGTCTGGTAGGCGTCGGTCTTCTGCGCACCCGGGTGCACGCGGATGATGCCGCGGAAGACCGCGCGGCTGCGGTGGTCCATGGCGCCCTTGTACAGCAGGTCGCTCGTGGCCTCCGGCGCGACGTGGTCCTGGCTCGTGTTGAAGTCGAAGTGCTGGTCCCCGTCCCCGAAGTACAGGCCGAGCATGTCGCTGTCCGCGCCCGGCCCCAGCAGGCGCGCGTTGAGGTCCACGCGGCTGACGCTCGCGCCGAGTGCGACGTTCAGCGTGTCCAGCTTGGCGTCGCGCTGCGCCAGCGTGCGCTGCACGGACTGGTAGAACGCGTTGCTGCCCAGTCGCTGGATCGACACGTACTGCACCTGTGCGCCGTCTCCCGCGAGCACCTCGACCGCCACGGAGACGAGGCTGCGGGCCTCGAGCGGGTCGGAGAGCATCTCGTCCACGTAGGAGACGTGGCTGGCCGCCTCCGCCACGATGAGCGTGCGCGAGAACGTCGCCACCCCCGCCTCGCTGAACCAGCGCGTCACGCGGACCGGCTTGTCGAGATGGACGCCCCTGGGCACGTGCAGCAGCACGCCATCGGTCCACAGCGCCGCGTTCAGCGCCGCGAACTTGCCCTCCTCGGGAGGCACGGCCTTCGTCGCCAGATACTCCTCCAGGAGATCGGGGCGCTCGCGGACCGCCTGGTGCAGCGAGAGGAGGAGCACGCCCTTGTCCGCCAGGTGCTCGTCCACGTCGGTGTGCACCACGTGGCCGTCGATGAAGACGATGTGGCCGCACGCGTCCTCGCGGTCCAGCGCCATCGCCTCGCGCAGCGGGATGGGCCACTCCTCCATGTCGTCGGACGCGGTCTCTGCCCGGCTCAGTGTCAGCGCGTCGAGGTCGAGCGTCTTCTTCAGGTCCGTGTAGCGCCACTGCTCCAGACGCGTCGTGGGCATGGGCGTCCGCTCGTACACGTCCCAGGCCGCGGCCCGGCGCGTGCGGAGCCATTCCGGCTCGACCGCCGCCACTTCTTCGACGGCCGCCCGATTGAGAGCTTCGGTGACTCCTTCCACGAGTTCTCCGATCATCCGACGGATCCTTCCATCTCCAGCTCGATGAGCCGGTTCAGCTCGACGGCGTACTCAAGCGGGAGCTCCTTGGCGATCGGCTCGATGAAGCCGCGCACGATCATCGCGGTGGCCTCCTCCGGGGAGATGCCGCGGCTCGTCAGGTAGAAGAGCTGCTCCTCGCCGATCTTCGAGACCGACGCTTCGTGGCCGACGTTGGCGTCGTTCTCCTCGATCTCGATGTACGGATACGTGTCCGTGCGGGAGGTGTCGTTGACGAGCAGCGCGTCGCACTCGACGTTGGAGCGCGCATGGTGCGAGCCCTCGTACACCTTGCACAGGCCACGGTACGTGGCCCGGCCGGTACCCTTCGAGATCGACTTCGACTTGATCGTCGAGGTCGTGCGCGGCGCGACGTGCACGACCTTGCCGCCCGTGTCCTGGTGCTGGCCGCTCCCGGCATAGGCGATCGACAGGATCTCGCCGTGCGCGCCTTCGCCCACGAGGTAGCAGGACGGGTACTTCATCGTGAGCTTGGAGCCCAGGTTCCCGTCCAGCCATTCCATCTTGCCGCCCGCGTGCACCATCGCCCGCTGGGTGACGAGGTTGTACATGTTGTTCGACCAGTTCTGGATGGTCGTGTAGCGGAAGCGGGCGTTGTCCTTGACGACGATCTCGATGACGCCGGAGTGGAACGACTCGGTCGAGTAGACCGGTGCCGTGCAGCCCTCGATGTAGTGGGCGTGCGAGCCCTCGTCCGCGATGATGAGCGTGCGCTCGAACTGGCCCATGCGCTCCTGATTCACCCGGAAGTAGGCCTGCAGGGGCGTCTCGAGCTTCACCCCCTTGGGGATGTACACGAAGGAGCCGCCGGACCACACGGCCGAGTTGAGCGCCGCGAACTTGTTGTCGTAGGGCGGGATGACCGTGGAGAAGTACTCGCGGAACAGGTCGGGATGCTTCTTGAGTCCGTCCTCGATGGAGTCGAAGATCACGCCCTTGCTCTCCCACTCCTGCCTGAGCGAGTGGTAGACCATCTCGGACTCGTACTGCGCGCCCACCCCCGCGAGGATCTTCCGCTCCGCCTCGGGGATGCCGAGCTTCTCGAACGTGCTCTTGATCTCGTCGGGCACGTCGTCCCACGAGCGCCCCATGCGGTCCTGCGGGCGGACGTAGAAGTAGATCTCGTCCAGCACGGACTCGAGACCCGTGAGGTCGCCGCCCCAGGTCGGCATCGGCTTGGCGTTGAAGATCTTGAGCGCCTTGAGGCGGAACTCGAGCATCCACTCGGGCTCCTCCTTGTGCGTCGAGATCTCGCGGACGACCTGTTCGTTCAGTCCCTTGCGGGCCTGGAAGACGGGCTTGCCGCCCGTGACGAAATTGTACTTGTAGCGGTCGAGGTCGAGGTCGGTGATGACTTCGTTCTGCGGCATGGAGGGTTCCCCTGTTCTCTGACGCTCAGATGCTGGCGGTCGCTTCGTGCTCGGTCCAGGCCCGGTATCCGTCTTCCTCGAGCTCCAGCGCGACCTCCGGCCCGCCGGACCGCACGATCCTGCCCTCCACCATGACGTGCACCTGGTGGGGCTTGATGTAGTTGAGCAGACGCTGATAGTGCGTGATGAGGAGGATCGTCATGTCCGGACGCTCCTCGAAGAGCTTGTTCACGCCACTCGCGACGACCTTGAGCGCGTCGATGTCGAGCCCCGAATCGGTCTCGTCCAGAACGGCGAGCGTCGGCTTGAGCACCGCCATCTGCAGGATCTCGTTGCGCTTCTTCTCACCGCCGCTGAACCCGTCGTTGACGTAGCGCTCGGCGAAGCTCGGGTCCATCTCGAGCAGCTCCATGCGCTCGGTGAGCATGTCGGCGAACTCGAAGATGTCCAGCTCCTCACCCTCGGGGAGGTGCGCCTGAACGGCGGTGCGCAGGAAGTTCGCGATCGACACGCCCGGGATGTCGAGCGGGTACTGGAACGCGAGGAAGACGCCTGCGCGAGAGCGCTCGTCGGGCGCCAGCTCGAGCAGATCCTGCCCGCGCAGCGTCGCCGTTCCGCCGGTGACCTCGTAGCCGGGATGGCCGGCCAGCACCTTCGCCAGCGTGCTCTTGCCGGAGCCGTTGGGTCCCATGATAGCGTGGATCTCGCCTCCGTGAAGGTCGAGGTCGACACCCCTCAGGATGTCGGCGTCCCCGTCCACGACCTTGGCGCGGAGGTTGCTGATCTTCAGAATGGGTGCGTCGCTCATCCGGTCCTCGGCGTGGCTCTCTGGAAGGAGTCTTCTTATCAAGAATGATTCTCTGTTTCACTTCTCCAAGCTAGACGGGGCTTCCCGGAGGGTCAAGTGGACCCGGAGACCCTGAATTCACCCGGCCGCGGGCCGGTTTCCGACCTGCCGGGAGCGGAGGCCGCCCAAGGCTCGGGGACCCGATCCAAGCTCCGTGGGAGAGGCCGCTACGGTACCCCCTCGGCCGGGGTCGGGTCCTTCGGACGACGGCCGTGGCTGGTGCTGGGGGGAGGGGGCTTGAAGGGGCTGGCGCACGTGGGCGCGTGGCGCGCCTTGACCGATGCGGACGTGACCGTCCACGGGATCGTGGGGACGAGCATCGGCGCGTTGATCGGCGCCCTGGTCGCCGCGGGCGTCGGCTGGGAGAAGCTCTACGACCTCGCGCAGGCGTTGCGACGCACCGACATCGTGCGGATCAACCGCCGGGTCGTCTTCATCAACGGGATCCAGCAGATCAGCGTCTTCCGCGGAGAGACCTTGCGGGCCTACATCGAAGGCGTGCTGCCGCCGGGCGGCTGGCGCGCGCTGCGCCGCCCGCTCCAGGTCAACGCCGTGGACCTGGCGACGGGGCGGACCGAGTGGTTCGGTCCCGGCGCGCGCACGGACGTCCCTCTCGTCGACGCGGTGTACGCTTCGGCCGCCTTTCCCGTGTTCTACCCGCCCGCCGAGCTGGACGGAGGGGTCTACGTGGACGGCGGCGTGCAGCATCCCCTGCCCATGGATCGGGCCGCGGATCTGGGCGCGACCAGCATCATCGCCGTCGATCCCGGCGCGGGCGAAGCCGCCAGCGTTCCCGACATGCTACGCAGGGGAATGGTGGCCGTGCACGAGCGCATCGTCGGGATCACCACGTGGCGCCGCCGCCACGAGCTGCTGGAGGGCTGGAACGGCCCGCCGCTCCTCTACGTGCGGCCCCGCCTGGACGAGTACGAGACGTTCGACTTCGCGAATACCGCGTACTTCGTCCAGGAGGGACACCGCGCCATGCGAGAGGCCCTAGGAGGCGCCTCCGGGGGACCCGGACCCTCCGGCGCTCCCGCTGTCCGGTAGGCTGGGAGGCACGCCGGAAGCCGCAGGCGGTACGGTGGGTGCACCCGGCATCGCGCCGCCCATGGCTCCCGGGCCGCTGCGGTAGCGCGGCATGCCTCCGGGCCACATGAGCCCGCGGCCGCCACCCCACATCCGACCGCGCATCCCGCCGAACGCCCGCTCCCGGCGGAGCATGAGCGCCCACCGCCTGCGCATCATCGTCTTCAGCGTGTCCTTCTGCGCGCTGCTGAGGATCGACTCCACGCGCGTCCGCGTTTCCTCGCGGGCCGCACGCGCCGCCTTCCTCCAGGCCGTCATCGAGTCGACCAGCGCGCCGCGCGTGGCCTCACCGGCGAGGACCCGGGAGCGCAGCTCGATCATGGACGCCTGCCGCCCGATCTGCCGCTGGACCGCGTCGGCCCGGATCGCGTCGAGCCTCTTGAACTGACCGTCCGTGAGCTTGAGTCGCTCGCGCATCCTCATGAGGAGCTCGACGCCCACCGCACCCCTTCCTCCCTGGCGCATCATCCAGCGCGCGCGCCGTGGTCCCGCCATCCCGGCTCCCGGCCGCTGCCAGAACCCCGCTCCTCCGCCGAAGCGACCCTGCTGTGCCGCCACATGGAGCGGACCTAGCGCGAGCGCCGCCACGAGGATGGTAGCCCCGCTCGTCAACCGCTTCATCGTCCTGTTCCTCTCTTTCCGTGCCGAGCTCCAACCTGCCCCAGGTGGCGAGTCCGTCGACGCCCCACGGATCGGCATTCCGATCGTCCTCGCTCTGAAGGTGCAGACGAGGCGGCGCAGGTGTTCGTTAAGAGGAGCGCCCCCGCAGCGCGTGAGCGAGGCCGTCGGCCACCCGCCTCCACGCTCTGGCCGGATCCCCACGCGAGAGGCGGTCGTATACGCGCGCCATCACGGCGGCGGCGTCCCTCGCCCGCGCAGCCTCGCCCGTGGTGGTCGCCAGCTCGTAGACGAGGTGCGAGAGCTCCGCGGCGCTCCAGAGGAGTCCGCGCCGCGCCGTGTGACGCGCGAGCGCAAGAACCGTCGCGGACAGCGCATCGACGTCCCGAGCCTCGACGGACGCCACGACGGCCCTCCACAGCGCGTGCTCCGGGTCGCCGAGGGCCACGCGGCCGTCCAGCTCCGCGCGGAGCCGCTTCAGCCTCTCGGGTGTCGTCGGCGGGAAGACCGCGTCGTCGTCGACGAGAGACCCGATCAGGCGCACCCCGAGAAGTCGGAAGCCGACGCGGTGGGACTCCTCCTCGTCCATGTCCTCGCGCGCGTCTCCCAGGACGCCCCAGCCCGCGAGCGAGGAACCGCGTCTCCCACCCGACGCCGGGTCGCCGGTACCGGCCCGGTCCAGGTCCCGGTGGAGAACCACGCCCGCGCATCGTCCACCGGCGGATGCGAGGAGCTCGCGCTCGACCGGCGAGAGCGCGAGCCTCGCCGCGCGCCCCTCCGCGACCACGAACCACTCGCGGTGCCCGTCACCTCCGATCGACACCGCCATCAGGCTTCCCGCCGGGGCGACGGACGGGCCCCCGGTGGGGAGGTCGAGGAGGATGCGCGGCCCGAGATCCTGCGCCTCCAGGAGCGGCTCCAGCGGGAATGTGCGCCGCGGCGTGTCGTCTCCCACGTCGAGCAGGGCGTGCATGTGAGGCACGCTCCAGTCCAGGCCCAGATCCAGCCAGATCACGGCCGCGCGATCCGCGGTGGCGAGCTCCAGGACGCGGGCCAGCTCCGAGATCAGAAGCGCTTTGATCGGGTCCCCCCGATACAACGCGTACGTCAGCTCGAGGCGCCGCAGTCTGCGGTTACGATGCTCCTGGAGCGGTGGAGCGAGGCTCGGAGACATGACCCGAAGGCGTGGGGGACGATGGCTGTTTACCTACGTATGGGGCCTGGGGAACCGGGGCGCAACGATGGCGTCGCCAGCCCCGCCCTCAGTACCCTCGCCCACTCCGCCAGCGACGTGCGCAGGTATCTCGCCTCCTCGGCGCCGCTCCGGGTGATCGGGCCCTCGTGACCCGCCTCGACGAGCGCATGCACGAACGTGGGACCTCGAGAAGTCAGCACGTCGGGCAGCGCACGGGCATACTCGTCGCCGTCCTCGAAACGGAAGACCGTCGGGAATCCCGTGGCGCGGGCGAGCGCGGCGAAGTCGACGCGGCCGGCTCCCGCGACGGGCTGTCTGCCGGTGATCTCGAACGCTCGGTTGTCCACGACGAACAGCGTGAGATTGGGGGGGCTCGCGCCGGTGATGGTCGCCAGCGTGCCGAGCGTCATGAGCATGCTGCCGTCTCCGTTGAGGCAGACCACCCGCCGCTCGGGGCAGGCGAGGGCGACGCCCAGGGCGAGGTCGGCGGCGTGACCCATCGCGCTGTCCGCGGAGGCGAAGTCGAGCTCGTGGTCCGAGAGCCTGCCCCAGGGCCTCGTGACGCTCATCGTCGTGACGACCACCTCGTCGGTACGCAGGCGGGCGAGCGGCTCGAGGAGCTGCGCGGACGTCATCGTCACGCGAGTGCTCCGGCGACCAGAAGAGCCACGGGCCGCTCCTCCGCGCGCGCGCGCCGGATCGTGCGGACGAGCGCGGGCGCCGTGGGGCCCTCGGCGCGCTCCCAGGGAACGCCCCAGGCGGCGAGGGTCGGCTCGGTGACGAGGGCGATCGAGTCGATGTCGGGCCGCACCATCATCTCCCGCGTGCGCTCGGTCTCCGGGCCGAGGCCCGCCCTCTCCATCTTCGCGTATCCACGGCCGGTCACGAGGATCGGGAGTGGCACACCCATCCGCACGGCCGTCCCGCGCAGACTGTCGCCCGACTCGAGGAGTCCGGTGTTCTGCACGACGACGAGAGGCGCGGCCCCGCCCATCCAGAGGCCGGCGGCGAGGGCGAACGCCTCGCCCTCGCGCGTCACGCGCACGAGGCGCACTCCCGGGTGGTCGGCGAGCGCGTCGAACAAGGGCCCGGACGCGTTGTCGGGAATGCCGGCCACGTGCGTGACGCCCTCCACCGCGAGAGCGGAGACGATGCTCGAAATCGCCGGCGCGCTCACACCCGCTGCCGCCGCGCCACAGTGATCCTGCCGGCCACGACCATGGCCGCGAGCATGCCGTAGCCGCCCAACGCCAGCCCGGGCTGGGTCGCGACGATCGTGACGAGGATCCCGGCGTACAGCAGGACGGTCAGCGCCGGGATCCAGGGATGGCCGGGCACGCGGAACGGGCGCGCGAGCTCCGGCTGCGTGCGGCGCAGGCGGAAGTAGCCGAGCAGCACCACGGAGTCCACGCTGATCGCCACGAGCATCATGAAGCGGATGATGAACACGAACGCGCCCGTCAGCGCGAGCGCCCCGATCCACACCGAGATGAAGATCAGGGAGGCGCGGGGCGTTCCGCGCTCGTCCACGCGCGCGAAGCTCTTCGGGCCGAGGCCGTGCTGCGCGAGCCCGTACGCGACCCTGGGCATCCCCAGGAAGTTCACGTTCGCGCTGCTGAGGAGGATGAGGATGCTGGCCACCAAGACGAAGTCGCCGGCGACGCCTCCGAAGACCTTCGCGATCGCGTCCTGCGCCACCAGCTCCGAGCCGGCCATCTGCTTCGGCGTGAGCGCCGCGAGGAAGGAGACGTTCATGAGAAGGTAGAGCACCATCACGGCCAGGGCGCCGCCCACGAGGATGCGCGGCAGCGCCGATCCGGGCTCCCGCACCTCCTCGGCCATCTTGGCGGCGTCCTCCCATCCGTAGTACGCGAACGAAACCGCCTGGTACGAGAGCGCGAACCCCAGGAGCCCCGAATTCACCGTCGTGGGTCCGAACGCTCCGCTCCCGAATCCCGCGAACTTGCCCGCCCACAGGCCTGCCGCGGCGATCAGCGCGAGGATCAGCACCTTGAGCGCCGTGGTGACGTTCTGGAAGACCGTGCTCGTCTCGATGCCTCGTGTGTGCAGGAAGAAGAACCCCAGCACGACGGCTCCGGCCAGGATCGGCACCGAGCCGTGTCCGACGAGCAGCCTGATGTACTCGGCGACCACCACCACCTTCGACGCACCCGAGAACCCGCGCGTCACGAGGAGCTCGGACCACCCGGCCACGAACCCGAACGTCGGGCCCCAGGCGTGGCGCGCGTACACGTACTTGCCCCCGGCCTCCGGGAGCGCGGCCGCCATCTCGGAGAGTACGAGCGTGCTCAGCGCCGCCACCACCCCTCCCAGCACCCACACGCCCAGGATCAGCCAGGTGTTGCCGAGGTAGCCCGCGATGAGGCCGGGCGTACGCAGGATGCCGGCGCCGATGATGATCCCCACGGTGACGGCCATGCCGTCGCGGATGCGCAGGACACGACGCAGGTGGGCGGTCTCGGCCACGTCCGCCCTCAGCCCAGGATCGCGGCCACGACCCGGCCGGGACCGTGCACACCCCTGACCGTGATCTGCCCGAGGTCGGCGGACTTGCTCGGACCCGAGTGGAGGCCGAGCCCGGAGGGAAGGTCACCGGACAGCTGGGCGAGCGCCCCGGACAGACTCGCGTGCACGTCTCCCGCGCGCACCCACACCACGTGCGTGGGCGGCAGGAGCTGCGTGCGCCGGCCGTCGCGCGCGTCGAGGATCAACGATCCGGTCTCCGCGACGGCCGCCCGGGCCATGGACACGCCCAGAGGCGCGACTTCGGGGGCGGCCGCGGGCCGGGCGGGGCGGAGCGGCTCCGGC
>JBJKSF010000186.1:0-15218 GCA_046704285.1 Longimicrobiales bacterium | reverse complement strand
GCCGTGCACACCGGCGTGCCGCGGCCGGGTGAAGGCGTGGAAGGACCGGACGTGGCGGTGGAAGAGGTGGCTGCGGCGCAGGAGCCGACGATGGCGGAGGCCGCGAGCTCCGAGGAGCCGGCCGCCGCGGGAGCCGAGCGCCCGACGAAGCGATCGAAGCGCAAGGCCGGGACCGGTGCGGACGAGCCCGTGCTGCCGGATCTGCCGGCGTACGGAGACGCCGGCGAGTGGATTCCCCCGATCGACCTGCTCACACCGCCGGACGAGCGGGACCGCGCCGGCATGGAGCGTCAGCTGGACGAGCTGGGCAGGGTCCTGGTGGAGAAGCTCGCGACGTTCAACGTGCAGAGCGATCTGGGCGGACGCACGACGGGCCCGATGGTGACCCAGTTCGAGATCGTGCCGGCCCCGGGTGTGAAGGTGAACCGCATCGCGAACCTGGACGCGGACCTCGCGCTGGCCATGAAGGCGCAGAGCATCCGCATCGTGGCGCCCATCCCCGGCAAGGGTGCCGTCGGCGTGGAGATCCCCAATCCCCAGCCCGAGATCGTCAGCCTGCGCGAGGTGATGGAGTCGTCCGCATTCCGGGCGGCCCGGGGCGAGCTTCCGCTCGCGCTCGGCAAGGATCTGACGGGCCGGCCCTACATCACGAACCTGGGGAAGGCGCCGCACCTGCTCATCGCCGGCGCGACCGGATCGGGCAAGTCCGTCTGCCTGAACACGATCATCACGAGCCTGGTATACCGGCACACGCCGGAGACCCTCCGACTCCTGATGATCGACCCGAAGATGGTCGAGCTGTCCGTGTACGCCCAGCTTCCGCACCTGCGCCACAACGTCGTGACCGATCCCCGCGACGCGGCGGGAGTGCTCAACTGGGCGGTCATGGAGATGGAGCGTCGCTACGCGCTGATGAAGGCGAACCACGTGCGCTCCATCGGGGAGCTGAATCAGAAGATCTCGTCCGGTCAGATCGTGCGGCGGACGGAGCCGTCCGGGCCCGACGGGGACGAGGACCGCTGGATCTACACCGACGGCGTGCTCCCCTACATCGTGGTCGTGGTGGACGAGCTGGCGGACCTGATGATGACGGTGCAGAGCGAGGTGGAGAAGCCGCTCACGCAGCTCGCGCAGAAGGCGCGCGCCATCGGGATCCACCTCATCGTCGCGACCCAGCGGCCTTCGGTGAACGTCATCACGGGCCTCATCAAGGCGAACTTCCCCACGCGCATCGCGTTCCGAGTCGCGTCCAAGACCGACTCCCGCACGATCCTGGACCAGAACGGCGCGGACGCGCTCCTCGGCAACGGGGACATGCTCTATCTCCCCCCGGGCGAGAGCGAGCCGGTGCGCATCCAGGGGGCGTTCATTCCCACCGAGGACACCGAGCGCCTCATGGGCTGGTATCGTGAGATGCGGGAGCGGCTCGAGGAGGAGGGACGCAAGACGGAGGAGGCCGAGGTCCCCGAGCCGGACATCCTGGAGGAGGTGCGCAGCCGCGAGATGGAGGCTGCGGCGTCGGCCGTCGAGGAGATCGCCGGCGAGTGGGACGAGTTGTTCCGGGCGGCAGCGGAGGTGTGCATCCAGAACCAGGGCGGCTCGACGTCCCTGCTGCAGCGCCGCCTCAAGATCGGCTACGGTCGGGCCGCGCGGATCGTCGATCAACTCGAGGACGCCGGCGTGCTCGGGCCCCAGGATGGGTCCAAGGGGCGCGAGGTGCTCGTCAGCCTGTCCGAGCTGGACGCGCTGTGCGGGCCCGGAGGCGTGGGAGGGGGCGTATGAGGGGTGGGGTGGCCGTGGTGGGGATGATGCTCCTGGCGTCTACGGTGTTGGTCGCTCCGGTGGCCGGGCAGCGGGACCGGGCCCAGAAGATCCTGGCGGCCGCGGCGGAGCGCTACGCGGGGATCAGGTCCCTGTGCGCGGATTTCGAGCAGCACCTGTCGGTGCCGATGCTCCAGGAGAATCGCAGGGGGCGCGGCCGCTTGTGCGAGGAGCGGCCCAATCTGTTCGCCATGCGCTTCACGGAGCCGAAGGGCGACGAGATCGTGGCCGACGGGAAATCGGTGTGGGTCTACTACCGCAGCGCCGATCCGAAGCAGGTCATCGAGACCCCGATGAGCGACGCGGACGGGGGCTTCGACTTCCAGAGGGAGTTCCTGCGCGACCCCGGAGCCAGGTATACGGCCTCCTACGTCGGCACGGACACCGTGGCGGGCCACCTGTGCCACCGCCTGCACCTGGTCCCCCGGACCGAGACGTCGTACCGGAGCGCCGACGTGTGGATCGACGACGGCGTGCCGGTGCTTCGCCGCGTGCGCGTCGAGGAGGAGAACGGCTCCGTGCGCACCGTCACCCTTCTGCACATCCGGACGAACCTCAGGATCGACCCGTCGTGGTTCACCTTCAAGCTGCCGCCCGGCGCGCAGGTGATCCGTCGATGAGGCTCAGGGATCTGCCGGTCTTTCCGCTCTCGGCCGGCCCCGTGCGTGCCGGCGTCCCGTCCGACGTGACGGCGGTGCGCTCGTCGCCGGGGCCCGTCGGGACGGAGGGCGGGCCCCGCATCGCGCTGGTGACGCTGGGCTGCGACAAGAACACGGTCGACTCCGAGCACATGATGGCGGCCCTCGTGGGCCACGGCGCGCGCGTCTCCTCGGAGGTGGAGGGGGCCGAGGTGGTGATCGTCAACACCTGCGGCTTCATCCAGGAGGCCAAGGAGCAGTCGATCGAGACGATCCTCGAGGCATGCCAGCTCAAGGCCGAGGGCGGGCTCAAGGCCGTGGTCGCCGTGGGGTGCATGGTGCAGCGCTATCGGGAGGAGCTCACGGCGGAGATTCCCGAGGTCGATCTCTTTCTGGGGCTCACCGAGCTCCCGAGGCTCGTCCCCGAGCTGCGCGCCCGGGGGATCCTGTCGGAGGATCCGTCGGTGGATCCGGCCATGGCGCGCACGCTGCGTGTCCTCTCCACGAGCACGCCGCACACCTCCTATCTGAAGGTGAGCGAGGGGTGTGACCATACGTGCGCGTTCTGTGCGATTCCGCTCATGCGCGGCCTGCATCGCTCGCACCCGCTGGAGGACCTGGTGAAGGAGGCGGCAGCGCTCGGGGCGCAGGGCGTCCGGGAGATCAACGTCGTCTCGCAGGACACCACCTGGTACGGGCGTGACCTGCGCCGTGGGCCGTCCGGCCGCGCCGCGCCGCTGCTGCCCGACCTGCTGCGCGGGCTGCTGGACGGGACGGACGTGCCGTGGTACCGGCTGTTCTACATGTACCCGTCGGGCATCACGCGCGAGCTCGTGGAGCTCGTGGCCACCCAGCCTCGACTCCTTCCGTATCTGGACATGCCCATCCAGCACGGGAGCGACCGGGTGCTCGAGCGCATGCGGCGCCCGGAGCGGCGGGACACGATCCTCCAGCGGGTGGCGTGGCTGAGGGACGGCATCGAGGACGTCACGCTGCGCACGACGGTGATCGTCGGATTCCCGGGCGAGACGGACGAGGACTTCCGCCGCCTTCTCGATCTCCTGGAGGAGGTCGGATTCGACCATGTGGGTGCCTTCACGTACTCGCTCGAGGAGGGCACCCGGGCGGCGGGCATGGACGGACAGGTGCCCGCGGAAGTGGCGCGCGAGCGTATGGAAGAGCTGTTGGAGGCGCAGCGCGCCATCTCGCTGGACCGGAACCTCGGCCGGGTGGGACGGACCGTGCGCGCGCTGGTCGACGAGCTCGTCGAGGACGACGAGTTCGACGCCGTGGCGCGCACGACCGGGCAGGCGCTGGACGTGGACGGCGTCACGCACCTGCGCGGCGCGGGCGGTCTCGCGCCGGGAGCCCTGGTCGACGTCGAGATCGTGGATGCCGGGGACTACGACCTGGTGGGGGAGGTGCGACGGTGAGCTACGCGAAGGTGGGGGCGGTCACGACGTGGGCGGTGGCGTGGATGGTGGCCCTGGCGGCCGCCGCGCCGCTGGCCGGTCAGGGATTGGCCAACTACGACTACACGAACCTCTCGTGGCGGGGGTTCGGGGTCGACTGGGGCTATCTCTATCCGACCCGCGTCAACCCGACGCAGAGCATCGGGCTGCAGATGGACCTGGGCTACCTGGGGCCGGGCGTGCGCATCGTCCCGGGCATCACGTACTGGGCGTCGTACTTCAAGCGGAGTGAGGTCGCGAAGCTCGACCATCGGATCGAGCACCTGATCACGGACCAGACGGGCAGCCCCTCGCCGCCCGTCGACCTGGGCAGGATCCGGTGGCAGGACGTGGCGCTCTCGGTCGACGCGGACGTCGTGTGGCGCGTTCCCATGAACGTGCTCACGTCGTTGGGCCTGGGGGTTTCCGCGCACGTCATGAACGGCTACGGACCGGCGGTGGACGGCACGTTCGTGCAGGACCTGCTCAACACGGTGTCGGCGGGGTTCGACGGGCACGCCGGGCTCGAGGTTCCGGTGCGGCACTGGATCCGCGTCTACGGACAGGCCCGCTACGATTTCATCGAGCACCTGCGCTACTTCCAGTTTCGCCTCGGTGCCCAGTTCATACTGCGCAACGCGTCACTCGACACCGGCGGCTCGGGGCAGGGCGGCACGGGATCGGGCAGCGCGCCATGACGGCCGGGCCCGGCGCTCCAACCTTCGCGGTCGTGGGCGCGGGGGCGATCAGCCAGGTGGTCCACATCCCCATCCTGGCCGAACGTGACGACGTGCACCTCGTGGCAGTGGCCGATCGGGACGTCCCCAAGGCCCGCACGATCGCGGACCGCTTCGGCGTCGCGGAAGTGGTCGAGCCCGACGACGCCATCGGACGCCGGGACCTCGACGCGGTCGTCCTGTGCACGCCGAACTACCTCCACGAGGAGATGACGATCGCCGCGCTCGAGGCGGGCAAGCACGTATTCGTGGAGCGTCCCCTGGCGATCTCGTCGGGTGGGGTCGAGCGCGTGCTCGCGGCCGCGCGCGCGTCCGGCAAGGCCCTGGTCGTGGGTCTCCCCCACCGGTTCAGGCCGGAAGTGGCGGCGCTGCGCAGCTTCGTGGCGGGAGGCGAGCTGGGCCACGTGTACGCCGTCCGTGGGAGCTGGCTGACCCGGCGGGTCCCGCTCGTGCGGCCGACCTGGCGCCACCGTCGCTCCCTGGCCGGGGGCGGCGCGCTGGTCGACCTGGGCGTTCCCGCGCTCGACCTCTCCCTGTGGCTGGTCGGCTACCCGCGCCTGCGCAAGGTCTGGTGCTCGGTCAGGCCCGGGGACTTCGAGGTGGAGGACGCCGCCACGCTCATGGTCGAGGCCGACGGCATGGTCGTCGACGTCGAGGTGAGCACGCGATACTACGCCCGCGAGGATCGCTTCCACGCCCGCGTCATGGGGACCGAGGGCTCCGGCTCCCTGCCCCCGCTGGAGGTCTACAGGCAGCTCGGCGGCCGCCCGCTCGAAGTCACGCCGCGCCAGCCCCGGCCGCGCGGCGGGGAGAACCCGTACACGAACGCCTATCGCCGTCAGCTCGACCACTTCGTGCGCGCCGTGGCGGGCACCGCGGAGGCCGCGCTCCCGGAGGAGCAGGCGGGACTGCTCCGGCTCATCGAGGCGGCCTACCGGTCGTCGGAGGAAGGTCGGGAGGTGGCGCTATAGCCGGCCTGAAGAGCTTGCTCTGGCCCCGCCGCGGAGAGCGCCTGCTCCCCCTGGTTTCCGCACTGCTGATGGCGGTGTCGTTCCCGCCGCTCAACCCCCTGGTCACCTCGTTCGTCGCGCTCGTGCCGATCGCGCTCTTCGTGTGCGCGGCCTCACCGGACGCGGAAGGGCGGCGGTCCGCGGTGCGCGGCGCGTTCCTGTTCGGGCTCGTGTACTTCGGGCTGCTCCTGTACTGGATCCTGGTCGCGCTCATCTGGTTCACGAACCTCGCCATCCTGGCGTACGTCGCCACGGTGCTCGCCCTCGGCGGGTTCATGGCCCTGTTCGGCTGGATGCTGCACCGCAGCGTGCACCATCTGCGCATCCCCCTCTGGCTCGCGCTGCCCGTGACGTGGACCGCCGTCGAGTGGCTGCGCGCGCACCTCCCGAGCTCGCTCGCGTTCCCGTGGCTGGGGCTCGGGACGTCGCTCACCGGCTACCCGAAGCTGGTGGGGATCGCGGAGCTGGTCGGAGCGCGCGGCGTCACGTTCTGGCTGGCGCTGGCCAACGGCCTGCTCGCCGAGATCGTGCTCCGCGCGCGGGCACGCGAGCCCTGGAGGGGAAGGGCGCTCGTGCTCGCGCTGGTCCTCGCGCTGCCGATGGGTTGGGGGGTGTGGCGCGCCGACACCCTGCCGATGCATCCGGTCGGCAAGGTCGCGGTGGTACAGCCGGACATCGCCGAGAACCTGAAGATGGCGCTCGGCCCCGAGCTGGACAGCACCGGCCTGGCGCTGCGCCGGCTGATGCCGAAGCTCGAGGGGGACTCCGTCCAGCTCGTCGTGATGCCCGAGGTCACGTTCGAGGTCTATCCGCGGGCCACGAGCAACCCGACGACGCAGGGCACGATGATCGTGTTGAACCACTACGCGCGGGAGCTGCACGCGCCGATCCTCTTCGGGGCGCTCGGGTACCGCGAGAACGCCGACTCCAGTTATACGCCGTACAACTCGGCGTTCCTGATGCGGCCGACCGGGCTCGACAGCTACGAGTACGACAAGCACTACCTGGTACCCATGGTCGAGCACGTCCCGTTCGTCCCGGCGAGCTGGCTGCGCCACTTCTCCTCGTACTTCGGCACCTTCGGGGTGGGGAAGGGGTGGCCCCTCGCGTACGTCGACGGGACCGCCTACGGAGTCCTCATCTGCTACGAGTCGTCCTTCGCGCGGGCTGCGCGCCGCTACCGGTTGGAGGGCGCGGACGTGCTGCTGAACATCACGAACGACGCGTGGTACGGGCGCAAGCCATGGTACACCTGGACCTCCGCTCTCTGGCAGCATCCCGCGCACATGGTGATGCGCGCGATCGAGAACAGGATCGGGGTCGCGAGGGCGGGGAACACCGGGATCTCGGAGTTCATCGACCCGACCGGTCGCGTCTACGACGCGACGCCGCTGTTCCAGGAAGCCGTGCGCGCGGACACCGTGTACACGACCGACATCCGTACGCTCTACGACCGGCTCGGCGACGTGCTGGGGAACGGCTCGGCGCTGGCGGCCCTCCTCCTGATGCTCGCCTCACTGTACGACCAGTGGCGCCGCCGGAAGGCAGCGGAGCGTTGAGCGGACGAAGCGCGGCGGCGCGGCCGGGGTGATGGGAGAACCGGCCCACGAGCTCCGGAGCGAAGGCGTCTGGACCCTCCTGGTCATATCGGCTAAATTCTCCTGGCTGTACCGGCGCGTCGCCCGGTCGAGGCGGCGGCACCGTTCGGGACACGCGGGCCAGGGGCCTCCGGGCGCCGGGCCCGTTCCACTTCGGCCACGGAGCAGAACATGAAGCAGGGTATCCATCCCGACTACAAGAAGGCCACCGTCGTCTGTGCCTGCGGCAACCGGTTCGAGACGATGTCGACGGTGGACGAGGTCCACGTCGAGATCTGCTCGGTGTGCCATCCGTTCTACACGGGCAAGCAGCGTCTCGTCGACACCGCCGGTCGTGTCGACCGCTTCAAGAAGAAGTACGAGGGCGTGAGAGGGCGGTAGGTCCCGCACGCCGGTCCCCTCGCCGGGTGCGCGCCGCCCCGAGCCCGGAGCGTGTCGCGTACCTCTCTCCTTCAGCCGCCCGTGAAGCCTCCCGTCCTCGATCCCCGGCTCGAGCAGCGCCTTCTGGAGGCCGAGAAGCGCCTCTCGGAAGTCGACGAGGCGCTGTCGAGCCCCGAAGTGGCCTCGGATCCCGACCGCCTGCGTGAGCTGGGGCGTGAGCGCGCTCGCCTCGAGGAGGTCACGGCGGCGGCGCGCGAGCTGCGGGCTGCGATCGCCGAGCACCGCGGCGCCGAGGAGCTGGCCGACAGCGAGGACTCGGACATGCGGGCCCTGGCGCAGACGGAGCTGGACGGGCTGGAGGAGCGCATCGAGGGGCTCGTCGTGAGGGCGCGCGACCTGCTGCTCCCGAGGGATCCGATGGAGGACCGGCCCGCCGTCGTCGAGATCCGTGCGGGCACCGGCGGCGACGAAGCGGGGCTCTTCGCGGCGGATCTCATGCGCATGTACCAACGCCTCGCCGAGCGGCAAGGGTGGAGCGTCGACCTCGTGAGCATCTCCGAGGGGATTCCCGGGTCGGTCAAGGAGGCCATCTTCACCGTGCGTGGTCGGGGCGCCTACGGGCGCCTGCGCTACGAGTCGGGAGTCCACCGGGTCCAGCGCGTGCCCGAGACCGAGAACCAGGGCCGCATCCACACGTCGGCTGCCACGGTCGCGGTGCTGCCGGAGGCCGAGGAGGTCGACCTGAAGATCGATCCCGGCGACCTGCGCATCGACGTGTTCCGCTCTTCGGGGCCGGGTGGACAGTCGGTCAACACGACGGACTCGGCCGTGCGCATCACCCACCTTCCCTCGGGCCTGGTCGTCACGTGCCAGGACGAGAAGTCCCAGCACAAGAACAAGGCCAAGGCGCTCCAGGTGCTGCGCAGCCGTCTCCTCGACCGCATGATGGCGGAGAAGGAGGCCGAGCGCGCCCGGGAGCGGAAGACCCAGGTGGGGACGGGTGACCGCTCGGCGAAGATCCGCACGTACAACTTCCCGCAGAACCGGGTGACGGATCATCGCATCGGCCTCACCCTCCATCGACTCTCCGAGATCCTCGACGGGGACCTCACCGAGATCGTCACGGCGCTGCGGCTCGCGAAGGAGGAAGAGCGGCTGGCGGGCCGCCCGTGACGAGCCGGGAGCTCGATGCGGGCACACCCGCCGACGGGGAAGGCGGGGAGGCGTGGACGGTGCTCCGCCTCATGCGCTGGAGCGCGGCGTACCTGGAAGGGAAGGGGATCGAGAGGGGGCGCCTCGACGCGGAGCATCTGCTGGCCGGCGCTCTCGGAGTGGGACGGCTGCAGCTCTACCTCCAGTTCGACCGGCCGCTCACCCGGGAGGAGCTGGACCGCTACCGGCCGCTGCTCCGGAGACGCGCACGGAGGGAGCCGGTCCAGTACATTCTCGGCCGAGCCGCCTTCCGGGAGCTCGAGCTGCACGTCGATCGTCGCGCGCTCATCCCCAGGCCGGAGACGGAGGTGCTCGTCGACGAGATCCTGGAGTGGGCGCGGGCCACCGGGCGCGGGGACCTGCGCGCGCTGGATCTGGGTACGGGCTCCGGCGCGATCGCGCTGTCGCTCGCCCTGGAGGGTCCCTTCGGGCGGGTGGTCGCGACCGACGCGTCGGCCGACGCGCTCGCGCTGGCTCGCGAGAACGCGGCACTGGCAGGGCTGGCAGAACGGGTGGAGTTCCGCGAGGGTTCCCTGTTGGACGCGCTGGCAGCGGAGGAGCAGTTCGACCTCGTCGCGTCGAATCCGCCCTACGTGACCGACGCGGAGCTCGGAGCGCTGGAGCCGGAGGTACGGGCGTGGGAGCCCGTGCAGGCGCTCGCGGGGGGCGCGGACGGCATGGACGTGATCGTCGCGATCGTCGCGGGGGCCGGCGTGCATCTCGCGGCAGGAGGGCTCCTGGCGCTCGAGGTGGGGGCCGCCCAGGCGCCCTCCGTGGTGGCACGGGTCGAGGCTGCGGACGGATACGAAGACGTGCGCGTGCGCCGGGACTTCACCGGGCGCGAGCGCATCGTCCTGGCCCGGCGAGCGGGCCGGGACGCTCATTGAACGTCGAGGACAGCGGCATGGCTGGCATCTACGACATGGCGAGGGATCTCGGAGCGGCGCTGGCGCGCACCGACGAGTACCAGGCGTTGCAGCGCGCGGGGAAGGCGGCCGACGAGGATCGCGAGCTCGTGGAGCTGCGCAACCGACTGCGCGCCATCGAGGAGCAGCTGGAGACCGCGCTCGTGGCCGGCAGGGAGCCCGCGGACGAGGTGAAGGCCGCGTACGAGGGGACGGCCGACGAGCTCCAGACCAAGCCGGGGTTCCAGCGTCTCGTGGCGGCGCAGGCCAATTTCGAGAAGGTCATGCAGAAGGTGAACGAGACCATGGCGCTCGGGCTGCGGGAGGGTGCGACCAGCCGCATCATCCTCCCTTCGTGACCGCGCCGCGACCCTTCCATCGTCGATCGTAGCCCATCATCGCAACCAGGAACGAGGGACTTCAGTGAAGCAACCTTCCGCGATTCGCCCGGCCTCCGGCCGGCTCGGCGTTCTCCTGCCCGGCTTCGGAGCCGTGGCGACCACGTTCGTCGCCGGGGTCGAGGCCGTTCGCCGAGGCCTCGCACGGCCCTTCGGCAGCCTCACGCAGATGGGAACCATCCGCCTGGGCCTGCGCACCGAGGGGCGCTCCCCGCTCATCAAGGATTTCGTCCCGCTCGCGGGCCTCGACGACCTCGTGTTCGGGGCATGGGATCCGATTCCCGACGATGGATACCAGAGCGCGCTCCACGCGGGCGTGCTGCTCCCGGAGCACGTCGAGCCGATCAAGGAGTTCCTGCAGTCCCTCCACCCGATGCCGGCGGCGTTCGACCCGCACTACGTGAAGAAGCTCAACGGCCCGAACGTGAAGAAGGGAAAGAACAAGCGCGAGCTCGCGGAGCAGCTCCGGGAGGACATCCGGCGCTTCAAGGCCGAGAAGGGCTGTGACCGCCTCGTGATGGTGTGGTGCGCCTCGACCGAGATCTACGTGCGCCCCGGGCCCGTGCACGCGAGCCTCGAGGCCTTCGAGAAGGGGATGGAGGAGAACCACCCCGACATCACGCCCAGCCAGCTCTATGCCTGGGCCGCCCTCATGGAGGGCGTGCCCTACGCGAACGGCGCGCCGAACCTGTCCGCCGACTTCCCGGCCCTCGAGGAGACGTCGGTGGAGCGCGGCGTGCCCATCGGCGGCAAGGACTTCAAGACGGGTCAGACGCTCATGAAGACCATCCTCGCCCCCGGCTTCAAGACGCGGATGCTGGGGCTGAACGGGTGGTTCAGCACGAACATCCTGGGCAACCGCGACGGCGAGGTCCTGGACGATCCGGAGTCCTTCAAGACCAAGGAGGTGTCGAAGCTCGGCGTGCTCGAGCACATCCTGCAGCCCTCCGTGTACCCCGAGCTGTACGGCAAGCTCTACCACAAGGTGCGGATCAACTACTATCCGCCGCGCGGGGACAACAAGGAAGGCTGGGACAACATCGACATCTTCGGGTGGCTCGGCTATCCGATGCAGATCAAGGTCGACTTCCTGTGCCGGGACTCGATCCTCGCCGCGCCCATCGTGCTCGACCTGGCGCTGTTCATGGATCTGGCCTCCCGGGCCGGCCTCAAGGGCATCCAGGAGTGGCTGTCGTTCTATTTCAAGAGCCCCCAGACGGCGCCGGGCCTCTATCCCGAGCACGACCTGTTCATCCAGCACTGGAAGCTCAAGAACACGCTGCGCTGGCTGATGGGCGAGGACCAGCTCACCCACCTCGGCGTCGAGTACTATCCGTAAGCCGGAGGCCGGCGGGCCCGGGGAGGAGGCCGGCGTGAGCGCGCGCTTCATCGTGCTGGAAGGCGGCGATGGCTCGGGCAAGACGACCCAGGTCGCCCTGCTGTCGGACTGGCTGGACGAGCTGGGGGTCGAGCACGTCGCGACCCGCGAGCCGGGCGGCACGCCGCTCGGAGAGGCGGTGCGCTCCGTGGTGCTGGGGCGCACCGACCTGGACGTGCCGGCCGCGTCCGAGCTGTTCCTCTACCTCGCGTCGCGGGCCGCGTTCGTGCGGGACGTGGTGCGGCCCGCCCTGGCCGCCGGGAAGGTCGTGGTCTCGGACCGCTTCGACCTCTCGACGCTCGCCTACCAGGGTTACGGGCGCGGGCTTCCGGTGGAGGAGGTGAGGCGCGCGATCGCCCTGGCCACCGGCGGACTGCGGCCCGACGTGACGCTTCTCCTCGACGTGGAGGTGGAGGAGGGCGTCGCGCGCCGGCGCGCCGGCGGGAACCGCGCCGGCCGGTTCGATCTCCTGCACGAGCCGGATCGCATCGAGCGGGAGGGGGATGTCTTCCTGCGGCGCGTTCGCGAGGGCTATCTCGCCCTGGCGGCGGACGACGAGCGCGTGCGCGTGCTGAGCGGGCTCGGCTCGCCGACGCAGGTCCAGGAGCGCGTGCGCGCTGCCTTGACGGGGCTGTTCCCGGAAACCTTCGCGCGCGGAACGGTTTAGATCGACGGGGAGTCCGGAGCGACACCACATGACGGGGTGCGGCCAGAGGTCGACCCGCTGGGAGGCAGACAGGTGAACGTACGCCGGGGCGTCGTGGTACCGGTGATGGTGGTGGCTCTGTCCGTTGCCACGGGCGGGTGGCTGCTCCAGCAGGGCGTCGGCCGCAGCGAGAACGTCTACGTCCAGGTGCGCGTCCTCCAGGAGGTCGTGGACCACATCCGGTCGAGCTACGTCGACTCGGTCAGCGTGCGCCGGCTGTACAACTCGGCCATCTCCGGGGTGGTCGACGGTCTGCACGACCCCTACTCGGTCTTCCTTCCCGCGTCTCAGTACGAAGACCTCCGCATCGACACCGAGGGCAACTACGGGGGCATCGGCCTCGAGGTCATCCGGCGCGGCCACTACGTGACCGTCGTGAACCCCATCCCCGGGACTCCCGGTGCGCGGGCGGGCATCCGGGCCGGCGACGAGTTCTACGACGTGGAGGGCAAGAGCGTCGTGGACTCCAGCACCAACACGGTCGTGAACCTCCTGCGCGGCAAGCCCGGCACGGAGGTGCACGTGCGGATGCTCCGCCCGGGAGTGGACCAGCCGATCCCGTTCACGCTGAAGCGCGCCGCGATCCAGCTCAAGGCCGTGCCGTTCTCCATGATGCTGCCCGGCGACATCGGCTACGTGCGGTTCGTGACGGTGCGCGAGACTTCGGCCCAGGAGATCCGCGCCGCCGTCGACTCGTTGCAGCACGAGGGGATGAAGGGCCTCATTCTGGACGTGCGTGACAACCCCGGGGGTCTGCTCGACCAGGGCGTGGCGGTCTCCGACCTCTTCCTTCCCAAGGGGGACAGCATCGTGGAGACCCGGGGCCGGGATCCCACGCAGGACGCCGCGTACGTCGCGAAGACTCCGGACGAGTTCCCGCACCTGCCGATCGTCGTGCTCGTGAACCCCGAGACCGCGTCGGCCGCCGAGATCGTCTCGGGCGCGCTGCAGGACAACGACCGGGCCATCGTGGTCGGCGAGAACACGTACGGCAAAGGCGTCGTCCAGAGCCTCTACCAGCTGAGCGGCGGCAACGTCCTCAAGCTGACGACGGCGCGCTGGTACACGCCGGTGGGCCGTTGCATCCAGAAGCCCGACTCGGTGCGGGAGGCGGAGGAGTCCGCGGATCGAGCCATCACGTTCGACGGCGAGATCGCGGAGAAGGAGAACCTCGAGGGCCGTCCGACCTACAAGTCCGTCGGAGGACGCACGCTATACGGCGGCGGGGGCATCGTGCCCGACGTGTGGGTCGAGCCGGAGGTGCTGCCGGCCGCCGAGCAGGAGGCCGTGAGAAAGGGCCTGTTCGGACAGGAGGGAGCGTTGTTCAACGCCCTCTTCAACTACGCCGTCCAGTACGTGCAGGACCATCCGTCCCTGAAGCCGGGCTTCAAGCTGTCCGACGCGGAGCTGGAGCGCTTCTACAAGGATCTGCCCAAGTGGAAGGTGCACCTCAGCCATGCCGACTTCGAGGGCGCCGCGGGCTACCTGCGCTACCAGATCGAGAGCGAGATCGCCCTGCAGGCGTGGGGCCAGGAGGGGCAGTTCCGCGAGACCATGGGCTTCGACCGTCCGCTCGCGCGGGCGCTCGAGCTGCTTCACGGGGCGCACGGTCAGGCATCCCTCCTGAAGGAGGTGGCGAGCGGGGTTCCGGGCGCGACGAGGGGAGGCGGGGCCTCCTGAGCGACCGGGAGCCCGGCGCGCCGGGCTGGCGGCGGGGACTCGCCTGAGGCGGCGTCCCGCGCCACCATTCCGCCGACCCGCCCGTGTCCACTCCTTCGACGGAGGGGAGCGTGGCCGGTCGCGACGCGATCCATCCGGGTGCTGACCATGTTCATCGATCGGGCTGTCATCGAAGTGCGAGCGGGCACGGGAGGCTCGGGCGCGGAGGCGTTCCGGCGCGAGCGCGGCGTGCCCCGTGGCGGGCCGTCCGGCGGCGACGGAGGCAAGGGCGGCGACGTGGTCCTCGCCGTCGATCCGCAGCTCTCCACCCTGCTGGACTACAGCTACCGGCGGCACTACGCGGCCGACCGGGGGCGGCACGGGGAGGGCTCCAACCGGGCGGGGCGCGACGGAGAGGACCTCGTGCTCCTGGTGCCGCCGGGCACGGTGGTCCTCGACGAGGACACCGACCAGCTGCTGGGCGAGCTCCTGGAGGCGGACCAGCGCCTGGTGGTGGCGCGGGGCGGCAGGGGGGGGCGGGGGAACGCGCACTTCGCGACGGCCACCGATCAGGCGCCGCGGCGCTGGGAGCCGGGGCAGGAGGGGGAGCACCGCAGGGTACGCCTCGAGCTCAAGCTCATCGCCGACGTCGGGCTCGTGGGGGAGCCGAACGCGGGGAAGTCCACGCTCCTGGCGACGGTGACCGCGGCGCACCCGAAGGTCGCCGACTACCCGTTCACCACGCTGTCTCCCGCCCTCGGCGTCGTCCAGCTCTCCGACTTCCGCAGCTTCGTCCTGGCGGACATCCCGGGCATCGTCGAGGGGGCGCACGAAGGCAAGGGGCTCGGACACCGATTCCTCCGACACATCGAGCGGACCCGTACGCTCGCGCTGCTCATCCCCGTCGACGCCGGAGACCCTCAGGCGGTGTACCTGGCCCTGCGCGACGAGCTCGGGGCGCACTCCCGTGCCCTGGGCGCGACGCCCCACTGCGTGGTGCTCACCAAGGCCGATCTCCTGTCGGGGGACGCCGAGCCTCCCCGGCTGGAGTGCCCGGAGGCTTGGGGGGTGTACGTGGTCTCGGCGGTGGCCCGCACCGGCGTGCGCGAGCTGATCGAGGCGCTCTGGGAGCACAGCCGAAGGCCACCCGGCGACGAGGGGGGCGAGGAGGAGCGCTGGTGGCCGGACTGAGCCGCCCGGGCGGGGAGCCGTCCGGGAGGAGGGAAGCCATCCGGGCCCTCCTCAGGCTCGACGCCCTCCCGGGCGTCGGCCCGTCGGCGGTTCGGCGGCTGGTGGCGGCCTTCGGCGGCGCGCCCGAGGCCCT
>JBJKSF010000185.1:0-52233 GCA_046704285.1 Longimicrobiales bacterium | reverse complement strand
TTCGCAGAGCGCTGTGTTTTTGTTAAACAGTCGGCTGGGCCAATTTATTGTAACCTAGAAATGCTATTAACATCCTAGGCACTCCTTATCCCGAAGTTACGGAGCAATTTTGCCGAGTTCCTTAATGATAGTTATCTCAACGCCTTAGTAATCTCTACCTGCCTACCTGTGTCGGTTTGCGGTACGATCACCTTTTTGACTCGCTAGGAACTATTTCTAGTCAGTGTAGGATCAGCTGAATACATCTCTTCTTACGAATTGATATACCTATCACATTTCAGAGTAATTGCTTCGCGGATTTTCCTACGAAACACTCCTAGGTGCTTTGATTGACATCCATACATCAACTCAACCTACCTTACTGCGTCATTCCATCACTCAATCGTCATTAGGTGGTGCAGGAATATTTAACCTGCTTCCCATCGCCTACTCCAATTGGCCTCGACTTAGGGTATCGACTAACCCTGGGCGGATAAACCGATCCCACGGAATCCTTAGGCTTCCGGCGAACAGGAATCTCACCTGTTTTTTCGTTACTCATACCAACATACTCACTTCCTTGACCACACCACTTGTCCTTACGGTCAAGCTTGTATCTATCAAGGAACGCTCCCCTACCTTTATACTAAAATAAATTTTAGTATAAATCATAGTTTCGGTGATCTGCTTGAGCCCCGTTCGTTCTTCAGCGCAAAAATACTTGACCAGTGAGCTGTTACGCTTTCTTTAAAGGATGGCTGCTTCTAAGCCAACCTCCTGGCTGTCTTTGCGTTTTCACTTCTTTTACCACTTAGCAGATACTTAGGGACCTTAACTGATGATCTGGGCTTTTTCCCTCTCGACTACGAAGCTTATCCCTCGCAGTCTGACTCCTGTCTTCAAAAGTTATAGCATTCAGAGTTAGTAAGAACCCGGTAAGCTTACGCCCCCAAAATTCCAACTGTGCTTTACCACTATAACTAATTCAACAAGGCTATACCTAAATATATTTCGGGGAGAACCAGCTATTTCCTAGTTTGATTGGCCTTTCACCCCTATCCACAGCTCATCCGAGCAGTTTTCAACCCACATCGGTTCGGGCCTCCACCAGGTGTTACCCCGGCTTCACCCTGGCCATGGATAGATCGCTTCGGTTTCGGGTCTGCCCCCACGTACTCTCATCGCCCTCTTCAGACTCGCTTTCGCTTCGGCTCCGGCCCCTAAGGCCTTAACCTCGCACGTGAGGAGCAACTCGCCGGATCATAATGCAAAAGGCACGCAGTCACCCACGAACCCGCCGTAGCGGGTCCCAGGCTCCTACCGCTTGTATGCACAGAATTTCAGGCTCTCTTTCACTCGCCGTCAGGCGTTCTTTTCACCCTTCCCTCACGGTACTCTTCCCTATCGGTCACGGACTCGTATTTAGCCTTGGAGGATGGTCCCCCCTGCTTCGACCGGGCTTCCTCGTGACCCGGCCTACTCGGGTACCCGGACTCTCCCCTACTCGCGTTTCGCCTACGGGACTCTCACCCCCTCCGGTCCGCCGTTCCAGGCGCTTTCGGCTACGCTTTCGGCTCGATCCTTCCGGGCCCCACAACCCCGCACGGGCTCTCGCCCCCACGGTTTGGGCTCTTCCCCTTTCGCTCGCCGCTACTCAGGAAATCTCTTTTGATTTCTCTTCCTCCAGGTACTGAGATGTTTCAGTTCCCCGGGTTGGCTCTCCCTTTCGGGAGTGACGGAGCATCACCTCCGCCGGGTTCCCCCATTCGGATACCCCCGGATCATCGCTCGCTTGCAGCTCCCCGGGGCTTTTCGCAGCTTGCCACGTCCTTCTTCGCCGGTCCGTGCCTAGGCATCCATCCTGTGCACTTTCCCGCTTGACCAGCACTCCTCGCTCGCCAGGTCGCCTCTCGACGCCCCAGCAACCGCCTCGCACCGGCCTCCCTCCATCACCTCTCACTTTCCCACTGGCTTGTCGAAGAACGCGCACGCTCCTCACTTCCCGCATGCTCGCTCTCCGAGCCTAAGGCTCTTCCCTTCCTCTCTCTCTACCCCCGTTGTCAAAAAGCCTTGTCGCGCAAACCGCCTAGCGGTTCTTGCGGAGCAGGTAAAGATATGGACCTGGGTCGTGACGGTCAACGCATGCGCGAGGACTACAACCCTCCGACGGCCAAAAGCCCCTCGATCTCGTCTGCCGTCACGAAGAAATCCCCGAGCGACGTGCCCGAATCCGGCGTGTGCCAATCCGATCCGCCGCTCGCCAGGAGGCCCCGTGAGCGGCAGATGCCCTCGAGCCTCAGGATGTCGGCCGGGCGGTGCGTCGGCCGGTAGACCTCCAGGCCGCGCAGCCCCGCACCGAGCAGGGACGGGAGCAGACCGTCGAGCAGGTCCGCGGGCGGATGAGCCCACACCGGGACGCCACCGCCCTCCAGAACCAACTCCACCGCTGCATGCGGCGAGAGCAACTCCGTGGGCACGAACGCCGGCAGGTCGTCCCCGATGAGCCTATCGAAGGCGTTCGGCACCGAGGAGGCGTGGCCATGAGCCACCAGGACCTTGGCCAGGTGCGGTCGGCCCAGGCTTCCGCGATCCGGCCCGGCCGCCTCCTCGACCTCCTCGAAGGCGACCTCGATCCCCTGCTCGCGTAGGCGCTGGATCATCGTCTCCATCCGCTCCGCGCGTACCTGGGTCGCACGGCTCCGGTGGGCGAGGAGCGCGTCGGACTCCGGGTCGACGAAGTACCCGAGAACATGGATGTCGCGCCCACGGTGCGTCGAGCTCACCTCGATCGCCGGCACCACCTGCACCCTCGCGGCGCTCCCGGCGTTCCGCGCAGCTCCCACGGCTGCCGTCGTGTCGTGATCGGCGAGGGCGATTACGTCGAGACCTCCCCGAGCGGCACCTTCGACCACCTGCGAGGCAGACCAGGCACCGTCCGACGCGGTGGTGTGGACGTGCAGGTCGAGGCGCATCTAGGAAGCCACCGGCTCCGCCGACTCCGCCTGTTCGGTGAGCACGATGACCTGATCCCTCTCGACCTTCAGAACCCCCCCGGAGACCCGGAACGATCGGCTCCCACCGCCCGGCAGGTCCAGCGCCAGCACGCCCACCCCCAGGAGCGCGAGCATGGGAGCATGCTTGGGAAGCACGCCCACCATCCCGTCCCAGGCCGGCGCGACCAGGCCTACCACGTCGTCCTTGAACACGACGTGCTCGGGGGAGACCACCGTCACGCTCAGAACGCCTTCGGCCACGTCAGCTCCCCTTCTCCAGCCGCTCCGCCTGCGCGACCACGTCCTCGATGCCGCCCACCATGTAGAACGCCTGCTCCGGAAGGTGATCGAACTCTCCGGCCGCCACGCGCTCGAACGACTCGATGGTGTCGCCCACCTTCACGTACTTCCCGGGCGTCCCGGTGAACGCCTCCGCCACGTGGAACGGCTGCGACAGGAAGCGCTGGATGCGGCGGGCCCGACCCACGATCACCTTGTCCTCCTCGGTGAGCTCGTCCATGCCCAGGATCGCGATGATGTCCTGGAGGTCCTTGTAGCGTTGCAGGATCTCCTGGACCCGGGTCGCGACGGCGTAGTGGCGCTCCCCGATGAACTGCGGGTCCATGATCCGCGAGGTCGAGTCGAGCGGGTCCACCGCTGGATAGATGCCGATCTCGGTGAGCGCGCGGGTCAGCACGGTCGTCGCGTCCAGATGGGTGAACGCGGCTGCCGGCGCCGGGTCGGTGAGGTCGTCGGCCGGAACGTAGATCGCCTGGACCGACGTGATCGACCCCTGCCGGGTCGAGGTGATGCGCTCCTGCAGCTCGCCCATCTCGGTCGCGAGGGTCGGCTGGTATCCCACGGCGGAGGGCATCCGGCCCAGCAGGGCGGACACCTCCGAGCCGGCCTGAGTGAAGCGGAAGATGTTGTCGATGAAGAGCAGGACGTCCTGGCCCTCGACGTCCCTGAAGTACTCCGCCACCGTCAGGCCAGACAGGCCCACGCGCAGCCGCGCTCCCGGAGGCTCGTTCATTTGGCCGTACACGAGCGCGGTGGAATCGAGCACGCCCGACTCCTTCATCTCCAGCCAGAGGTCGTTCCCTTCGCGGGTGCGCTCGCCCACGCCGCAGAACACGGACCTGCCCCCGTGCTCCATGGCGATGTTGTGGATCAGCTCCATGATGATGACGGTCTTGCCCACGCCGGCCCCCCCGAACAGCCCCGTCTTGCCTCCCTTGACGTACGGAGCGAGGAGGTCGACGACCTTGATGCCCGTCTCGAAGATCTCCGTCTTGGGCTCGAGTTGCTCGAACTTCGGCGACTCGCGGTGGATGGGCCACCGCTCCACCTGCACGCCCTCCCCGGCCACCGGCCCACGCTCGTCCACGGGGTTGCCGAGCACGTTCAGGATCCGCCCCAGCGCCGGCTCGCCAACGGGCACCGTGATCGGGTTGCCCGTGTCCACCACGCTCATGCCGCGCGTGACGCCGTCCGTCGAAGACATCGACACGGCGCGGACCTGACCACGGCCGATGTGCTGCTGCACCTCGGCGACCAGGTCGATCTCCTGGCCTCCTTCGGTCGTCCCCGTGAGGCTCAGGGCGTTGTAGATCTCGGGCAGGTGCTCCGCCTCGAACGCTACGTCGAGCACCGGACCGATGACCTGCACGACCTTGCCGATGTTATGATCCGTCATGGTTCCCCGTCTGTGGGCGACGTGCTTCGGCGCGCGTCATTCGAGCGCCGCCGAACCGCCGACGATCTCCGCGATCTCCTGGGTGATCTGGGCCTGCCGGGCCCGGTTGTATGTGCGCGTGAGCGTCTCGAGCATCTCGCTCGCGTTGTCCGTCGCGCTCTTCATCGCGGTCCTGCGCGACCCCTGCTCGGCAGCCGCGTTCTCCACGAGGGCCTTGTAGACCGTATTCCTCACATAGAGAGGGAGAAGACGCTCCAGAATTCCCTCGCCGCTCGGTGACAGGATGGACACGTCCGCCGCAGGCCGGTCGGGGTCGGGCCGGATCGGGAGGATCTCCCGAACGCGGGGAGGTGTCGACATCGCGGACCGGAAGTCGGAGGCGATCAGATGGACCGCGTCCACGTCTCCGCGCTCGAACGCCTCGCGTAGGGGACCGACGAGCGTCTCGGCGTCCTGCACGGTGGGATCGTCCCCCAGGTCCGTCCGCGCCGTCGCCATGGGCTCTCCGCGGAAGCGGAAGAACGCAATGCCCTTGCGCCCCGCCACGTGGAGATCCGTCTCCACCCCCTTGCCCTTCAGTTCGTCGAGCAGAGCGCGTGCCTCCCGGATGAGGTTGGCGTTGAACGCGCCCGCCAGCCCACGGTTGGCCGTGAGCAGGAGCACGGCGGCCCTCCTGACCTCCTTCGGCTGCCGCAGGAGGGAGTACTTCTCCGCGAGCTCCGCCGAGTGGAGGCTGCGCACGATCTCGCCCAGCGCGGCCGAGTACGGACGCGCCGCGTACACCCGGTCCGTCGCCCGCTTGAGCTTGGACGTCGCCACGAGCTCCATCGTGCGGGTGATCTGCCGGGTGTTCTCCACCGACTTGATCCGCCGCCTGACCTCCCGGGCACCAGACACGTCGTCGCCTCGTCCTCTTCAGTCGTCCGTCAAGCCTGGCTCGCCGGGGCCGGTCCGCTCCCGGCTTCCTCACCGGCCGCGAATGCGGCGTTGTACTCCTCGATCACCTGCACCAGCCGCTGGGTGATGTCGTCCGTGAGCTCCTTCCGCTCCCGGATCGCGGAGAGCAGGTCCCCATGGCTCGCCGCGAGGTGCTCGTGGAACCCGAGCTCCCACGCCCGGACTCTCGAAACGTCGATCCCGTCGAGGTGCCCCTGGGTGACGGCGAAGATGGCGCAGATCTGGTTCTCGACCGGCATGGGCTGATACTGCGGCTGCTTGAGCACCTCCACCGTGCGCGCGCCGCGCGCGAGCTGGCGCTGGGTCGCCGCGTCCAGGTCCGAGCCGAACTGCGCGAACGCCTCCATCTCCCGGTACTGGGCCAGGTCGAGGCGGAGCCGCCCGGCCACCTTCTTCATGGCTTTGATCTGCGCCGACCCGCCGACGCGCGAGACCGAGATGCCCACGTTCACCGCGGGCCGGACCCCGGAGAAGAACAGGTCCGGCTCGAGGAAGATCTGGCCGTCCGTGATCGAGATGACATTGGTCGGGATGTACTGCGCCACGTCTCCGGCCTGAGTCTCGATGACCGGGAGGGCCGTCAGCGATCCGCCGCCCAGCTCGTCCGAGAGCTTCGCGGCCCGCTCGAGCAGGCGTGAGTGCAGGTAGAAGACGTCGCCCGGATAGGCCTCCCGCCCCGGTGGGCGGCGCAGCACCAGCGAGATCTGGCGGTACGCCTGGGCGTGCTTGGACAAGTCGTCGTAGATCACGAGCGTGTGCTTGCCCTGCCACATGAAATGCTCGGCCATCGCGCAGGCGGCGTACGGCGCGATGTACTGCATGGGTGCGGGGTCCGACGCGTTCGCGGCCACGACGATCGTGTAGTCCATCGCACCGTGCTCCTCGAGCGTCTCCACGACGTTGCGCACCTTTCCCGCACGTTGCCCGACAGCGCAGTACACGCAGATGACGTCGGTGTCCTTCTGGTTGATGATCGCGTCCACGGCGATGGCCGTCTTGCCCGTGCCGCGATCTCCGATGATGAGCTCACGCTGGCCACGGCCGATGGGGATCATCGAGTCGATGGGCTTGAGACCGGTCTGCAGCGGCTCCTTGACCGGCTGCCGCTTCACGATCCCCGGGGCGACGATGTCGATCTGGCGGCTCCCCTCGAGCGGCTCGACCGGGCCCTTTCCATCCAGCGGATTGCCGAGCGGATCGACGACCCTGCCCCTGTATCCGGCCCCCACCGGCACCTCGAGGACGCGGCTGGTGCGGCGCACCTGGTCGCCCTCTTCGAGGTGCGCCCACTCGCCCATGATCACCGCCCCGATGTTGTCCTCCTCGAGGTTGAGTGCGAGGGCGGTGACGGCCTCGCCCGTCCTCGACGACGTGATCTCGAGCATCTCCGAGGCCATGGCCTTCGTCAGGCCGTAGATACGCGCGATGCCGTCCTTCACCTCGAGAACCTCGCCGATCTCCTCGGCGCGGAGGTCCTCCTCGTAGTGCTCGATCTCGGTGAGGAGGACGTCCTTGATCTCGCTGGCACGGAGCTGGGATTCGTTGGCCATCGTTCCTATTCGGTCCTTGATGTCATCGGGTTTGCCCTGTGGAGATGGGGGCCTTCATGAGCTGCCGCCGCATCCTGTCGAGACGCCTCCGTACCGAACCGTCGTAGATCGTGTCGCCCGCGCGGATGACCACACCGCCGAGGATCGAGGGCTTCACGCGCACGTGCGGAACCGCTTCCTTGCCCAGCATGCGCGACAGTCTACGCGCAACAACCTGGAGCGTCTCTTCGTCCAGGGCCCGCGCGACCGTGAGCTCCACGTGCTGGCGTCCGTAGTGCGCATCGAGGAGCGCCTGGAATTCCCGGGCGATCGCGCGGATCAGCCGCTGGCGCCGCTTGTCGATCGTCACGAGCAGGAAGCGGACCAGCCCAGCGGGCACCTCGCCCTCCAGCGCCGTGCGGACCACCGCCTTCTTGTGGACGTCGGCGATGCGGGGCGTCTCGAGGAAGAGACGCAGTCGCGGGCTCTCGTCCAGGAGCCGCGCCAGCGTCTCGACGCCGGCCGCGTAGACCTCCAGGCCTTCATGTCGCTCGGCGAGGGCGAAGAGCGTCTCCGCGTAGCTGCGTGCAACGGTGTCCTCTCTCACGCCCGCGCAGCTCCTTCGTCAGGCCCTGCAGGCAGCTCTTCGAGGTAGTGCTCGACCAGCGCCCGGTCCCTGGCCTGGTCCAGATGCTCGTGCAGGAGCTGCGCGGCGGCCGCGAGGGCGAGGTCGACGGACTCGCGACGCAGCGTCTCGAGCGCCGCGTCACGCTCGCGCTCGATCTCGAGACGAGCCCGCTCGACGATGCCCTGAGCCTCCTCGCGCGCCTTCTCCTCGATCTCCCGGCGAACACGGTCACCCGCCGCCTTGCCGCGCGCCACCAGCTCGCCGGCCTGCCTGTGCGCGTCCGCAAGTTGCCGGCGTTGCTCCTCGAGGAGCCGAGCGGCCTCTCCGTTGCGCTCGGCCGCCTCGTCGAGCGCGTTCTGGATCCCCTGCTCCCGGGCTTCGAGCGCGGACAGGATCGGCTTCCACGCGAACTTCGCGAGCAGGAGCACGAGCCCGAGGAAGACCAGGACGGTCCACGCGCTCAGCCCGACGTTGATGTTGAACATACCCCCGCCCCCCCCGGCCTCGCCGGTCTGGGCCCAGAGGCCCGCCGGTGACCAGGCCAGGAGCAGCGGCGCCGCCCAGGCGACCCGACTCACTCTCATAGCCCTCTCCATCGTTCTCTCGAGCTCACGGCCAAACCCCGCGTCCCGCGCGGGGCGCGACCTGCGCGACTCGGCCCCGGAGCACTCCGGGACACGAGCCCACGTTTCCGACGCGAATCAGGCGACGAACTTGAAGAGGACCGCGATGACCAGGGCGAAGAGAGCCACTCCCTCGACGAGCGCGGCGAGCACGATCGCGTTGCCTGCGATCGTCCCGGCCGCCTCCGGCTGCCTGGCGATCGCCTGGGTGGCCCCGTTCCCGATCAGGCCGATGCCGAGGCCGGCGCCGATCGCGGCCAGGCCGAGGCCGATGCCGGCCCCGAAGAGGCTCATGTAGTCCTTGGCAAGCGTGGGGCTGGTGCTGGCCGCGCTCTGCAGGGCATCGAGTGTTGCGTGGATCATGGTCCGTGCATCCCTCCTGAGAATGGGTGGGTACTGGCTTCCACTGCTTCCTAGGAAGTCAATGGGCGTGGCGGATCAAGCCGATGAAGACCGCCGTGAGCATGGCGAAGATGTAAGCCTGGATGAAGGCGATCAGGACCTCGAGGACCTGGATCACGCAGACCATCGCGAGGGACGTGCCGGCGATGCCGTACCTTCCGGTCGCCAGACGGGCGAACAGGAAGATCACCCCGAGCAGCGAAAGCTTCAGCGTCTCTCCCGCCAGCATGTTGGCGAAGAGACGGATCATGAGCGCGAACGGCTTTGCGAGCTTACCCAGGAACTCGACCGGCGTGAGGATGAACAACATCACCACCGCCATGGCCGGATGAAGGTCCGGTGGTACGTAGAAGATCGTCCTCATGTAGCCCTTGAAGCCCAGTCTCCTCATCCCGGACACCTCGATCGCGAAAAAGGAGACGGCGGCCAGCCCGCCGGTCACGGACAGGTCCCCGGTCGGCCTCGCCGCGAACGGGATGACGCCGAACAGGTTCATCGTGAGGATGAAGAAGAAGAGCGTCAGGATGTAGGGCGTGTAGGCGTCTGCGCCTCCCCCGATCTCCCGACGCACGACCTCGTCCCGGAAGAACACGACGAGGACCTCCATGGCGTTCGCGAACCCGTGCGGCGCACGGTTCGTGTACCTGCCACGCATGGTACGCGCGAGCGGGATGAACACGGCCACCACGATCACGGCCGCCAGCATCATGAAGACCGTGAACTTGGTCGGGGAGAGGTTGAGCGTGAGCGGGCCGAGGTGGATGAGCGGGATGTGCAGCGCGGACAGATCCACGTTCACGCCATGGCCCAGAAGCTTGAACGCGAACTCCTTCCCGTCCGAGAGATGGTGGACCAGCATCTGTTGGAGCCGAGTCGACATGTCTCCCGTGGGCGCCGCCGCCGGCCCGACCTGCTGCAGAGCCCGCAGCGCACCGAGCAGCATCATCGAGCCCCGGCCCCCCTGGCGAGCTCGAGCCTGAAATAGAGAGGCTCGAGGAGGAGAAGCAGGAAGAAGAACCCGGCCAGGGAGAGCGACATGGCTATCGCCCCTTCCATGTGCCGGCGCAGCGCGAGGATCGCGACGGCGAGAAGGACCCCCATCCGGACCACGGTGCCCCCCGCCCACGCCGCGAGGAACCGCCGCACATGGGCACGGCAGCCCACGAGCACCGCGAACGCACCGACCTGGACAGGCAGGGCGACGGCAGCGGCGAAGAGGACCCCGTGTCTCCCCGGGGTGTCCAGGAAGTACCAGAGTGCCAAGATGATCGACGCCAGCAGGAGGGAGCTCGCGGCCGCGTACCTGAGAGAGGCCTTCACTTCTGATCGTCTTCCCGGTGACGGGGTTCGATGATCACGTGGTAGTACAGGCTGTACGATCCGGCGCCCGCCCCCACGAATGCTCCGAGAACCAACAGGATCGGCGACGTCCCGAGCTTCGAGTCCAGCCAGGCCCCCACGCCCAGGAACAGCAGCACCGACAAGGCCCAGGTGAGCCCGTAGCCCATGTACGCGCCGGAGCCCCGCAGAAGGTCCCGGGAATCGATGCGCCTGGAATCTCGGGACAAGGTGGGGTCTCCTCCGGCTCTTGAGCCAGCCCAAGCTAGCGCTTGTGAAAAAAAACGCAAGCGCGGCGACATCGCGCTCGACAGGTTATTCTCCCCATGACTGTCCCCCTCCCCCGAGATGTCCGGCTCGGATCCCGGCGAGGCCTCGTGGGTACTCGCCGATGGTGGCAGGGCTCCCGTCCACCCAGCGTCCGGCGCGCGCGATCGGTGCCTTCGCGCCGGCGTCCCGATCCCCGCAGGGGGAATGGCCATTACCAGAGAGACTGTTCCCGTCGACTTCGACACCGTCGGACCTTCGGCTCCCGCGCGGGGCCGCGGATGGACGTAGAGTCCCGAAGTACCGCACCGGGCGCCCGGCCGTGACGATCGCCTCGGCGGTGCTCGCCGCCGTCCTGCTCCTCTTTTCGGCGCTGATCGTGGCGGCCGAGACGGCCGTCTTCCAGGTCAGCGCGTCCCGCCTGCGAACGCTCCGTGAGGAGGGCTTCGACGGCGCCGACGATCTCGTCGTCCTGAGGTCGGATCCGGGGCGCGTGCGGGTCGGGGTGCGTCTGGCCACCCGCATCCTCAACCTGCTGGCGCTCGGGATCGTGGTCGCCGTCGGGGTCGTGGCGTGGGGAATCCCGGGCGGTATCCTCGACCTGCTGGGAGGCGTCGTCCTCGTGCTCGTCGTCGCCGACGTGCTTCCGCGCGCCCTCGCGGCGCGCCATCCCGTGCGTCTCGCCCTGGGCTCCGCCTCGACACTGAAGCGCCTGGAGGGCTGGCTGCACCTGGTCGTCGGCCCGGTCGCGAGGCTCGAGGGAGCGCTCGCCGACGACGGAGAGAACGGCGACAGCGAGGAGCGCGAGCTCAAGGAGATCCAGGAGCTCGGGCGCGAGGCGGGGGTCCTGGAGGCCGAGGAGAACCTCCTGGTGGAACGGGCGTTCCGCCTGGACGAGCTCACGGCGTGGGATATCATGGTCCCGCGGGTGGGCATCTTCGCCTGGAAGGACTCCCTGACGCTGCGCGACATCGTCGAGAGTCTGCCCACCGTCCCGTACAGCAGGGTCCCCGTGTACGGGGAGTCGGTCGACGACATCACAGGGATCCTCTACGTGCGCGAGGCCTACGAGCAGTACGTGCAGGGCAACGGAGACGTTGCGGTCCGACAGCTCTCGCGGGAGCCCTTCTTCGTGCCGGGATCGCTTTCCTTGTCCCGGCTGCTGCGCGACTTCCGGGTCCGCCGCATCCACATGGGCATCGTCGCGGACGAGTTCGGCGGGATCGACGGGCTCGTGACCCTCGAGGACGTCCTCGAGGAGCTCGTCGGGGAGATCGCGGACGAAACGGACGTGGACGAAGAGGCGCTCCTGCGTGTCTCCAGGAACGAGGCCCTGGCCGACGCCAGCGTGGACCTGCGCGAGATCAACTACGCGTTCAACGTGTCGTTCCCGCTGCTCGAGCACCGCTCGCTCAACGGATTCATCCTCGAGGAGCTCGGGTACGTTCCGCGGGTCGGCGAGTCGTTCGAGCGCGCCGGGGTGCGCATCGAGATCGTGGACGCCACCGAGACGCAGGTCGTGCGGGCACGCCTGACGCGCGTCGCCGCCGAGCGGCGGCCGGAGGCCAGGACGGAGGGAGGCCACTGAATGGCGCTGATCCTGCCCTTCAACGGCGTCCGGCCCCGGATCCATCCCACGGCCTTCGTCGCCCCCACGGCCGTCCTGGTGGGCGACGTGGAGGTGGGACCGGAGGCGAGCATCTGGTTCGGTGCCGTGCTGCGCGGGGACGATCCAGGAAACGGCATCGTGGTCGGGGCGCGCTCGAGCGTGCAGGACAACTGCGTGGTCCACGTCGGGGCCTGGGCGCCGACCGTGATCGGCGAGGACGTCACGGTAGGGCACGGAGCGAAGTTCGAGAGCTGCACGATCGGCGACCGCTGCGTGATCGGCATGAACGCGGTGATCCTGCAGAATGCCGTCGTGGGCCCGGAGTGCCTGGTCGCGGCGAACTCCGTCCTCCTGGAGGGGACGCACATACCGCCCCGCAGCGTGGTGGCCGGTGTGCCCGGCAGGGTCAAGAAGGCGCTCGAGGGCAACGCCGCCCGGTGGGTCGAGCGCGGTGGCGCGCATTACGTGGAGCTTTCGCGCGCCTACCTCGCACAGGGTGTCGGCCGGCCGGAGGAGGCGTGACGGAGCGGGCCGGAAGGGAGGATCCCGAGCCGACCGACCGGCGTCGTGGGTCGGCCGACACTGATGGCCGGTCCGTCGACGAGGGCTCCGAACGCGCCGACGCCCATCCCCGCCCCACGGCCGGCCCGGGTGACGCTCGCCGGGCCTCCACGCACGGCCCGCCCGCGCCCGTCCCCTGCGACCGGTGCGGCGCCTCCATGATCGAGCGACACTGCAAGCTGGTCTGCCGCGTGTGCGGCTACCAGCGCGACTGCTCGGACCCGTAGGGAAGGCACTCCCCTCCGGCAGCGGCCCGGGGGCGGATCGGCGCATCGCGGCGATGCCGCACGCCTCCTCCGGTCTCACATGGGAAGGCCCACGATCCGGGTCATGTACCACGAGAGCAGCGCGTGTCCCCACGCGTACGAGACGGCTCCGGCCGCAGCGAGGAACACGCCGAGCGGGATCAGTCGTTTCGACAACGTGGCGACCGGACCGAACACGAGCAGCGCCAGCAGGGAGCCCAGAAAGACCGTCTCCGCGACGCCCCAGACGCCCAGGAACGAGCCCACCATCATCATCATCTTCACATCGCCCCCCCCCATGGCCCGGTCCACTCCGGCTTCCTCAAGCCGCCCCGGTGACACCTTCCTGATGATCCAGGTCCCTCCTACCGCGACGAGCCAGAGCAGGCCGTATCCGACGGCCGCGCCGATGACCGCCTCCTCCCAGGGCAGGCCCCCAGGCAGGAAGGCCAGCAGGATCCCCAGCACCGTGCCCCCCACCGAGAACTCGTCCGGGATGATGTAGAACCTCGCGTCGCTGAGTGAGATGCCGAACACGAGAGTCAGGAACACGCTGCCCCGCAGGGCCTCCCACGTGGGCCCGCGCGCCGCGAACACCCCGGCCCACACGAGGGCCGTCGCCAGCTCCACCAGCGGGTACTGCACGGAGATGGGCTCGCCGCAGCTCCGGCACCGGCCCCGCAGCGCGAGCCAGCTCAGCACCGGGACGTTGTCGAACCAGCGGACGCGGGCGTTGCACTTGGGGCAGTGCGATGGGGGGGAGACCACCGACTCGCCACGCGGCCACCGTAACGAGCACACGTTGAGGAACGACCCGATCGTCAGGCCGAAGAGACCTGCCAGCACGGCCACGAGCCAGATCTCATCCAAGGTCCGTCTCCCTCGTCAGAGCGTACAGCAGGATGGCACCGGCCATCCCCACGTTGAGCGACTCCGCCGGGCCCGGCATCGGAACGGCCACCCTCCCCGCCGCGAGCCGCGCGACATCGTCCCGGCAGCCCGCCCCCTCGTTTCCCACGACGAGGGCCCACCCCCCGGTCCGGTCCGTGCAGCCCACATCCACGCCGTCGGGATCGGCCAGCAGGATCCTCAGAGCAGCGGCGTCCGCGTCCGCCGCGATCGTCCCGACCGTCCTCGACCGCAGCGGAAGGCGAAAGACCATGCCCGCCGACGCCCTTACAGCCTTCGCTCCCCAGAGATCCACGGTACCGTCCAGCGCGATCACGCCGTCGAGGCCGAACGCGACGGCGGCCCTCGCCAGGGTCCCCGCGTTTCCCGGGTCCTGGACGCCGTCGAGCACGAGGTAGCGTCCCCCCTCCGTAAGCTCGGGAGCGCCTTCCCCGGGCTGGGCGCATACGAGCAGGATGCCCTGCGGACGTTCGGTATCGGAGAGCCGTACGAGGTCCTCGTCGTCCACGCGCTCGACCGTCACGCCCGCGGCCGCCAGGCGTTCTTCCAGGCGACGCCCCTCCTCGCTCGCATCCAGGCGGGGCGAGGCCAGCGCGAAGCGCACGTCGACCCCGCAGGCCAGCGCCTCCGCGACCGCGCGCACGCCCTCCACGAGGACCGCACGCTCCCGCTCGCGCGCCTTCCGGTGGCGCAGCCGCGCGATGAGCGCCGCACGCCGCTGGCTCACGGGCACGGAGGCCCCCACCTTTCGAGCATCGGCTCCGACCACCCCCCCCAGATTCGAGCAGGCCCCGCTCCATGACGCCGCCCGCGCTCCCCATTGCCCTGACGATCGCCGGAAGCGACAGCGGCGGGGGCGCGGGCATCCAGGCCGATCTGAAGACCTTCCACGCCCACGGCGTCTTCGGCACGAGCGTCGTGACCGCGGTCACCGCGCAGAACACGCTGGGCATCGCGGCCGTCCAGGTCGTCGACTCGGAGGTCGTTCGCGCCCAGATCGACGCGGTGGCCGGAGACCTCCGGCCCGCCGCCGTGAAGAGCGGCATGCTGGCCGGCGCGGCGATCGCGAGCGTGGTGGCCCGGGCCCTGCGCGACCACCGTCTCCCGAGCTACGTCCTCGACCCGGTGATGGAGGCCACGACCGGAAGCCAGCTGCTGGCTACCACGGGCCTCGCCGTGCTCCGGGACGAGCTTCTTCCCCTCTCGAGGCTGGTCACGCCCAACCTGGAGGAGGCACGCGCGCTCACGGGCCTCGACCTCGAGTCCCCGGACGACCTGGGCCCGGCGGCCCGGGCGCTGGTGGACATGGGCGCCGGAGCGGCACTCGTGAAGGGGGGGCACCTGGCCGGCGACGCCGTGGACGTGCTGTGGGACGGCAGGAGCGAGCGCACGTGGCGTCGCCCCCGCATGGTCACGCCGCACACGCACGGCACCGGCTGCACGCTCTCGGCCGCGGTCGCCGCGCGTCTGGCGCAGGGAGCCTCGCTGGAGGACGCCGTCGACGGCGGGATCCGGTTCGTGGCGCGCGCGATCGCCACGGCCCCGGGGCTCGGCGGCGGACGGGGGCCTCTCAATCACTTCGCGTCTCCCGGCTGAAGAGCCTCGGGGAGGGCTTCCACCACGGCCTCGAGCAGGCGCCCGACACGCCGGCCCGCCCGCTCCACCGACTCGACCACCTGCGCGTGGTCGAGCGGGACGGAGCCCGGGCCGACGGCGCGGTTGGCCACGATCGAAAGGCCGAGACAACGGAGCCCGAGCGCCCGGGCCACGATCACCTCCGCCACCGTCGACATGCCCACGACGTCCGCACCCAGACGCGCGAGCATGCGCACCTCCGCCGCGGTCTCGTAGGATGGGCCGAGCAGCCCCGCGTACGTACCGGGCCGGACGGGGATGCGAAGCCGGCGCGCCGCGTCGACCGCGAGGTCCTGCAACACGGGATCCCAGGCGGAGCCCATGTCCGGAAAGCGCCGCTCTCCAGTTCGGAGCCGACCTGTCAGGGGATGCCGCGCCGTCAGGTCGATGTGATCGTGAAGGAGCACGATGTCGCCGGGCCCCAGATCCGGCGCGACGCCTCCGGCGGCGTTCGTGAGCACCAGGAAGGACGCGCCGAGCGCGGCCGCCAGCCGCACGGGAGCCGCCACTACCGCCTTCGGGTATCCCTCGTACAGGTGATAGCGACCCGACTGGACGACGACCGCGCGTCCCGAGAGCCGCCCCGACACCCAGCGTCCCGCGTGGCCGGACACTCCGGCGGGCGGGAAGCCCGGCAGCTCCTCGAACGAGACCTGGACCGGACGCTCCAGGCGCTCGGCGAGCCCGCCCAGCCCCGATCCGAGCACCACGACGACCTCCGGGACCGAGGTCAGACGGGACCGCAGCACTTCGGCCGCCCCGGCGATGTCCGGCCCCAGCGCCGCGACGCTCACGGCGTCATACCAGCGGTCTTGGCCGTCATGGGCCGCTCGGACTTGGTCGCTTCATGATGGGCAATATCCGCGCGGCGCCCGCTCACCACCAGCCGTGTCGAGGCCGCATCCGGCGGTGGCGGGCGAGGACCGCCCGCCTCGCCTGGACGCGGCGCCGGTCCGAGAACAAGCGCGCGAGGATGACGCCGGACGCGAACCCCCCGAGATGCGCCGCGTACGCCACACCGCCCGCGCCGGCCGGATCCATCGCCGAGGCCACGCCCTGCAGGAGGATCCAGTAGCCCAGCATGAGCCAGGCCGGCAGAGGGATGACGCGGAAGAAGACGATCACGAAGACGAACGTGTCGATCCGCGCCCGCGGATAGAGGACGAGGTACGCGCCCATCACGGCGCTGATCGCGCCGGAGGCGCCGATCATGGGCGCCTCCGAGGCCGGGCTCCAGGTCGCGAACGTGAGGGCGGCGATGAATCCGGCGAGGAGGTAGAACAGGAGGAAGCGCCCCCGCCCCATCGCGTCCTCGACGTTGTTCCCGAAGATCCAGAAGAACCACAGGTTGCCGATGATGTGCAGCCAGCTCCCATGCAGGAACATCGAGGTGAACAGCGTCTCCCACCCGAGCCCCCCGGACGGGCAGGGCCCGCGCACGGGAAGCCGAGCGGCGGCGTTCCCACCCCAGACCTGCGCGGGGATCGTTCCGAACGTACAGACGGCGCGGGTGAGCTCCCGGGGCGAGACTCCGGCGCCCTCCACGAGCACCCACACGGCGACGCACACGCCCATGACGAGGACGGTGACGACCGGCACCGTACGGGTCGGATTCTCGTCGCGGATCGGAAGGAACATGGCCGGACCTGCAGGGGGCGACGGCGACCGGGTCGGCGCCCGCCGCTCGAAGGTGGTGCCGGCGCGGGACTGCCGCAACGCGGAGCACGCGCCCGCGCGGGTCTGTCACAACGGCAGAAGACGGCCCGGATGCGCCTAATTGGCGGTCTTTTCCGGACCCCCGGGCGGGCACGATGGTTGCACCCCCGGTCACGCACTGACGCACCTCAAGCAACCGTCCAGGAGTTGAAGATGAGCAAAGTGATCGGGATCGATCTCGGGACCACGAACTCGGTCGTGGCCGTCATGGAAGGCGGCGAGCCGGTCGTCATCCCCAACTCGGAAGGCGGCCGGACCACGCCGTCGGTCGTGGCGTTCACGAAGGACGGTGAGAGGCTCGTCGGGCAGGTGGCCCGCCGGCAGGCGATCACGAACCCCCAGAACACGGTCTTCTCGATCAAGCGCTTCATGGGGCGGAAGCACGCCGAGGTTCAGGCCGAGGAGAAGCTGGTCCCGTACCAGGTCGGCCACGATGCGGACGGACGCGTGCAGGTGAAGATCCCGAACGCCGACAAGACGTTCACGCCCCCCGAGATCTCGGCGATGATCCTCCAGAAGATGCGCCAGACCGCGGAGGACTATCTGGGGCAGAAGGTGGGCCAGGCCGTCATCACCGTACCGGCCTACTTCAACGACGCTCAGAGGCAGGCGACCAAGGACGCGGGCAAGGTGGCCGGTCTGGAGGTCCTGCGCATCATCAACGAGCCGACGGCCGCGGCGCTCGCGTACGGACTCGACAAGAAGGCGGACGAGAAGATCGCGGTGTTCGACCTGGGCGGCGGCACCTACGACATCTCGGTCCTCGAGCTGGGCGACGGCGTCTTCGAGGTCAAGTCCACGAACGGCGACACGCACCTGGGTGGTGACGACTTCGACCAGCGCGTCATCGACTGGCTGGTGAGCGAGTTCAAGCGCGACCAGGGCATCGACCTCTCCAAGGACCCGATGGCGCTGCAGCGCCTCAAGGAGTCGGCCGAGAAGGCGAAGATGGAGCTGTCCACGACGATGCAGACGGACATCAACCTGCCGTTCATCACCGCCACGCAGGAGGGTCCGAAGCACCTGAACTATACGCTCACCCGGTCCAAGTTCGAGCAACTCGTGGACGACCTGGTGCAGCGGACGATCCCGCCCATGAAGAGCGCGCTGAGCGATGCGGGCCTCGAGCCGAGCGAGATCGACGAGGTCATCCTCGTGGGAGGCTCGACCCGGATCCCGAAGATCCAGGAGATCGTCAAGGACTTCTTCGGGAAGGACCCCCACAAGGGCGTGAACCCCGACGAGGTCGTGGCGGTCGGCGCCGCGATCCAGGGCGGCGTGCTGGCCGGAGAGGTCAAGGACGTCCTGCTCCTGGACGTGACGCCCCTGTCTCTCGGGATCGAGACGCTCGGCGGCGTCATGACGACGCTCATCCCGCGCAACACCACCATCCCCACCAAGAAGGCGGAGGTCTTCTCCACGGCGGAGGACAGCCAGACGACCGTGGAGATCCATGTCCTGCAGGGTGAGCGCAAGATGGCGCTCGACAACAAGACGATCGGGAAGTTCCAGCTCACCGGCATTCCGCCGGCACCGCGGGGCATGCCGCAGATCGAGGTGACGTTCGACATCGACGCCAACGGCATCCTCCACGTGTCGGCCAAGGACCGTGCCACGGGCAAGGAGCAGAAGATCCGCATCGAGGCCTCGAGCGGTCTCTCCGACGGGGAGATCGACCGCATGGTCCGCGACGCGGAGGAGCACGCCAAGGAGGACGAGCAACGGCGGGAGAAGGTCGAGGCGCGCAACCAGCTCGACTCGCTGGTCTACCAGGTCGAGAAGGACCTGGGCGAGTGGGGAGGCAAGGTCGCCGCAGGCACCAAGCAGCGGGTCGACGAGGCCGTAGCCAACGCCAAGGAGGCCCTCAAGGGAGACGACCTCGCCACGATCAACTCCGCCCGGGACCAGCTCATGCAGGCCTTCAGCGCCGCGGGTCAGGAGATGTACCAGAGCCAGTCCGCGGAGCAGACGCCGCCCTCCGAGGAGGAGGCGGCAGGCAGCGGGCGCGAAAGCGAACCGCCCGCGAGCGGGGCGAAGGCGTCCGGCGACGAGGACGTCGTGGAAGCCGACTACGAGATCGTCGACGAAGACAAGTAGCCCCGCAGCGGTCGGCAACGACCGATCTCAGGGGCGGCGGGGGCCCGGGGGCCCCCGCCCCTGCGTGCGTCGAGCGATGGGAGGCTCGAGCGTCCGGACGACCTCCGCTCCGGAAACGCGGGCGCACGACGCGGGTAAGAACCGACGTGTCCGCGCGCTCACGTCCCCGCCGTGGACGTGAGCCCATCCCCAAGGAGCCCGGGAGCCATGTACGACCCCCTGCGAGCCAAAGCGAAGGTGGTGTTCTACAGCACGCTGGCGTTCCTTCTCGGGGTGGGCATCGCTTCGGGGGTGGGCTGGACGCGTTCCTCCGCGCACCTCCCCGAGATCAGCGACACGCCGCCGATCCCCGCCGCGGAGGTCAGGACGGCCTCGGACCTGAGCGACGCTTTCGTGGCCCTGGCCAGTAAGGTCACGCCGGCCGTGGTCCGCATCGAGAGCCGGCGTCCTCCGGGGCGGGGACAGGACATGCCCGATGCGCTGCGCCGGTACTTCAACATCCCGGACCACGGCCAGCCTCCCTCGCAGGGCGAGATGGCGGGAGGCAGCGGCTTCATCGTGTCACCGGACGGCTACATCCTCACGAACAACCACGTCATCGAAGGCGCCGACCGTGTGTGGGTCTACCTGGCCAATCGGGAGTACTACGACGCCAAGGTCGTAGGCGCGGATCCGTTCACCGACGTGGCGGTGCTCAAGATCGACGCCGATCATCCCCTGCCGACGCTCAGCCTCGGAAACTCCGACGACGTGCGGGTGGGCGAGTGGATCCTGGCCATCGGCAACCCGGGCTTCGGGAGCTCCACCCAGCTCGACTACACGGTGACCGCCGGGATCGTGAGCGCCCGCGGTCGGGGGCTCAGCCTGCTCCGGAACGACCTGAGCGAGAACCCCCAGTACGGGGCGAAGGCCGCGCCCTACGCCATCGAGGACTACCTGCAGACGGACGCCGTCATCAACCCCGGCAACTCGGGCGGGCCGATGGTCGACCTCCGCGGGCAGGTGGTGGGCATGAACTCCGCGATCGCGTCCACGACCGGCTACTACCAGGGCTACGGCTTCGCGATCCCGATCAACCTGGCGCGCCGTGTCATGGAGGACCTCATCAAGTACGGCCACGTGAAGCGACCCATGATCGGCGTTCAGATCGGGCCGGTCGCCGCCGAGGACGCCCAGGTCTACGGCCTGCCGACCGTGTCCGGCGTGCTGGTCCAGGACGTGACGAAGGGCGGTCCCGCGGTCGGCATCCTGAAGCGGCAGGACGTGATCGTCAAGGTGGACGGGAAGCCCGTGGGCTATCCGGCCGAGCTGCAGGCGAGGGTCGCCGAGCACCACCCGGGAGACGAGGTCACGCTCACGATCTACCGGGACAAGCATCCGATGGACGTCCGGCTGCGCCTCGGCGAAGCGCCGATCGACCAGACGGAGGTCCAGCCCACCGTGCGCCCGATCCACGGGGACCAGCGGCTGGGGATCGAGGTCGAGCCTCTGGACGCGCAGCTCGCGAACCGGCTCGGCTACCAGCAGACGGGCGGCATCGTCGTGAAGGACGTCGCCGAGGCCAGCGCGGCCGCGCGGCGCGGCGTGGCGGGTCTCATCCACTGGAAGCTGGTCGCGGTGAACGACACGAAGATCGAGACGCCGCAGGAGCTGACGGGCGTGCTCGACAAGGTGAAAGCGGGCGACATCGTGACCCTGCAGTTCCTGAACCCGGCCGGTACGCACGAGGTAGTGAACATCCGCATGCCGCAGTAGGACGCAGCCGGGCACGCCCCGACGTTGAACGCGTTTCGGGCCAGGCTTATCTTTTCGGAGACGAGACCCCCCGCGAAAGTGGCGGAACTGGTAGACGCGCGAGATTTAGGATCTCGTGGCCTCGCGCCGTGGGGGTTCGAGTCCCCCCTTTCGCATGTGCCCACCCTTCTGCCACACGAGCTCCCGAACGCATGAGCATCGACGCGACCCATCTCCGGATCTCCCTCCAGGAAGAGGACCGCTGGCGCCGCAGGCTCAAGATCACCATTCCGGCCGCCGACGTGCAGGGAGAGGAGCAGGAAGCCGCACGCAAGCTCGCGGCGCGGGTCAGGATGAAGGGATTCCGGAAGGGGCGCGTACCATCGGACGTGGTGAAGTCGAGGTTCGGCGCCGCCGTCCGGCAGGAGACGCTGGACCGGATCATCGGCGACGCCTACCGCCAGGCGCTCGCTTCCGAGAACCTGAGCCCGATCAGCGAAGGCGAGGTTGACGACGTCACGTGGGAGCCCGAGCAGGATTTCTCCTTCTCGGTGGCCTTCGACGTCCAGCCGGAGATCGAGCTGTCACGCCTGGGAGGCTTCGCGGTGGAGCGCCCTCTCGCTCCCGTGGGGGACGAGCAGGTGGAGGCCGTCCTGGAGCGGCTGCGCAGGGAGAACGGGATCTGGAAGCCCGTCGACGCCGGCCGTGCCGAAGACGGCGACCTGGTGGCGGTGACGATCCGGAAGCTCGACGGAGCGGAAGCCGACGCGGGTCGGGAGTACGATCTGGTGCTGGGCGAGGGCAACGCGATCCCCGACGTCGAGGCGGCCGTCAAGAGCCTGGCCATCGGCGAGCAGGGCGAGTTCACGGTGACGTTCCCCGACGACTTCCCGGACGAGAGCCGGCGGGGCATGACCGAGCGCGTGGAGATCGGCGTCCGGGGCCGCAAGACGCTCGAGGTCCCCGCCCTGAACGACGAGTTCGCCCACCAGGTCGGGGACTTCGAGGATCTGGAGGGGCTGCGCGCCGCGGTGCGCAGCGACCTCTCCCGCGACGCCGAGGAGCAGGCGGAGGCCGCGGTGCGCTCCCGTCTGGTGGACCTTCTCCTCGAGGCCAACGCCTTCGAGGTGCCTCGCTCCATGGTGGAGCGATACATGGACGCCTTGATCGGAGATGCCTCCAAGATGCCCGAGGATCGGAGGGAGGAGCTCCGTTCGGGAATCCGTCCGGAGGCCGAGCACGCCGTCAAGCGCTTGCTGCTCGTGGATCGCGTCGCGGGGACCCAGGACCTGGCCGCGACGCAGGAGGAGATCGACCGGCGCATCGAGGAGATCGCCGAGAAGAACGGAAGCACTCCCGCGAAGGTGTACGCGAGCCTCCAGAAAGCCGGGCGGCTCGAATCCCTCGAGCGGGAGATCACGGAGCGGAAGGTGTTCGACTTCCTCGAGGCTCAGTCCGAGATCACCGACGTGCCGGCCGCCTGAGGGCGACCCCGACAGGAGACCACGCACCATGACGATCTACCCTCCCTATGTGATCGAGCGGACCAGCCGGGGAGAGCGCAGCTACGACATCTTCAGCCGCCTGCTCATGGACCGCATCGTGTTCCTGGGCAGCCCCATCGACGACAACGTCGCCAACATCATGGTGGCGCAGCTGCTGTTCCTGGACGCGGACGACCCCGAGCGGGACATCTACATGTACGTGAACTGCCCCGGGGGCAGCGTCTACGCGGGGCTGGCGATCTACGACACGATGCAGCACCTTCGCGCCCCGGTGGCCACGTTCTGCGTGGGCATGGCGGCGTCCATGGGCGCGGTCCTGCTCGCGGCGGGGGAGAAGGGCAAGCGGCACGCGCTGCCCAACTCGCGCATCATGATCCACCAGCCTTCGTCGGGAGCGCAGGGCACGGCGGCGGACATCGAGATCGCGGCCAAGGAGATCCTGCACATCCGTGAGCGGCTCAACGAGATCATCGCGCAGCACACGGGCCGGAGCGTGGACCAGATCGAGGAGGATGCGGACCGGGATCGCTTCATGAGCCCTCAGGAGGCGGTCGAGTACGGGCTCATCGACAAGGTGCTCGAGGGACCGGTGCCCAGCAACGGGAAGCCCCGGGACGCCGACCAGGAGTAGGCGATGACCAACGACAAGCACCTGCGGTGCAGCTTCTGCGGAAAGTCCAAGGAGAGCGTCAAGAAGTTCATCTCCGGACCCAACGTCTACATCTGCAACGAGTGCATCTCTCTCTGCAACGAGATCCTCGCGGAGGAGGAGGAGCGGGAAGCCCAGGAGTCTGTCGTTCCCAGCCCGACCCCGCAGGAGATCAAGGAGGTCCTGGACCAGTACGTCATCGGTCAGGAGCTCGCGAAGCGGACGTTGGCGGTGGCCGTCTACAACCACTACAAGCGCGTGAACCACCAGGGCGTGCTGGACGAGGTGGAGCTCGACAAGGCGAACATCCTCCTCGTCGGCCCCACGGGCGTGGGCAAGACGCTGCTGGCACAGACACTGGCGCGTATTCTCCACGTCCCCTTCACCATCGCGGACGCCACCACCCTGACCGAGGCCGGGTACGTCGGCGAGGACGTGGAGAACATCCTGGTCCGCCTGCTGCAAGCCGCCGACTTCAACATCGCCGAGTGCGAGCGCGGCATCGTCTACATCGACGAGATGGACAAGATCGCGCGCAAGTCCGAGAACCCGAGCATCACCCGGGACGTGTCCGGAGAGGGCGTGCAGCAGGCTCTCCTCAAGATCCTCGAGGGTACGGTCGCGAGCGTGCCTCCGCAGGGAGGCAGGAAGCACCCGCAGCAGGAGTACATCCAGATCAACACGCGCAACATCCTGTTCATCTGCGGCGGGGCGTTCGACGGACTCGAGAAGATCGTCGAGGCGCGAGTGGGCAAGCGGCGCATCGGATTCGGGGGCACGGAGACGAAGGGTGACCTCGGCAACGTGCTCGAGCGTGTGGAGCCCGAGGACCTGCAGCGGTACGGGCTGATCCCGGAGCTGGTGGGACGGCTTCCGGTGGCGGTCCATCTCGACCGGCTCGACGAGGACGCCCTGATCCGCATCCTCGAGGAGCCGAAGAACGCGCTCGTCAAGCAGTACCAGAAGATGTTCGAGCTGGAGGGGATCGGTCTGACGTTCGACCGCGAGGCCATCCGGGCGATCGCCAACAAGGCGTTGGCCCGCGGCACCGGCGCCCGCGGCCTGCGCTCGATCATCGAAGCGATCATGCGCGACGTCATGTTCGAGATCCCTTCGCGCAAGGACGTGCGCGAGGTCGTGGTGACCCCCGAGAGCGTCGAGCAGGGGGTGGCTCCTCTTCTCGTCCTCCACATGGAGGAGCGCAAGCTCGAGGCGTAGCGGCGCCGGGAAGGTGTCGCCGGGGCGACAATCGCCCCGAGCGGACACGGGTGGTGCCCACCATCTCTGTTGCTGCGGCGTCCGCCCGCGTACGATATGCTGCAGCGGCTCGGGCGCCGGCGCCACGACCGCGCATCTGCGATCACGATCCCCCGAGCCGTGGCCCCCGATGGCGATCCTCCTGAGGGTGGAAGACCAGGTCGAGATTCCCGAGCGCCTTCCGGTGATCGCGCTCCGCGATCTCGTCTTCTTCCCCTATATGGTGCTGCCGCTCCTGATCGGAAGGCGTCGCTCGACCGCCGCCCTGCGGGAGGCCCGGGAGGGGAGCGGCCTCGTTCTCCTCCTGGTCCAGAAGGATCCCGCCGACGAGGACCCCGGCAGCGCGGACCTGGCTCGAGTCGGCACCGTGGCCCGGATCGTCCAGGAGTCCTCGCTCCCGGACGGTACCGCCCGCGTGGTCCTGGAGGGGCTCGGACGGGTGCGGCTGCGCCGCCTGACCACCGCCACCGATGCCCTGCGAGGAACCGTGGATCTCCTCGTGGAACGGGAGGCGGAGCACGGGATGGAGGTCCCGGCCGGGCTGTCCGCGCTGACATCGAGGGTGGTGCAGCTCTACGCGGAGTATGCGCGGCTGCACGAGCGCATCCCCGACGAGCTTCCGAACGTGCTGTCGCCGCAGGGCGATCGCGTCCGGTTCGCCCATCTCGTGTCGGGCCACCTCCTCCTCCCCACGATGGAAAAGCAGGAGCTGCTGGAGACCGCCGACGTCGCGGACCAGCTCGAGCTGTTGCGCCAGGTCCTGATCCGTGAGATCGAGGTCCTCCGGATCGAGGCGAAGCTCGACCGACAGATCCAGCTGCAGCTGAGAGGAGACGAGCTGCCGGACCTCGGCGAGGCGTTGCGACCGGTCCAGCGAGCCTCGGCCGCCGATGACTCCGAGGAGTGGTCGGAAGTCGAGGAGGCCCTCCTGCACGTCGAGCTACCTTCCCACGCTCGGGACCGCGCGGAGAAGGAGCTCGCGCGCTTGAAGAAGTTGAACCCGGTGGCGCCCGAGGCCGCGGTGATCCGCACCTACCTGGATTGGATCCTCGCGCTGCCGTGGACGGCGCGCTCCGAGGATCATCTGGACGTAGCCCGCGCGTCCCGGGTCCTCGAGGCCGAGCACTACGGTCTGGGCGAGGTGAAGGAGCGGATCCTCGACCACGTGGCGGTGCTGTCGCTCGTGAAGGAGATGAGGGGCCCGATCCTCTGTCTGGTAGGGCCCCCCGGCGTGGGCAAGACGTCGCTCGGCATGAGCATCGCGCAGGCGCTCGGTCGCGAGTTCGTGCGGGTCAGCCTGGGCGGCGTGCGCGACGAAGCGGAGGTGCGGGGGCACCGCCGCACGTACGTGGGCGCGCTCCCGGGCCGGATCATCCAGGGGATGAGGCGGAGCGGGACGCGCAATCCCGTGTTCCTCCTCGACGAGGTGGACAAGGTGGCACACGACTTCCACGGCGACCCCGGCGCCGCGCTGCTCGAGGTCCTCGATCCCGAGCAGAACCGCACGTTCACGGACCACTACCTCGAGTTGGAATTCGACCTCTCCGACGTCCTCTTCGTGGCGACCGCCAACACCCTCCAGGACCTGCCGGAGGCACTGCGCGACCGCATGGAGGTGATCCGTCTGCCGGGATACCTCGACACCGAGAAGCACGAGATCGCGCGCCGCTTCCTGTGGCGGCGGCAGGCGGAGCGGCACGGGCTGGACCCCGACCGGGTCACGCTGTCGCCCGAGGCGCTGGACCTCGTGGTGGACCGGTACACGCGCGAAGCGGGCGTGCGCGAGCTCGAGCGCCGACTCTCGCGTGTCGCCCGCAAGGTGGCCCGCGGCGTGGCCGAGGGCAGAGGAGGAGACGAGCGGCTGGACGTGGAGCGCTTGCGGGACCTGCTGGGCCCACCCCCCTACCAGCCGCCCGACCGCGACCGTGACGCCGAGCGCGTGGGCATCGCCAACGGACTGGCCTGGACCGCCGCCGGCGGCGAGGTCCTCGACGTCGAGGTGGCCGTGATCCCCGGAAACGGGAACCTGCGCCTCACCGGAACGCTCGGGGACGTGATGAAGGAGTCGGCGCAGGCAGCCGTGACGTACGCGCGCTCGCGGTCCGCCCTCCTGGGCCTCGACGCCCACTTCCAGGACAGGATCGACGTCCACATCCACATCCCCGAGGGCGCGACGCCGAAGGACGGTCCCTCCGCGGGCATCACGATCGCGGTGGCGCTCATCTCGGCGCTGACCGACACGCCCACGCGCGCCGACGTGGCGCTGACGGGCGAGATCACCCTGCGGGGTCGGGTGCTGGGGGTGGGGGGGATCAAGGAGAAGGCGGTGGCGGCGCTGCGCAGCGGCATCCGGTCGGTCGTCCTGCCGGCGGCGAACGCCTCCGACCTCGCGCTCCTGCCGCAGGAAGTGCTCGACCAGGTCACGTTCGTCCAGGTGCGCACGATGGACGAGGTCATGGACGCCGCGCTCGCGCGCAGCCCGCTGCGCAGCCGCGCCGAGAGCGCGGTGAGCCCCGCGGCGCTGGGGATGCCGCTTCCCCACGGATGAAGATCCGCACCGTCGCGTATGCCGGCACGATCGCCCGGCCGGGAGGAGCGGGGCCGGACAGGCTGCCGCAGATCGCGTTCTCGGGCCGCTCCAACGTGGGCAAGTCGTCGCTCATCAACACGATCCTCGGCCGCACACGCGCCAGGATCGCGCACGTCTCGGCGACGCCCGGCAAGACGCAGGCGCTCAACTTCTACCGGGTCAACGACCGGTTCTACCTCGTGGACCTGCCCGGGTACGGATACGCGCGCGTGCCGGAGTCGGTCCGGCGCACCTGGGGCGAGCTGATCGAGTGGTACCTCGCCGAGGAGCCGGCGCTGCGCGGCGTCGTGCACCTGGTGGACGCCCGTCACTCGCCGACGGAGCACGACCGCACGATGGTCGGGTATCTGGGAGAGCGGCAGCTCCCGACGCTGGTCGTGCTCACGAAGATGGACAAGCTCAAGCGCAGCCAGCGCCCGGCCGCGCTGGAGCGCGCGCTGCACGAGCTGAACGTGGACGAGGATCAGCTCGTGCCCTTCTCGTCCCGGACGGGTGAAGGGCGGGAAGAGCTGCTCGGCGCGCTCGACGACCTCCTCGACGGTCCGGTCGGCCATCCAGGTGACGCGTCCCGGGCCGGGGCCGACACCTGAATCCTGGGCGCGGCCGGAGCCCGCCCGCGCAAAGCCCGCAGCTCGAGTCCCTTCTCAGGCGTCCAGGCCGTACTTCGCGATCTTGCGGTAGAGCGTCCGCTCCCCGATGCGCAGCATCTCGGCCGCCTTGCGGCGGTTGCCCGCCACCGACCGGAGCGCGGCGACGATCGCCTCGCGCTCGACGTCCTCCATCGTCATGCCCAGGCGGAAGACCACCACGCCGTCGTTCGCGGGCCGCGGAGCTTCCAGGGCGGGACCGGGCGCGCCCGGGGACCCGACAGAGCCGTCCCCCACCTCTCCCGAGGCTCGCCCGAGGGCGACGCCCTCGACCGGCAGGACCTCGACGTCCCGCGCCCCGGACCGCGCGAAGAACCCTCCGGTCGCCGCGACCGGCACCTCACGCCGATACGCCTCGAACGCGCGGCGCAGGTCGTCCACGTCCAACCTCAGATCGACCAGGGTCCGGAAGACGAACTCGAGCTCCGGACGGAGGTCCCGCCTCTCCAGCGCTCCCCCCTGCGGCCTGACGATGGGCGCCGGGAGCAGGCTCCTCCCCCGCCCCGCCCGCACCTCGTCCGGAATGTCGCCCGGCCGGATGAGGCGCCCGGGCGAGAGCACGACCATCGATTCCACGAGGTTGCGCAGCTCGCGGACGTTGCCGGGCCAGGCGTAGTCCTTGAGAATCTCGATGGCCTCGGGCGTGATCCCCACGAACGCCCGATCGTGACGGCCCGACGCCTCCTGCACGAACTCCTGCACGAGCAGCGGGATGTCGTCGCGCCGCTCCCTCAAGGGCGGCAACGCGATGCGGAGGACGTTCAAGCGGTAGTAGAGGTCCCTGCGGAACTCCCCGATGGCGACGAGCTGGCGCAGATCCTGGTTGGTCGCGGCCACGATGCGCACGTCCACCCGGATCATCCGCTCGCCCCCGACCCGGTGGAACTCCCGCTGCTCCAGTACGCGCAGGAGCTTGGTCTGCGTGGCGAGCGGCATCTCGCCGATCTCGTCGAGGAAGATCGTCCCGCTGTGCGCCAGCTCGAAGAGTCCCCGCCGGGCATCGATCGCGCCCGTGAACGCTCCCTTCTCGTGCCCGAAGAGCTCGGACTCGAGCAGTGTCTCCGAGAGGGCCGCCACGTTCACCGGGATGAACGGCTTGTGCCGGCGCGGCGAGAGGGCGTGCAAGCCCCGAGCGACGAGCTCCTTGCCCGTCCCCGACTCGCCCGTCACGAGCACCGTGGCGTCGACCGGCGCGATCTGCACGACACGCTCGAGCACCTCGTGCATCGCCTCTGTCTCTCCCACGATTCCCGTGATGCGCTGGAGGCGGCGGCGCTCGATGACCGTCCGTCCCACGAGCACCACGTCGTCCGACGAGGTTGCACGGCCGAACACCTCGTCGAAGCCGGGGCGCAGCGCGGGCAGCAGCGTGTCGTCCTCGCTGATCCCCAGGACGGGGACGTTCAGCGCGCCGCGCGCCTGGTCCGCGAGCGCCCCTCCCCGGTCGGCCAGTCCCCCGGTCAGCACGAGAAGGACGACCCCGTCACGGCCGGCCACGTCCTCTCCCGGCGTGACGAGGTCGGTGCCATACCCCGCCGCGGCGAACCCGGCACGGAGCTCTCCCGCCCGCTTGAGGTCGTGCGTGGAGAGGAGGACGACGTCGTCCGTCACGCGTCCTCCTCCCGTGCCCTGTGCGCGGCATCCGGGTCGTGCTCGACCCGGTTTCCGCTCATGAGCGCCACGGCGTGCCGCAGCACGGGCTCCAGGACCCGCGCGCCGTCGCGCACGCCTCCCGGGCTCCCCGGGAGGTTCACGATCAGCGTACGCCCCCGCACCCCCGCCACCCCCCGCGAGAGCATCGAGAAGGGGGTGCTGCCCGAGCCCCCGCTTCGGATCGCCTCCGCGATGCCGGGGGCCTCGCGCTCGAGCACGGCCCGCGTGGCCTCGGGCGTCACGTCGCGCGGCGCGAGCCCGGTCCCTCCCGTCGTCAGCACGACGTCGAGCGCGAGCCGGTCCGCCCACTCCACCAGGCTCGCGGTGATGCGCGGGCTCTCGTCCGGAACGACCGCGCGTGCCGCCACCTCGTGTCCCCCCGCGACGAGCCACGAGGCGAGGACCTCGCCGCTCTCGTCCTTGCGGGTGCCCTGGAAGCACCCGTCGCTCACGGTGAGGACCCCGACGCGCACGACCCGGAGGCTCCTAGGCCCGGCGGATGGAGCCTTCGGTATAGAAGGGCGGGCGCTTGACGATGGCCTCCATCGGGCGGCCGCGCACGTCCACCTGACACCGCGTCCCGGCGCTCGACAGCTCCGGCGGGACGTACCCCATGGCGATGCCCACGCCGAGAGAGGGGCTCACGGTCCCGCTCGTGACGACGCCCACGCCCCGCCCTCCGCTCATGACGGCATACCCCGGCCGGGGAAAGCCCCGGTCGGTCAGCGTCATCCCGACCAGGCGCCTCGACACGCCCGCTTCCTTCTGGCGCACGATCTCCTCGCGGCCCACGAAGTCTCCCTTGTCCAGCTTCGTGATCCAGCCCAGACCGGACTCCAGCGGCGTATGCTCCTCGTCGAGGTCGTTCCCGTACAGCGCGTAGCCCATCTCCAGCCGGAGCGAGTCCCGGGCCCCGAGCCCGGTCGGCTGCAGCCCGCGGCCGCGGCCCTCCTCGAGCAGCGCGCGCCACAGGCCCGCGGCGTCCTGGGCGTCCACGTACAGCTCGAACCCGTCCTCACCCGTGTATCCGGTCCCGGCGATCACCGCCGCGACCCCGGCCACCGACCCCTCCGCAAAGTGGTAGTACAGGACGGCGTCGACGTCGATATCGGCCAGCGGCCGCAGGATCTCGCGCGCGGCGGGACCCTGCAGCGCGAGCAGCGCGGTGTCGTCCGAACGGTCCTGGACGTCCGCGTCGAAGGCGGCCCCCTGCTCCCGGATCCACGCCAGGTCCTTCGCGTGATTCGAGGCGTTCACCACGACCATGAAGCGATCGGCGAAGCGGTACACCAGGAGGTCGTCGATCACGCCGCCCGACTCCCGGCACATGGCGGAGTATTGCGCCTGGCCGACGGCGATCTTCGAGACGTCGTTCACGGTCACGTGCTGGAGCAGCTCCAGCGCCTGCGGGCCGCGGACGATGAACTCGCCCATGTGGGAGACGTCGAAGAGGCCGGCCGCGCTCCGCACTGCGCGGTGCTCGGCCGTGATGCCGGACGGATACTGCACGGGCATCTCGTAACCGGCGAAGGGCACCATCTTCCCGCCCAGGGCGACGTGCTCGTCGTGGAGGGGGGTGCGCTTGAGAGATTCGTTCATGCGAGAAGCTCCACCAGGATGGCCTTCTGAGCGTGGAGGCGGTTCTCCGCCTCCGGGAACACACGGGACCGGGGCCCGTCGATGACACCCGCGCTCACCTCTTCGCCCCGGTGGGCAGGAAGGCAATGCAAGAAGACGGCTTCACGGGCCGCCCTCTCCATGAGGGCCTCGTCGACCGTGAAGCCCTCGAAAGCGGCCCGGCGGGTCTCGGACTCGCCTTCTTGACCCATCGACGCCCACACGTCCGTCGTGACCACGTGGGCCCCCTCCGCGGCTTCAGCCGGGTCGTGGGTGAGGAGGACGTCGGTCCCCCGCCGCGCCTGACTGAGGATCGAGGCGTCCGGCTCGTAGCCTTCGGGGCACGCGAGGCGCAGCGTGAACCCGAGTCGATACGCTGCGTTCAGCCACGAGTTCGCCATGTTGTTCCCGTCGCCGATCCACGCGACGGTCAAGCGCTCGAGCTCCGGCCCGAACTCCTCGCGCACCGTCTGCAGGTCGGCCAGGACCTGGCAGGGATGCAGCAGGTCGGTGAGCCCGTTGATGACGGGAACGGACGCGTGCCGCGCGAGCTCCTCGGCCTCGTGATGGGCGAAGGTGCGGATCATGATGCCGTCCACGTAGCCCGAAAGGACCCGGGCGGTGTCGTGGAGCGACTCCCCGCGCCCCATCTGGCTGTCGCGGTCCGAGAGGAAGAGCGCGTGCCCGCCGAGCTGCGTCATCCCCACCTCGAACGAGACACGCGTGCGGGTCGAGCTCTTGCGGAAGATCATCGCGAGGCTCTTGCCCTGCAGGGGGGTGCCCCGCGCCTCCCCTTTCTTCAGGCGGCTGGCGTGATCGAGAAGCGCGCCGAGCTCGGTCCGCGTGTAGTCGGCGAGGGAGAGGAAGTCACGCTTGCCGGAGGTCATGGCTCACCAGGAATCCAAAGGGTGGAGTGGGACGGTGGGAGAGCGCACCTCAGAGGATGTAGCGCCTCAGATCCTCGTCAGCGGCGAGACTCTTCAGGCGCTCGTGCACGAAGTCGGCATCCACCTCGAGGTCCTTGGAGCCGGACTCGGGGAGGTTGAACAGGATTTCCTCGAGCAGCGTGGTCATCACGGTCTGCAGCCTGCGCGCCCCGATGTTCTCCATGCGCTCGTTGAGGTCGGAGGCGATGCGCGCCACGGCCGCGATCCCCTCGGGCGTGAAGCGCAGGGACGCCCCCTCGGTCTCGACCAGCGCGCGGTACTGCTCGAGGAGCGCGTTCTTGGGCTCCTGGAGGATGCGCACGAAGTCGGCCTCGCCGAGGCTCTTGAGCTCGACGCGGATCGGGAACCGCCCCTGCAGCTCGGGAATCAAGTCGGAGGGCTTGGCCACGTGGAACGCCCCCGCCGCGATGAAGAGGACGTGGTCCGTGCGCACGAGCCCGTACTTGGTGGCGACCGTCGAGCCCTCTACGATGGGGAGCAGGTCCCGCTGGACGCCCTCCCTGCTCACGTCCGGGCCGGCCGTGCCGCGCTCCCCGGCGATCTTGTCGATCTCGTCCAGGAAGACGATGCCCATCTCCTCGGCTCGATACAGGGCCTCGTTGATGACCTCGTCCATGTCGACCAGCTTGTCGAGCTCGTCCTGGAGGAGGATACGGCGTGCCTCGGATACGCTGACCGTCCGCCGCTTGGTCCGCTTGGGCAGCATCTCCTGCAACATCTCGGTGAAGTTGTAGTCCATCCCCTCACCGCCGCCCATGGGGATCATCATGCCGTCGAGCGAGGGAGACTGCTGGATCTCGATCTCGACCTCCCGGTCCTCCAGCTTGCCGTCCTTCAGGAGCTGGCGGAGCTTCTCGCGGGTCCTGCGGCGGCGCTCCCCGAGGCTCTCGTTGTCGTCGGACTCGACCCCGGAAGGTCCGGCGATGAACACGTGGGGCCTGGCCCCCTCCCCGCCCCCCTGCTCCTGATCGGAGCCGGGCGCCGGCTCCTGGGGCCCGACGGGTGGCAGGAGGAGATCCAGCAAGCGCTCCTCCACGCGCTCCTCGCCCAGGTCCTGGACGTCGTCCTCGCGCTCGGCGCGCACCAGGTTGACGGAGATGTCCACCAGGTCCCGGATCATCGACTCGACGTCCCGGCCCACGTAGCCGACCTCCGTGAACTTCGAGGCCTCGACCTTCAGGAACGGTGCCCCTGCCAGGCGCGCGAGCCTGCGCGCGATCTCGGTCTTGCCCACCCCGGTGGGCCCGATCAGGATGAGGTTGTTGGGCAGGATCTCCTCGCGCAGATCCTCCGACACCCGCTGCCGTCGCCAGCGGTTGCGCAGCACGATCGCCACGGCCTTCTTCGCCTCGTCCTGTCCGACGATGTACTTGTCCAGCTCCGCCACGATCTGGCGCGGCGTCAGCTCGTCGAGCCAGGGAGCCTCCGCCGCTCCACCGCCCTCCACGCTCACCACGGCCTCGGCTTCTTCCGGCAATCCGGTCGTCATTTCCCTTCTCCGTCCAACTCGAGGACGACGATGTCCTTGTTCGTATAGACGCAGATGTCGCCCGCGATCTCCATCGCGTGCCGCACGATGGCCGCCGCATCCAGTTCCGTGTGCGCCATCAGGGCCCGCGCAGCCGCCAGGGCGTACGTGCCGCCGGATCCGATCCCGATGATGTCGTCGTCCGGCTCGATCACGTCCCCGTCGCCGCTCACCACGAAGAGGTGGTCGCTGTCCGCGACGGCGAGAAGCGCGTTGAGGCGGCGCAGGTAGCGGTCGGTGCGCCAGTCCTTGGCGAGCTCCACGACCGCCCGCGTGAGGTTGGCCGGAAAGCGCTCCAGCTTCTCCTCGAGCTTCTCGAAGAGCGCGAAGGCGTCCGCCACCGCGCCGGCGAACCCGGCGAGGATCCGCCCGTCCTTGAGCATGCGGACCTTGCGGGCGCTGCGCTTCACTACCGTGTCCGACATGGTCACCTGGCCGTCGCCGCCCATCGCGACGCGGCCGTTGCGGCGCACCGCCAAGACGGTGGTGGCCCGGACTTCTGGAAGGGTCATGGCGCTTGTCTTTCTCGGGGTCGAAGAGTCGGGAGGGGACCGGAAGATAACAGCGCGACTGCCTAATTGGCAGACGGGAGAGGGGAAGCGGCGCGCGCGCTCCCAGGGGCCGCCCGGCATGTGGGTCCTAGGACCTGGGGTGCGACGCCCGGTACACGCGCAGCAGCCGTTCCTTGGTCGTGTGCGTGTAGATCTGCGTGGTCCTGAGCGACGCATGGCCGAGCAGCTCCTTCACCGCCATGAGGTCCGCGCCACGCTCCAGCAAGTGGGTCGCGAAGGAGTGCCTGAGCGCGTGAGCGGACAGCCCGCTGGCCGCGGGAGCCGCTTCCAGGCACCGGTGCACCCGGGTCTGGATCGAGCGCCGCGAGAGCCTGCCGCCGCGCGCATTCACCAACAGCGCCGAGCGGTCCGTCGATCGCCCTGCCGAGGCCAGCGTCTCGGCGCGCCTCGGCTCGTAGCGCGCCAGCGCGTGCAGGGCGGCGCCGGAGACCGGCACGATGCGCTCTTTGTCCCCCTTGCCGCGCACGCGCACCAGGCCGCCTTCGCGATCGAGATCCTGCAGGTTCATCCCGTGCAGCTCGGACAGCCTCAGCCCGCTCCCGTACAGCATCTCCATGATGAGGAGGTCACGCGTCCCCGAGAGCGTGTTCTCCGCCGCCGCGGCCTCCGCCGCGTCGAACACGGCGCGCACGTCGGCCGCGCTCAGGTGACCCGGAAGGCGCTTGTCGATCCTGGGCGCGCGCACGGCGCGCGTGGGGTTCCCCGGGACGAGGTCCTCCCTGTGCAGGAAGCGGAAGAACGTGCGGACCGCGGACAGCTTGCGGGCCGCGGTCCTGCGGCTTCGCCCACCCCGCCGGCACCACCCGAGGAAGCCGCGCAGCGCGAGACGGTCCACGTCGCTCCACGTCCAGGCAGGACTCCCGTTGAATTCGGTCAGGAACGTCTCCAGCTCGGCCAGGTCGCGCGCGTACGCCTTCAGCGTGTTCGTGGAGAGTTGGCGCTCGTCGGCCAGATGCCGGAGGAACGCCTCCGCCTCCGGGCGCCGGGATGGCTCGCCCGCCTCTTCGGCCGGCGGAACGCCCATCCGCTCAGACCTCCGCCCGGCCGCGCACGCCTGTGGGCACCGGCCCCGCGGGCTCCACGCCGTGCGCGTCCATCCAGGCCCGGAACGCCAGAGCGGCCCGGTCGGCCAGCGCCGTCCGGCGAGCGGCCCGGTCCTTCACGGGCCGGTCGAGCGGATCGACCAGGCCCCAGTTGGAGTTCATCGGCTGGAAGCGGGCGGGATCGCACTCGCGCAGGTATCGGTAGAGCGCCCCGAGCATGGTGGTCGGCGGGGGCACCACGGGCACCTCACCCGCGAGGACGCGCGCCAGGTTCACGCCGGCCAGGATGCCGCTGGCGGCCGACTCCGTGTAGCCCTCCACTCCGGTGAGCTGCCCGGCGAACACCACGTCGGGCCGTGAAGGAAGGCCGCCGTGGGCGCTCAGGCTCCTCGGGAAGTCCAGGTAGCTGTTTCGGTGGATGGAGCCCCACCTCAGGAACTCGGCGTCGCGCAGGCCCGGGATCATACCGAACACGCGCCGTTGCTCGCCCGTGCGCAGCCGGGTCTGGAACCCCACCATGTTCCACATCTGGCCGGCTCGATCCTCGCGGCGGAGCTGCACCACGGCCCACGGACGCCGTCCGGTTCTCGGATCCGTGAGCCCGATGGGCTTCATCGGCCCGAAGCGCAGCGTATCAGCTCCACGGGAGGCCATCACTTCGACGGGGAGACAGCCCTCGAAGTAGGGGACGGCCTCCCAGTCGTGTCCCGGATACACGTCGGCGCCGCGCAGCGCGGACACGAACGCCTCGTACTCCTCGCGCGTCAGGGGGCAGTTGAGGTAGTCGGCATCCTCCCCGAAGCGGCCCGCGGCGAACACCACATCGTCGTCGAGGCTGTCCCTGTGGACGATCGGTGCGATCGCGTCGAAGAACGAGAGCGTCCCCTCGCCGAGCTCGGCGGCGACCGAGCGTGCGAGGGCGTCGGAGGTGAGCGGGCCTGTCGCGACCACGGTCGGGCCGGCCGGCACCTCCACGCACTCCGTCCGCTCCACCTCGATGGCGGGGTGCGACGTCACGGACGCCGTCATCGCCTCCGCGAACATGTTCCGGTCGACGGCCAGCGCGGATCCTGCCGCAACCCGGGCCCGTCCCGCGCAGTCCAGCAGCAGCGAGCCGAGAGCGCGCATCTCGCGCTTGAGCTGGCCGTGTGCGTTGCCCGGGTCCTCGCTCTTGAAGGAGTTGGTGCACACGAGCTCCCCCAGGCGGTCGGTGCGGTGCGCCGGAGTGGCGCGCACCGGGCGCATCTCCACGAGCTTCACGCGGTGCCCACGCTCCGCGAGCTGCATGGCGGCCTCGCATCCCGCGAGCCCGCCACCGACCACCGTCACCACGTCCTTCACCCGGCCTCCCAGCGCCTCAGCGGCGCCGGGTCCTGGTGCTCTTCTTCGTCGGGCGCCGCCTCCGCTTCCCACGGCCCTTCCTCATCGCCGCCTCCGCGAGAAGCGCCACCGCCTCGTCCATGTCGATCGTCTCCGGGTCCACGTCCTTCGGAACGGTCGCGTTGACGTTCCCGTCCGTCACGTAGGGCCCGTAGCGTCCCGCGAGCACCTGCACCGTCGCTCCCGTCTCCGGGTGCTCGCCCAGGTCCTTCAAGGCCATCCGCTTCCCGGATGCCTTCGCCTCGATGAGCCGGACGGCCTCTTCGAGCCCGAGCGACCACAGCTCCTCCTCGTTCCGCAGGCTCGCGAACGTCTTGCCCCGTCGCACGAACGGACCGAAGCGCCCGATCCCCGTGACGACTTCCTCGCCGGTGCTCGGGTCCAGGCCGACCGTCCTCGGCAGAGAGAGCAGCCGGAGGGCGTACTCGAAGCCCACGTCGCCGGGCGCCTTCCCGCGGGGCACGCTCACCCGCTTCGGCTTCTCGTCGCTCGACGCCTGACTCGTCTCGACGTAGGGGCCGTAAGGCCCGACCTTCAGGAGAACCGGCTCGCCCGTCTCGGGGTGCTCGCCCAGGCGCTGTCCCTCCGGGCTCGGCCCGTCGAGCGAGCGCGTGTTCTTGCACTCCGGGTAGCCGGAGCAGCCGAGGAAGCGGCCGAACTTGTTCCAGCGCACCAGCATGGGGCGCCCGCACACGTCGCACACCTCGCCCTCGGCCGCCAGGATCTCCTTGACGATCTGGTCGGAGTTCGCCTGCCCCTCGTCCAGGCGCTCCCGGAAACCGGGATAGAACGAGGCGAGGAGGGCACGCCAGCCGACGTCGCCCTCCTCGATCCGATCCAGCGAGCCCTCCATCCTGCTCGTGAACTCCACGTCGAAGAGGTCCGGGAAGATGCGGACCAGGAGCTTCGAGACGACCTCCCCGAGATCCGTCGGGAAGAACCTCCTCTGGTCCATCTCCACGTACCCGCGGTCGACGATCGTCGACAGGATCTGCGCATAGGTCGACGGACGGCCGATGCCCAGCTGCTCCAGCTCCTTCACGAGACTCGCCTCGGAGTAGCGGGGCGGCGGCTGCGTGAAGTGCTGCTGGGGCTCCAAGCGCTCGAGCTCGCACGGGTCGCCCGGCTCCATGCTCGGGAGCGGCTCGAGGTCGTCCAGGCGGCGGTGCTCGCCCGCCTCCGAAGCCTCCAGGTACAGGCGCGTGAAGCCCTCGAACTTCACCACCGAGCCCGTCGCCCGGAACTCGTACGCGCGGCCGCCGACGCCGGCGAGGTCGAAGTCCACGGTCGTCGTGTCGTAGAGCGCGGGAGCCATCTGGCTGGCCACGAAGCGCTGCCAGATGAGCTCGTACAGCCGCGCCGCATCGGCCTCCAGGTGGCGCGCCGCCTCGCTCGGGTGGATCATGACGTCGGTCGGTCGGATCGCCTCGTGGGCTTCCTGCGCCCCCTTCTGCTGCTTCCCCGCCCAATACTGCGGGCGCGCCGCCAGGAAGCGGGACCCGAGCTCTCCGGAGACCCATTCGCGCGCCTGCTCGACCGCCAGCGCCGACACGCGGGTGGAGTCCGTCCGCATGTACGTGATCAGGCCCACGGCCCCACGCGAGCCGAGTTCGACGCCCTCGTAGAGGCGCTGGGCGAGCCCCATCGTGCGCCGCGCCGAGAACCGGAGTCGCTTCGCCGCCTCCTGCTGCAAGGTCGAGGTCGTGAACGGAGCGGCCGGGTTCTTCCGCCGCTCCCTGCGCTTGACGTGCGACACCTCGAACGGCACGCCCCGCAGGTCTCCGACGACGGCCGTCGCGGATGCCTCGTCCGGCAGCGTGAACGCCTTACCGTCGATCTGGTGCAGCCTGGCGGCGAACGCCTGCCCGTCTCGCTGCAAGTGCGCCGTGATCGACCAGTACTCCTCCTGCACGAACGCCCGGATCTCCTCCTCGCGCTCGCAGATGAGGCGGAGCGCCACGGTCTGGACCCTGCCTGCCGACAGCCCGGGCCGGATCGGCTTCCACAGGAGGGGGCTCACCTGGTAGCCGACCAGGCGATCGAGGATGCGGCGCGCCTGCTGGGCCTCCACCTTCTTCATGTCGAGGGGTCCGGGATGCTCCATCGCCTCCTGGATCGCACTCTTCGTGATCTCGTGGAACTGGACCCGCTGGAACCGGTCCTCCTCCCCCGCTCCGCCGTCGTAGCCGAGCTGCTCCGCCACGTGGAACGCGATCGCCTCCCCCTCGCGGTCGGGGTCGGTGGCCAGGATGACCCGGGTCGCGCGCTTGGCCTTTCTCTTCAGCTCGGCCAGGATCTTCCCCTTGCCGCGAATCGTCACGTAGCGAGGCTCGAATCCGCGGTCCACGTCCACGCCCAGCTCCTTGGTGGGCAGATCCCGCACGTGGCCGACCGAGGCCGCCACCTCGTAGGCGCGGCCCAGGTACTTGCCGATCGTGCGAGCCTTCGCGGGAGACTCGACGATGACGAGAAGCTTGTCGGGGTCCTTCGCTGTCATCCGGATGCCGTCCAGGGTTCACTGCGGCGCGCCTCTTCGTGGCGGCGCCCCGCGGGACCGGAGCCATGACGCTCCAGGAGTTCTAGGATCTCGGCCGTCACATCTTCCGGCGTGCGGCCATCGGTGTCCACTGCCAAGTGCGCGCGGGCGTAGCGCGGCGAGCGCTCCGCGAGGAGGGCCCGCGCCGTCGCCTCCGGATTGGCGCCGGCCAGGAGGGGGCGTAGGCCCGACTGCGCCGCGGTGCGCGCCAGCGCCTCTGCCGCACCCACTCTCAGCCACACGCTCACCGTTCCGCTCGGCAGCCCGTCGAGTAGCCCCTTCCCCGCCGCCCAGCCGCCACCACTGCCGAGCACCACGGCCTCCTCGTGGAGCAGTCGGACGGCGACCCGGGCCTCGACGTGCCTGAAGTGCGCCTCCCCCCGCTGCCGGAAGATCTCGGCGACCGGCAGGCCGTCGGACGCTTCGACCTCCCGGTCGAAGTCGATGAAGCGCCACCCCAGCCTTTCGGCCAGAAGCGGCCCCACCGTGCTCTTCCCGGATCCCATGAAGCCCACGAGAAGGACGCGGCGCACGGAGTCCGAGCTCATCGCTCCCCGAAGCCCCGCTCGGTCAGGTACGCGAGGTACCCCTCGAAGTTCCTACCCACCTCGCCCATGGAGTCACCCCCGAACTTCTCCAGGAAGGCGTCGGCCAGCACGAGCGCGACCATCGCCTCGCCCACCACGCCGGCGGCCGGCACCGCACACACGTCACTCCGCTCCACCGCCGCGTCGCCGGGTGAGCCGTCGCGCAGGTCCACCGACGCGAGCGGCTTCCGCAGCGTCGAGATCGGCTTCATGGCGCCACGGATCACCAGAGGCTCCCCGGTCGTGACGCCTCCCTCGAGGCCTCCGGCCCGGTTCGAGGCGCGCCCGAGGCCCCCGGTGCGGGGCTTGTCGTCGGCCTTCACGATCGGGTCGTGGACTCGTGAGCCCGGGTGGCGAGCCCCCTCGAAGCCGAGGCCGATCTCGACGCCCTTGACCGCGTGCACGGCCATGAGCGCTCCCGCCAGCCGTCCATCCAGCTTCGTGTCCCACGAGACGTAGCTCCCCAGACCTGCCGGCACACCCGTGGCCACGACCTCGAACACCCCGCCGAGCGTGTCGCCCTGCTCCTTCGCCTCGTCGATCGCGGCCATCATCCGCTCGGCGGCACCCGGGTCCAGGCAACGCACCGGGCTCGAGTCCGACGCTGCGTTCAGGTCCCCGGGTACGTCCTGCACGTCGGCCACCACGGGCCCGATCGAGCGGATGTGGCTCCCGATGCGGATGCCGAACTCGCCGAGGAGCCGCTTCGCGACGGCACCGCACGCCACGCGGGCCGCCGTCTCCCGGGCGCTGGCGCGCTCGAGCACGTCCCGCACGTCGCGGCGGTCGTACTTGAGCACCCCCACGAGGTCGGCGTGCCCGGGGCGCGGCAGATAGTGCGGCCGGAGCAGCTTGGGGTTCTCCACCCCCTCGGGCGGGAGCGGGCTCATCGCAGTGGTCCAGTTCTCCCAGTCCCGGTTCCAGATCAGCATGGCGACCGGCGAGCCCAACGTCTCGCCGAGGCGCACGCCGCTCAGCAGGTCGGCCCGGTCCGATTCGATCTGCATGCGTCGGCCCCGGCCGTATCCTCCCTGGCGCCGCGCGAGCTCGGGATCCACGTCCCGCCGCATCTCGAGCGACAGCCCGGCCGGAATCCCCTCCAGGAGCGCGACGAGCCCGCGCCCGTGGGACTCCCCGGCCGTGTGGAACGAGATCCGCTGCATCCGTCGAACGTCCTCCGTGCGCGCCGCCCGGCGCCGACAAGACAAGGGCCCGGCGACAGACCGGGCCGATGCCATCCGCGGGAGCCCACGCCCCCGTCCGTGCTCCTTAACTATATAGGGCCGCCCGGGGGCTCCACCAAGGGAGCGCGTCCGAAAGCCGCACCGGAGCCGGGCGGGCGGCCCCGGCCTCGAACACGCGCGCCCCGGCGGGGGATGGATCCCGCCGGGGCGCGCCCGCTTCGGCCTCCGGGCCCTTCTCCTACCGGTCGGGATGGTCCCGGAGGATGTCTCCCTTGCGGACGTTGATGACCACCACGCCGCCGCTCGACGTCGGCGCGAACAACTTCACGACCACGCACCGGTCGTCCGTGCTGCCGTTCGGCGGGATGGGACTGTTGAAGTTCCCGCCGTTGTAGAGCTGGATCGCGTTGCCGATGAACGTGCCGTAGCGGTCGTAGACCGGGATCGTCCCGCAGGTCAGCCCCGCGTTGTCCGAGGGGAACGGCAATACGGCGCGCAGCGGCCCCGTGATGATGTCGCGGATGTAGACCTGGCCGATCACCGTGAAGTGGTACGTGTCGATGACGTCCACGGTGTGGTCGCCGGTCGGCACGAACGCGAGTTGCGTGTCGGGCTCGTACTTGCCGCCCGGATTGTCGTACGTGGGAGCGTCGGCGCTCAGCGGGTCGAGCGCCGCCCCGCCCCCGATCGTCGCGTCCGGGATCGCCGTCTGGCCCTCCAGGTGGAGGCTCTGCGGGCTGATGAAGTAGGCCGCGAGCCCTCCCCGCACCACGCCGAGCGTGCCGTCGTAGTTGAGAGCGAGGCCGTGGATCTCGTCGGGTGCGTTCCTGAGGAAGTCGGAGACCGTCAGCCAGCTCGTGAGCGCCGTGGTATCCCTCTGGTGCGCCTCGTACGTCATGACCCGCCCATCCGGCGAGGCGCCGCCCTCTCCGATCGAGACCCAGTCCCCGTTCCCGGACGCCGCGACGTACGTCGTGTCCTGGAACGTGATGCTGGGGATGTTCCATTGCGCGGACGCCTCGCAGTAGGCATCCGAGCCCTGAGCCACGAGGCGAGCCGTGGCGTCGCAGATCGGGTCCGGGTCGGTGAGCCTCAGCTCGGTCTTGATGATCTGGTTCGGGAATCCCGGCTCGTGGTCGAAGAACTCTGGAATGGCCAGCGTGTCGAGCCCGCCCGTCCCTCCCGGAACGACGGTATCGACCTGAGCGATCGAGTCGATGTGGGCCACCGCCCAGTTGTCCGTCGCCGTGCTGTTCTTGTTCTGCTCGACGAACAGCTTCGCCTCGGGCGTCACCCAACCCGTCTGGTAGTATGCCTTACGCGCTGTCCCCAGGTTCCCGACCGAGGTCGTCTTCGTCGAAAAGACCAGATTCCCGAATTTGTCGACGGCCACGAACTCCGGCAGATCCGAGAACGACGGAGCCGTCGCCTGCGGGAGTGCGGTGACCAGGAACTCCACCGACCCCGTGGTCCCCTGGGTCCTCTGGATGTTGAACACGTGCACCGACGGCGTCTCGAAGCGCTCGCTCGGCATGTCCTGGCCCAACGGCACGTTGATGATGTCGAAATTGGCGCCGCCGGAGTTCGCCACCCACAGCGAGTCCCCGCCCCTGCTGAACGCGAGCCCCCACGGTTCGGAGCCCACGCCGATCGAGGGGTCGAACTGGTCCGTCGTGAGGTCGAAGACGTCGACGCGGTTGTTCGTGATGTTGGACAGATAGAGCTTGCGGCGTCCCGGCGTCGTGTCCACCACCGCGTCCATGATCTGGCCGCCGGAGGGGAGCTGCACGGTCTGCCCGTCCACGATGGTACGCTGCACGTTGAGGCCCGGATGGCCCGCCGCGACCCTGGCGCCCTTGTAGGTCCCGCAGGCGAGGCTGGCGGTGTCCGTGCTCGTGGTCGCGGCGCAGTTCCCGGCCGCGTCGAGCATCCAGGACGTGACCTGGAAGTCGAGCGTGTCCGGCAGGCCGAGGGAGTCCACGTTGAAGGGGCGGAAGCCGAACGACTTCGACACCGTGCCGGTCCTGGGCGGACTGAACGTCGCCGAGTCGGTCTCCATCAAGGTATCCGCCCTTCTGACGGAGATCGCCAACACCGTGTAGCCCACGCGCACCACCCCGGTGCCCTGCAGGTTGTCCGCACCCGTCGCCTGCACGAGCACGCTGTCGCCGAGCTCCATCAGGGACGGCGCGCTTGCGGTCTCCTGCAGGTGCGGCGGAATCGTATCGCCCCCACCTCCCGCGACCACGTTCAGCGTGAGGGGCCCGTTCTGGCCCACGATGCCCCGGCTGTTCACGGCGGTGCCGGTGACCTCGATCGCGCCCCTCGCCGCAGAGGGGATCGCCACCACGGTGTCGAGCACCACGGAGTCGGCCGATGGGTTGAGGTTCTCCACGATCGAATCCGTCACGGCCCCCGTGAGGCTCACCCCGACGCGATTCACGCCGGACGGGTCGACCGCCTGGAGGCGGAGCGTCAGGTTCAGGCCCGCCTGGACTTTCTGGCCGTCGGTCATGCCCAGGAACTGGACCGTGGGTCCCCCGACGATCAGCTGCACCGTGTCCGCCCCGGTGTTGCCCGACGAGTCCGACGCAGCCACCACGATGCTGACCGTGTCCCGCGTGCTGTCGGCGGTGGGTTGGAGATAGCGCGTCAGGATCGTGTCGCTGATGCCCGCCGGAAGCGTCACGTCCTTCTCCACGAATCGCTGGGCCACGGTGTCGGTGCCCAGTGTCTGCGAGCCGCGCACGTCGAACCCGTACATGCGCACGGTGCGCACGCCCACGTTGTCCGTGAGCTTGGCCTGCACCAGTACCGAGTCTCCCACCGGCACTGCCGACAGGGAGTGGGGCGACTGGATCGATACGCTCGGAGCCGCGGTGTCCGCCCCAGCCGCCCCGGCGCCCCCCTGGCCCTGCAGGCTGAACAGGTTCGTCCCCTGGCAGGCGGCGACCGCGAGCACGGTGGCCATGGCGGCGCCCACCGCCGCGAGACGCGCTCCCTCGATTCCGTTGCGACGCATGTGTTGGCTCCCGGTCGACCCGGTCAGTTGGGACTCGACACGATGTGCGGCGTCACGAGAATGATCAGGTCTTGCTGCTCCGTCTGGTGCTGCGTGTGACGGAAGAGCCGGCCGATCACCGGCAGGCTCATCAAGAGGGGGATCCCGGTCGTCACGTCCGTCTTGGTGTTCTCGGTCAGCCCCGCGAACATGAAGGTCTCACCGTCCTGCACGAGCACGCGGGTCTGTCCCTGCTGCGTGTTCTTGATGAAGCCGGCGTCGGACGGGGCCGGCGTCGCCGACGACCGCTGCGCCGAGATGTCCATGAGGATGCTCCCGGTCGCCGTGACGTGCGGCGTCGCCGTGAGGATGATACCGGTGTTCTCGGTAGTGACCTGCGCGGTCGGGAAGGCACCCTGCGAGTTCGCGCCGGTCCCGGCCTCGATCACGCGCACCGGGATGATCTGACCCACCATGATGTTCGCCGAGCTGTTGTCCGAGACGGTCACCTGCGGCGTGGCCTGCACGTCGCTCAGGTTCCTCGAGGCGAGCGCGTCGAGGAAGCTCACGAGCTGGTAGCGTCCGATCACGAGGGAGCTCAACAGGCTCAGCGTGGGGTTCGTGACCGGCGTGAACGCGTTGCCCAGCGCAGCGATGGAGTTGCCGCCCAGCTCGACGACGGCCTGTCCCTGGGGCACGGCCGTGACCTGGCCGTTCTGGACGGTCTGGCCTCCCGACAGCTGGTTGAACTGGTTCCCGCGCGAGTCCTTGAGCTCGTACTGCACGCCCATCTCGGCCAGGGCGGTCCGGTCCACGTAGATGATCTTCGTCTGGATGTTCACCTGCGGCGGGCGCCTGTCGAGCTTCTTGAGGAGGCTGGTGACCTCGTTCTGCACGCGCTGGATGTCCGAGACGATGAGCTCGTTGGAGGCCGCGCCCACCGTGATCTTGCCCCGCGTCGTGAGGATCGGCTGGAGCTCCGTCTGCAGCTGGCTGGCCGTCGCGTAGTTGATCCGGTACGCCTGCGTGGTGATCGGCTCGACCTGCTCCTGCTGGTTCAGGTTCGTGATGTTCTCGACCTCGATGATCCCGGAGGTGTCCTCCCGGGCCACGAGGCCGTGGCTGTGCAGGATCGCGTTGAGCGCGACGTCCCACGGCTGGTTGTGGATGGCGGCCGTGATCAGGCCTGCCGTCTGGATGTTGATGCCCGGGACGATCGAGCGGCCCGAGAACTGCGAGAACGCGAGGAGGACGTCCTGGATCGGGCTGTTCGTGAACGTGATCGAGATGCGCCGGGCCTGGCTCTGCTGCGGGTCCGCCGTCGGCGTGAAGTCGTCCGACGCCCTGCGCGTCGGCCCGACCGTAGCCTTCGCGGCGACGCTCGGAGCGGCTCCCTCAGCCGCAAGAGCAGAAGCCGCCGGGGCAACCGCCGGCGCGGCCGACGCTCCTGTGGCGACCGCGGCGGTTCCTGACGACCACGGCGCGAAGGTGCCGCCGTCCGGGTTCAGCAGCGCGATGCGGAGGCCCTTCGGGTCCCGGCTGATCGCGTAGTTGACCAGATTCTTGAGGGTGAAGACGAGGCGGACGATGCCCGGCGAGAGCTGGCTGGTGCGGATGGAGACGATCCCGCCCCGGTTCACGTTCGCGTACTCCGCCTGGGGCAGGCCCTGGGTGGCGCCCATCACGTCCACGACGAGGCGATTGGGCCCCTGCATCGTGAAGTCGCGGTAGCGCGGGCTGCCCCCCACGGAGATCAGCACGGTGGTCTGGCCGGCCTGCGGGGCGATGGCCACCTCGGTGACCGGTCCCCCCACGGCCAGGAACGCGCCGGTCAACAGCGCAAGCATCGAGGTCATGACGTGCCTCCCTCCGGGCCTGCGTTCGCGATGCGCATGATCTTCCTCGTCGTCGTCCCGAAATCCTCTACGTCGACCACGACCTGGTGACGGTCGATCTCGACGATCCTCACATTCCCGATGACCTGTCCCACCTTCAGGTACCAGGCGCGCCCCTGCTGCGACACCGACGCGCTCGCGCTGTCGGCGGACATGCTCACGACGCTCGTCCCCAGCGTCGCCACGCTCTCACGCGGATTGTCGGCGTCGTAGATGATGCCCTCCAGGCGAAGCTGATCGAAGCGCGGCCCCCCCTGCGACAGGCCCATGAGCGGGCTGAAGGGGTTGCGCCGACCCGCCACCGGATAGCTGAACACCTCGCGCTCGTAGACGAGCGGGGGCGGCTTGATCGGCACCGGAGCCTTCTTGGGCTTCTTCTGCTGGGCCGCCAGCGCGAGCGGACACGCGAGAAGGGTCGCCGCGAGCAGCACGGCCGCACGAACGACGTGGCGCCTCATCTCACGCTCCCGCCTTCTTCGGGGTCCCCGACGCGGGGCCTCCGGCCGGCGAGGGCAGCACGTACGTCTCGATCCTGAACTTGGCGACGATGGGATTGTCCATGTCCGGGAAGAGCTGCGGTTGGTCGAACTTCTCGATGTCCATCTCGACCGGCGTCACGATGCGCGGCAGCGAAGCGATCTGGGCGAGGAACTCGCCCACGGGCTGGTACTCCCCGACCACCGACAGGTCGAAGGACTCCTTCGTGTAGAAGGCCCCCGCCTCGGACGGCTCGGGACTGAATCCCTCGATCTTCACGCCCACCCGCTGCGCGACCTCGCTGATGTCGTCCAGCAGGCCGGGCACCTCCTCCTGGGAAGGGATGAGCTGCTCCAGCTTCTTCACCTGGCGGTCGTAGAGCGCCATGTTCTTCGCCAGGTCGCCGCCGCCGCGCGCCGCCAGGACCTGCGCCGCCCGGTTCAGGTTCTGCAGGGTCGACAGGTGCGACTGCAGCGCCTGCGCCTGCGCCTTCTGGCCCTTGTAGTAGAAGGCGTAGAACGGGTACAGCAGCAGCAGGAAGACGATGCCGACGAAAAGCGCGTTCCGCTGCTTGGGGTCATCGGGGATGTACTTGGGCATGGGTCAATCCCCCGTCGTGTCGGCCGCGGCGGCCGTGTCGGCGCCGAACAGCGGAACCGTCTGCAGATCACTGAGCGGAGGCGGCGTGTAGTCCGCCGTGAGCTCGAAATCGTAGACGAGCTGGGTCCCCCTCTCGGCCTGCTCGGAGCGCGTGAGCGACACGTCGTCCAGGAACGGCGAGGACTCGAGCTGCCGCATGAACGTCGTGAGGGCGAAGTTGCTGCCCGTGGTGCCGGCGATGCGGATCTGCAGCGTCGGGTCCGACGACCCCGCCTGCTGGACGCTCCTGAGCCACGTGTAGTCGGGCAGCGCGCGCGACACCTCGTCCATGATGTGCGCCCAGACGAAGCGCCCCTGGTCGATGTCCTGGATGATCGAGATGCGCTGGGCGATCGAGTCGCTGCGCGCCCGCAGCTTGCTGGTATTCGTGATGACGTCGGCGAACCGGATCGAGTCGTGCTGGGCGTCGGTCACCTGGACCTCGAGGTCCTGCTTGCGGTGCTGCACGCCGAAGTAGAGCCATCCCATCAACCCCAGCGACACGACGGCCGCCCCCACCGCCCCCAGCACGTAGGGGTCCGCGGGGAGACCACCGCCACCGCCCAACTTCGGCATCTTGAAGGAGAAGCCGCGAGCCCTCGCGGAGCGTTTCCTTCCACCCGGCAGCAGGTTGACTTCGATCAAGGTCGGCCTCGACGTCGATGCCTAGTGGCGCAGCGCGAGCCCGAGCGGCAACAGCAGCATGGGCGCGGCTTCATCGATGGAGAGATCTCCGGCGGCTCCCGGGCGGACAGGGACCCGCTCGAAGGGATTCACGAGGTGCGTCTCGACGTTCATGCGGCGGGCCAGCGCCTCACCCATCCCCGGGATGCGCGCCCCGCCACCGCTCAGATAGAGCCTGCCCAGGACCTCCCCGTCCTCCCGCGTCATGAGGAACGCGCTCGCCCGCTCGATGCCCACGGCCACCTCGTCCGCTGACGTGTCCACGAAGCGAGGCAGGTCGTCGACGGTCTCCCGGGCCTGGACCACGTCCTCCGCCTGCTCCGCCGTGAGCCCGCGCTCCCTCTGCAGGTCCTCGCGGATGCGGCGGGATCCGAACGGGATGTCGCGCGTGAGGATCGGCACGCCGTCCTCCAGGATGTTCACGTTGGTGGTCTCGTGGCCCACGTTCACCAACCCGATGATCCCCTCCATCGCGCCGGGATAGTTGAACTCGAACGCGTTGTGGAGCGCGAAGGCGTCCACGTCGATGACGACGGGGTTGACGCCGGCGTCCTGCAGGAGCCCCACCTTGTTGTCCACCAGCTCCCGCTTCGCCGCCACGAGGAGGACGTCCATCTGCAGTCCCTCATCGTGGGGGTTCAGCACCTGGAAGTCCAGCTCCACGCTCTTGATGTCGAAGGGAACGTGCTGCTCGGCCTCCCAGCGGATCACCTCGCGGGCCTCGTTCTCCTTCATCCGGTCCATCTGGATCTTCTTGATGATGACATCGTGCCCGCCCACGGCGGTCACGACGTCGGGATTCTTGAGCTCCATCTCCTGGAAGAGGCCCCGCACCGTGTCGGAGATGAGGCCGTAGTCCATGATCTCGCCCTCGACGATCGCGTCCGGGAGGAGGGCGCGCATGACGACGCGACTCACCTCGGGCTGGTCACCCGAATGATCGACTTCGACGACCTTCACGAAGCCCGATCCGATGTCCAGTCCGATGGAGGACCGCTTGCGTCCGAAGAGACCCATGCGCACGCTCGCCGGGTGAGGGCCGGGAACATATTTTCCCAAGAATGCTGCGACCAGATTACTACCGAAAGTCAAGCCTTGTCAAGAACAATGTGCCAATCGGCCACACTACGAATTTTGATAAACATTTGACTCTACGGAGGGCCTTCGCAGCACGCACAGCGGCCCGGCGTCCCCCCCGCCGCCGGGTCCGGTCGGCCTCAATCGAGAACGCTCGACAGATCCACCCAGCTCCGCTCGCCCAGCGGGCGCAGCTTGGTCAGGGAGGGGTTGTTGTCGATCGCCCGCTGGACGGCGCAGCTCGAGAACGTGATCACGGCGTTGCCCAGCACGGTGTTCGTGCTCAGGTCCGCGTTGCCCGCGACCACACCGCCCCAGAAGTGCCCTCCGGAGCCCGTCGTGGTGAGCGTTCCCTTGACGTAGACAGGACCGTAGAACTCCGCGTTGCCCTGCACGCTCAGGTCGCCTCCGACGAGCAGGATCCCCTGGCCGATCCCTCCCGAGAGGCTCAGGCTCCCGGGGAAATAGATGATCGGGAAGTAGTTGAAGCAGGGCGAGGTCGGGTCCGTCGGGGCGCCCCAGTTGTTGAGAGCCGAGGTCTGGCACACGCCGTTGAGGACCACGGGGCCGATGGTCCCGGGGCTGCTGGTGTACACCTTGTCCGCCATCGCCACCAGCTGGTCCCAGGTCATGTCGCCGAAGGTCATGAGGCTGCCGGCCGTGATGGTCGTGTCCTGGGCCACGAGCGGCGTCCCCGTCATCCCCGACTCGATCTTGGCCTGGTTCCCGTTCCAGTCGATCTGGGTGCTGTCGTTCGTCAGGATGCCGGGCTTGTTCGTCAGCGACGTCGAGTCGCACACGCCCGCGCCGGTCCAGTTGGCGTCGCCGTTGGATCCGTCGGGCATCTCGTCCGCGCCGCGGATCTCGGCGGAGCCGCCGAACTTGAGAGCTCCCTGGGTCGTGAGCCCGGCTCTCGGCGTCACGTTCGCCTGCGTCAGGCGCACCACGAGGCCCACCTTGCGCGTCGCCCCTCCCCACACGGCCCCGCCCTCCGTGACGGTGGCCGTCCCGTCCACGTAGAAGAGCGACGAGGACAGGCGGGTCGCCTCCACGGATACGACGCCCTGGGTCATGGTGTCGGTGAGCGTCGTGTCGCCCCAGGTGGAGAGCGCCGTGAGCGCCCGCGAGTCGTTCACCAGCACGTTGTTGATGTCGCTCTGCGCCAGGTCCAGGGCCATCGCCGAGAAGCGGCTCGCCGCGCCGATGCGCACCTCCTGGCGGGCCATGTAGAAGCCGGCCGTGACGAGCGCGCCCACGACGACCAGCGCGCCGATGGCGGCCGGAAGGGCGAATCCCCGACGATCTCGCGTGTCCATCATGGTCGCTCCTCGTGCCGGGAGGGTCCCGACGTGAGTGACGTGAGTCATGGCGTCTTCAGTTCCGCGTGTAGACCACGGTCGTCGTGGAGTCCGACACGGGATTTCCAGCCGCGTTCGTCACCGGCGACGACGTCTTGATGGTGATCTGGATCATGCGCACGTCCGTGGACGTGGTCGTGACCGCTCCCAGCGAGTCCAGGTATGCGAACTGCAGGCCGGAGGACGAGTCCAGGGGGCCGACCAGAGGCGACGGCGTGCCCGCGGTTCCGTCGCTCCTGCCGAGATACGTCTTCCCCTGATAGGTCATGAGGCCGTACGTGTGGTCGACGAAGCTGCGCACGGGGGCTCCCGTGCTGACGCTGTCGCCCGTCCCGAAGAGGGCGGCCTGTCCGTTGAAGTTGAGGGCCTGGGCCGGCTCGAGGTTGCAGATCGACGTGGTGTCCACGGCCGTCACCTGCGCCCGGATCCACGCGTCGTCGGAGCTGATCGACGAGTTGTTGTCCGCGAAGATGTACACGGAGTCGTTGTCGGCGAACCAGCTGCCCACCTTCAGGACGGTGATCACCGGAGGGTTCGTCCGGACGATGCCGCACACGATGCCGAACTTGCGCGCGGCGCGAATCGTGATCGACGATGCGCCCATGTCCAAGAGGTCGCCGCCCCGTGCGCTCACCTGGCGCAGCTCCCCGGTCAGGACGCCGAGCGCGGAGCGGGTCGTCTGCTCCCCCTGGATCTGCGCGTCCTGCACGGTGAACGTGCGCTGATCCGTGATGAGCACGTCCAGGGCGGCCGCGATCAGCAGCGTCCCGAGGACGACCACGACGATCATCTCCACCAGGGTGAACCCGGCCCGCTCCCTCTTCATGGCTTGATCACCTGGTAGTCGAACGTGTCGGCGACGGCGGATCCCATTGACGCGAACGCGCTGGACGGGGACGTCGCCAGTCCAGGGCCGGACGTGATGATCGTCACGACCTTCGACACGGAGGACTGGCTCGTCGCGCTCCACGTCACGTCGAAGGGGCCGATGGAGTCCGATCCGGTGACGACGCTGTCGAACGGCATCGCCTGCAGCTCCTCGATCACGGTCTGCAGCGCGAGGGAGCGCGCGGTCATCATGTTCGCCAGCGTCACCTGGCGAACGATGTAGGTCGTGGTTCCTGCCAATCCGAGAACGCCGACGGCGAGCACGATGACCGCCACGACGATCTCCACGAGCGTGAAGCCGCCGCGGGTGCGGTCGGGCGTTCCGGGAGCCGGTGCCCGCTGGTCAGCGCGCCGTCGCGTCATCTCAGTAGATCAGCTGCCCGAGAGGAAGGATCTGCACGGTCGCCGAGTCGGCGTTCTGCCAGAACGACAACGTCACGGCGTTCGTGAACGTGTTGCAGCTCGTGTCCGCGTATCCCCGGGAGCTCATGCACAGGTCGAAGTTGTCGACGGAGGACTTCAGGTCCACGTGGTTGTCGGAGAAGTGCACCGTCTCGTTGAGGTTTGCCCCGTTCTGCCAGAGCGACGCGCTGTCGCCCTCGACGTCCACGACCACCTTGACCGTGGAGCCGCCCTGGATCGCCTGGGCCCGTGCCCGGGCCACCAGCGAGGAGAACATGTCACGCGCTCCGTGGACGGCGTAGCGGCCCTGCACGTTCTTGTAGCTCGTCAAGGCGATGGTCGTGAGGATGCTCCCGATCACGAGCGCGATGACCAGCTCGAGGACCGTGAACCCTCGACGGCTACGATTCATGACGGCTCCGATGGAACGCAATTGCGGTCGTTCGTCGGGCAGCGGAACCAAGTTCCGTGCCAGGGGCTGGCCCAATAGTTGCGCCACGATCCTGGGGCGTAAAGGGTGCTGGAGAGCAGTTTTTGCCCCCGGGCGGCAAGAAGTGGGGCCCTCCCTCGGCGTCGCCTCGGCCCGCGGCGAGCCACTCGGCCCTGTCCGGGCCCGTCAGAGTGGACCGATCCACTCGGGCCCGCCGGTGGACAGGGGGCGGCTCAGCACGCCCATCGCGGCGTCGAGGGCGCGCAGCGCCCAGCACGCCGAGGCGTCCAGGCGCGCTCCGGGAGCGATCTGGGCCCCTCCTTCCGCCCTGACCAGGCCCACGACCCTCGCTCCGGGACCGAGGCGCAGGAGCCCTCCGACCAGGAGCACGCCGTAGAAGCGCGTCGAGTCCACGAGCGTGAGCGTGTCCTCGACCACGAGCATCCCCTGCCCCTGCCCGCCTACGAGCGTCAGGCTTCCCTCGGCCGCCACGACCGGAAGGTACGCGCCACAGCCTCCTCCAGGGTGGGCCGGATCTCCGAGGTTCCAGGCGCTCATCGTGTCGCATCCCCACGCGACGGTGCTCGGGGCGGGCGTGCCGGCTCCCGAGAGCCTGCGGGCGATGCGCCCCCGCAGCGCGCTTCCGTCCAGGCGGCCCAGCCACGGCCGCGCGCCCGCGCTGTCCGGGATGGGAACACGGCGGACCGCGGGCAGCGAGCCCGACGGGACGAGCGAGTCGAGAGCGGCCTCCCACGGCGCGCACGCGCCC
>JBJKSF010000184.1:0-16523 GCA_046704285.1 Longimicrobiales bacterium | reverse complement strand
GACGCTCGTGAAACGTCGCCGAGCGAAGGGGCGGCCCCCGCACGCTCCCGGCTCGGAGGCGGGAGAGCCGTGCCCCCCCCGTCAGCCGCCCGCAGCGACCGCGGGGAGCTTGGAGGCCGCGGCGGCGGCCTCTTCCGCGGCCTGGGCTCGCGACGGCCACGTGCCGTCCCATCCGCGCAGGACCGTCGTGCACTGCTCGCCCGCGTAGCGGCCGTCCCGCCGGAAGATCGTGCGCGGCAGCGTGTCGGTGCGCTGGAAGCGCGTGGCCAACACGGTGACGAGGGGATTGGGAAGCGCGTCGCAGCCGGTGACCATGATCATGGTGTCGCCCCGGCGCGCGCGCTCCGGGAAACGCGGCCACAGGTCGTACTGATTGGGTCGGCTCAGCAGGTTGACGGAGAAGACCTGCGGACGACCCTCGAGGTGGAACGCGAGCTCCGAGGCCGTGTGGTAGTTGTTGGCCGCGAACCAGACCCGGGATCCCGGGTCGCTCCGCGCGAGCGCGCGCGCTGCCCGGTCCACGTCGTCGGCCAGGCGAACGTAGCCGAAGGATCGGCCGACGGGGTCGCGCAGGGGCGGCAAGGGCAGGATCGGGTAGACCGCCTGCGCGTATGCGACCGCGACCAGTGCGCCCCCCAGCGCGAGTCCCGCCGCCAGCCACCGGCGCCAACGGACGCCTCCCCTGTGGGCCGCGAGCACGGCGATGGCCCCGACGTAGGCCGGCGCAGGCCAGTTCGCCTGCACGTACCGCCGCAGTGCCGTCAGCATCAGGAACGCCGGCACGACCAGGGCGATCATGGCGAGGAGCGCGCGGGCTCCCTCGGGTCCCGGAGCGCCCGCCCGGCTCGGGGGGGCGGAGCGTACGCCCCGCAGGGCCTGCACGGCCGCGATGACCATCATCACGAAGAGGATGGGTGACACCAGCCCCAACTGACCGCCGATCATCGCGCCCTCGTGGTCGAGCGGCCGGCCGTGCGGCGAGCCCAGCCCGTGCGCGAGCTGGAACGCGAAGGAGACCCAGCCGTGCCGGGCGTTCCACGCGACCACGGGCAGGAAGCAGGCCAGCGCGATCGCGGCGGCCACCCAGGGCTCGGGCCTCGTCAGCAGAGGGCGCAGTCGCCGCACGGCCAGCAGGGCGACGAGCGCACCCAAGGGGATGAGCACGGCCGTGTACTTCGAGTCGAGCCCCAGCCCGAGCGCGAGTCCGGCGAGCACCCACCACCACCACCCCGCCCGGCTCCCCCCGGGCTCCTCCAGGGCCCTCACCAGGAAGTAGACGGAAAGAGCGCCGGCGAGCAGCAGCGGAGCGTCGGGCGTCGCGAGGAGAAGCCCGGCGGCGGCCAGAGGCATGCACGTGAGCACGAGTGCCGCGAGCAGGGCCGCCCGATCCCCGGCCAACCGGCGCGCGGTCGCCGCGACCGCGAGCGAGCCCCCGCAGCCCGCGAGCACGATGGGTGCGCGCACGCCCAGGCGCGTGGCGCCGAGAACGGCAGTGCCGAGCCGGATCAGCAGGGCGATGACGAAGGGATGGTCGAAGTAGCCGACCGCCAGGTGCCGTGACCAGTCCCAGTAGTAGGTCTCGTCGGGAAACAGCGGAACGTCGGCGGCCAGCAGCATGCGCACGGCGGCCGTAGCCAGGATGATGACGACCGCAGCCCGCCACGCGCGCCCGCCGCCCGCCGCCGGACCGGATGGTGCGGCGGCGGGCGGCCTCGAGGTCGGAGCGCTGATCGGCAAATTCTTGTGAGACACGTCCCGATTCTACCGAAGCGTGGTCGGCGTGGCGACCGCCTGGCGGCCGCCTCCAGGAGGGCTCCTTCTTGACGGAGGCCGTGCATGGGTGATATCGCGTCCATCACGGGTCATCCCCTGGACGGGGCGCGTCACGTCGAGAGTCCTGGCAAGTTTGTTGCACCGGTTGGCCGGCGCGAGCCCGAAGCAGATGTTGAACATCTGGACGCATCACACTCAGGGAGGAAGACCATGTGGAAGAAGGACGAGATGGGGTCGCCGGTCCCGGGGTCGGCGCAGCCGGTCGACCCGCCGCCCCAGCACCCGTCGGTCCGAACGGCGCCCGCCGCGGGGGAGCGGGCCACGATCGGACCGTCGATCACGATCAAGGGGGACGTGAGCGGGGACGAGGACCTTCTGATCCAGGGGCGCATCGAGGGGTCGGTGGACCTGAAGCTCCAGTCCGTGACGGTTGGGCGCGAGGGTCGTGTGAAGGCGAACATCAGCGGGCGCATCGTCACGGTGGAGGGGGAGGTCGAGGGCGACCTTCGCGCGCAGGAGCAGGTGATCCTGCGGGGCTCCGCCCGGGTCCAGGGCGACATCACGGCGCCCCGCGTGGTCCTCGAGGACGGGGCGAACTTCCGGGGGCTCGTGGACATGGCGGAGGGGGTCGCCTCCGGACGGAAGGCCGAGAGCTCCGGAGCATCCGGGCACGACGCGAGAAAGTCCAGCGGCCCGTCCCCTGCGGAGCCCACCGCGTCCTCCGGGATGGGAGGCGACGGGTCGTCGTCCACGGGCACCGGAGGGGCGGCAAAGGATTCGGGCGGCGGTACCTCCGCGAAGACGCCGTCCCGCGGCGGCAGGGACGCCTCCGGCTCGGCGGGCGCGGCGAGCTGACCGACGCGGCAGGCCGACCGAATGAGCTGGATGCGATCCAGAGGGCCCGCGCCCACGGCCGCCTCCGGCCGGAACGATCCGGCCGAGGCGGCCCCCGCCGCGGTGGTGCGGGCGACTCCGGGCGTGGCCGCGCTGTTCGACGGACTGGTCCCGGACGGGAGCCACGTGGTGCTCGATCTCGGCCCCGCCGCGGAGCCGCACTTCAGGCTGTACAGCGACTTCGCGCGCCGCATCCGCTTCGCGGACCTGCTTCCCACGGCGCGGTACGGTGCCGCGTGGGCGGCTGCCGACCAGGCTCTGCCACGGCAGCCGCAGCGGCTCTACGACGTAGTGCTCGCCTGGAACTTCCTGGATTGGCTCACACCCGAGGAGCGGCCCCTGATGGTCGAGCGGCTGGACGAGATCACCGCGCCGGGTGCACGCCTGTACACGGCCGTGGACGCCTCGGGTGAGCACGTCACGCGACCGCTCAGGTTCACGTTGCGCGACGTGGGGCACCTGTCCCAGGAGGTGGCGGGGCCGCCCGAGCCGGCGGGTCGTCAGCTGCTGCCGGCCGAGGTGGAGCGCCTGCTCGCTCCCTTCGAGGTCGTGCACGCGTTCACGCTGCGCGTGGGCCTCAGGGAGTACGTCGCCGTGAAGAGGGGGGAGGGCTCTTGAGCCCTCCCCCCTCGCCGTCACGAGCGGCGGGCCGGGGGCGACGGACCTACCAGAGGCGCGGGCTCGTCGAGCGCGGCGCCTTCTCGCACTCGGGCCACTTCGCGTTGGCGCCGTAACGCGCGGCCCGTCCACCGAAGCGCCGCGCCTCGGCCGCGAGGTCGACGCGGTCCAGCGGGATGCGCGTCGGGTCCTCCGAGGCGAGATAGACGAGCATGGCGGTCAGCGTCGCGTTGTAGCGCAGGTCGTCGAACACGACCTTGTCGTACGAGTCGCGCTGGGTGTGCCACGTCGTCGTGCCGTAGTCCCACGGGAGGGAGCCCAGGCCGAACGCGGGCAGGCCGTGGCAGCCGAACGGGAAGTCGTCGCTTCCGCCCCCGGCGGGCCACCCCGCGACGACCGGACCTCCACCGTCGATCTGCTGCCGGAACTCCACGGGGATCTGGGCGAGCCACGCGTTGACGTGCTCGGGCGCGTGCACGAGTCCGGCGCCTCCGATGCGCGCGATGCGACCCGTCCCGTTGTCCTGGTTGAAGAGCGCCTCCAGACCCGCGAGGACCTCCGGGTGATCCTCGGTGAAGGCCTTCGAGCCGACCTCGCCCTCCTCCTCACCCGCCCAGTGGCCGACCAGGATCGTGCGCTTCGGGTGGGGATACGCCTCCTTCAGGATGCGCATCGCCTCGAGCATCGTGAGCGTCCCCGTCCCGTTGTCGGTGGCGCCCGACGCGCCGTCCCATGAATCGAGGTGGGCCGACATCACGACGTACTCGTCCGGATGCTCGGTCCCCGGGATCGTCGCGATCACGTTGTAGACCGGCTGCTCGCCGAGGAGCTTGCTCTGCAGGTCGAGCCTCAGCTTCGGCCGGTCCCCGTCCTCCGTGAGGCGGTAGACGAGACCGTAATCCTCGCAGGACAGGGCGATGGCGGGCGTCTTCGTGTTGTACGTCTCGAAGACCTCCATCATCCCCCAGCCCGTATTGATGCCGCCGCCGAGCCCGAAGTAGGCGCCGCCCCCGGTGGCGTGGCGTGGATCCAGCTGGTCCGCGACCATCTGCTCGGGCGTGCGGCCTCCGTCCATTCGCCAGGAGAGCTTCGGGCGCGAGGTGACGATGCCCGCCGCGCCTCCGGCTTCGAGGCGGAGGCCCAACGAGCCACCGCCGAGCGCCGGCGAGTAGCCCGTGCCACGCAGGCCCGCGCTCGCGCCGTCCACGTCGGGGCCGGGGCGCACGACCGCCCACTCCCGCTGCAGGCCCACCATCACCGAGTCCATGTGGGCCTTCGACGCCGGCGTCGCGTTCATGGCCCAGTCGTCCTGGGGACGGCACGTCGGCAGCGCCGCGGAGACGAGGACGAGCTTGCCCCTGGCCTGCGGGAGCCATTGCACGAACGCCGTGCTGTCGCGGAAGCGCGGCAGGATGATCGTCCCGACGACGACGGATCTCCCTCCGGTGCCGGGGCTGTAGCCGACCATCTCGCCCTCGAGCGTGCGCACGCGCGGCGCGACGAGGTCGATATGCGAAGCACCGCGAACCCATCCCCGCCAGGTGCCTATGCGCTCCTCCCGGGCCTCGATGCCCAGGGACTCGTAGACGCCGACGAGCCAGTCGTCGGCGCGCTTGAGATCCGGGGACCCCATGAGTCGGGGCCCGAGCGAGTCGAAGAGGGCGTGCGCCTCGGGCTCGAGGCGAGAGCTGTCCATGCCGATGGCGTAGATGCGCCGCAGGGTGGCGTCCTGGGTCGGGAACGTCTGGGCGGGGAGCGGTGACGCGAGGAGCGTGAGGAGCCCGAGGGCCCCGAGGGACGGGAATCGGACGTTCATGGCCGTCGTCCAGCGCGAAGGGTGGAAGGCGCGGGAGGGCCGCGTGCAACTTAGCTGAGCACGTAGCGGATCCGCGAGACGTGGGACGCGCTCGCGGGTCGGCGCGGCCGAGCCCCTGCGGGCCGCGAACGTCGGGTGTCTCCGCGAGCGGCGCCCGGCCGCGGCCCGGACGACCGGGACCGAGGGACGGTGAGAAGGCGATAGATTCCGGAGCCCGCACCCGCTCTCCTCTGGAAGGATCCTGCCCGTGGACGTCCTCGAAGCCATCCGCACCCGCCGCTCCATCAAGCAGTTCACCCACCGGCCCGTCACCCGGGAGGAGATCGAGCGCCTGCTCGAAGTGGCGGCGCAAGCGCCGAACCACCGCATGACGCAGCCGTGGCGCTTCTACGTGCTGGGACCGGAGGCGCGGCGCGCGTACGGTGAAGCCCTGGGTGCCCGCAAGGCCAAGCGGGTCGAGGATCCGGAGGTGGCGCGTGCGGTGGCCGAGAAGGTGGCGGAGGGCGAGGCCGGACTTCCCGCCATGATCGCGGTGGCCGTCACGCTCGACGGCAACCCCGAGATCCGCGAGGAGGACTACGCCGCCGCGATGATGGGCGTCCAGAACCTCCTGCTGGCCGCCCGGGCCGCGGGCCTCGGCACGCACGTGAGGACCGGGGCGGTCATGGACGACCCGCGGGCCCGCGCCGCGGTGGGGGTTCCCGAAGGCGAGCGCATCGTCGCGATGATCCAGCTCGGCGAGCCGGCCGCGACGCCCGAAGCGAAGCCGCGCCGATCCGCGGCCGACGTCACGACCTGGGTGCCCTAGCCGTCGCGGTGCCGTAGGCCGGCGCCGGCGCCGGTGCGGGGGCTCCGGCCGCCCCGCCACCCACGCACCCTTGCTCGGCGGCTTGCATTGGAATACGGTGCCTCCCTGCCCGACACGTTCGTTCGACGGTCCATTGCGGCTTGCCGCCGCAGGGCGCTCGCAGTCGCCGTAACCGGGGAGGAGACGATGGGCACGCACGCTCGCACGGACGCCGCCGGGTGGGCGGCGCTCCTCGCTCTCTCGATCGCGCTCACGCCGCCGCTCGCGGCCCAGCAGCAAGGGCCCGCGCTCGCGCGCATCCAGGTGGTGGTCCCGCACTCGGTCGATCGCGCGGTGGCGCGCGGCACGCGCTCCGTGACCGGAGCGCCGGGCCCGAAGTACTGGCAGAACTCCTCCGACTACCGCATCTCGGCGTACGTGACTCCCGCCGACTCGATGCTGCGCGGAGAGGAGACGGTCACGTACCACAATGCGTCGCCCGACACGCTTCCCTACGTGGTCTTCCACGTCTACCAGAACCTGATGGCGCCCGACGCGGCGCGGCAGCAGCCGGCGCCCGCGACGACGCGCGGCATGCAGATCGACCTGCTCGAGGCGGACGGTGAGCGCCTCGAGGTCCCGGACAACCTCGTGGGCGCGGACGCGGGGCCGGGGATGGCCAGCGTGCGCGGGACCGAGATGACGGTGCCGCTGCCCGATCCCTTGCCGCCGGGTGGCCACGTCACCTTCCATGTCCTGTGGCACTTCAAGATCCCCGGCCGCTGGGCCCCGCGCATGGGGATGCAGGACAGCACCACCGCTCAGATCGCGCAGTGGTATCCCCAGATCGCCGTGTACGACGACCTGCACGGGTGGGACCGGCAGCAGTACATCGGCTCGGGCGAGTTCTACCTCGACTACGGGAACTTCTCCTACAGCGTGAACCTGCCGGCCGGCTTCATCGTCGGAGGGACCGGGGTGCTCACCAACCCCGACGAGGTGCTGACCCCGGCGGAGCGGGCCGCGCTCGATCGGGCCGCCTCGAGCGACGAGGTGGTGCACGTGCTCACCGCGGACGAGTTCGGTCCGGGCACGGCGACGCTGGGCACGGCGGGCGAGCGCCTGACGTGGCGCTTCGACGCGGACAGCGTGCGCGACGTCGCGTTCTCGTTCGGCGACCACTATCTGTGGGACGCGACGCGGGCGATGGTCGATTCTGCCACGCACCGTTACGCCGCCGTGAACGTCTTCTACCGCCCGGGCGCGCCGCGCTTCGACCAGGTGGCGCTCATGGCGCGCTCGGCGCTCGAGACCCACTCCGCGCGCATGGTGCCGTACGAGTATCCACAGCTCACCGAGACCGAGGGCGGCCGCGGCGGCATGGAGTACCCCATGACGGTCTTCGTGGGCGCCGACAGCGGTCTCTACCGCGAGGACATGGTCACCGCGCACGAGATCGGCCACGAGTGGTTCCCGATGCTGGTCGGGAGCAACGAGACCCGCTACGGCTGGATGGACGAAGGCCTCAACACGTTCGACACGTACTTCGCCACCGACGCCTACCTGCCGCCGTCGTTCAAGGGCCGCGGCGTGAAGGAGGACCACGACACGTACGTGTCGTTCGTGCGGAGCGAAGACGAGGACCTCCAGATCATGTCGCCGTCCAACTCCACCGGCGTGGTGAACGGTGGGGGCACGGTCGAGGCCTACTCGAAGCCGGCCGGGGCGCTCTGGGCGCTGCGCTCCATCCTCGGCAACGACGAGTTCTACGCCGCCTACCGCACGTACATCCACCGCTGGGCCTACAAGCATCCTTCTCCGTGGGACTTCTTCCGGACCTTCGACGACGTGACCCGCCAGGATCTCGACTGGTTCTGGAAGCCCTGGTTCTTCTCCCGGGAGTGGCTGGACCAGGCCGTGACCGGCGTGCGGCGGCGGGGCGGCGACCTCCTCGTCACGGTCGAGAACAAGGGGGGCCTGTACGCTCCGGTGGACGTGACCGCGACGCTCGCCGACGGCAGAACGGTGTCGTGGCGGGCGCCGGCGTCCGTGTGGTTCGGCGCGGCGCGGACGATCACGACCCGCCATGCAGTCCAGGGCAAGGTGACGTCCGTGACGCTCGACGCCGCGGGGAACTTCCCGGACATCGACCGGACGAACAACGTCTGGGAGGCGGCGAGGTAGGTCGCAGGCAGCGCGGAGAGGTCCCGCCTTGCCCCTCACGCCCGGCTTCGGTTAGCTTGGATGGGACATATATATCTGATCCAGGCATGCACAACGTGATATGAGTCATATAAGTCCAGATTCTACGGACCCGGAGGTTCTGAAGGAGCTCGGCCTGAGGCTGCGGGGCCTGCGCCGCGCCCGGGCCCTGACCATGGGTGAGGCGGCCAGGATGTCCGGGCTCTCCGAGCGGACGGTGTCCCGCGCCGAGCGGGGACTCAACCCGACGACGCTCACCGTCGTGCGCCTGCTGCGCGTCTACCAGCGCCTCACGGCCCTGGACGACTTCATCCCGCAGGCGGAGGTCAGCCCGATGGCGCTGATCCGGGAGAGGGGAGGCGGCGGAGCCCCGCGTGGCTGAGGTCATCGCATCCGCGGAGGTGCAGCTGTGGGGCCGGACGGTCGGGGCGGTGGCCGAGCTCGACGACCGGAGCGTGGTGTTCGAGTACGCCGAGGGGTATCGGAAGAGCGGTCTCGACCTGTCGCCGATCCACCTGCCGCGCACTCTGCGCGGTCCCGTGCAGTTCCGCGAGCTCCTGCGCAAGCCAGCGTTCCGGGGCCTGCCCGGCGTCCTCGCCGACGCGCTCCCGGACGCGTTCGGACGCCAGGTCATCCGGGCCTGGTACACGGCCCACGGCCAGGTCGAGCTGGCCCTCTCGCCCGTGCAGCATCTGCTCTACGTGGGCGCGCGCGGGATCGGGGCCCTCGAGTTCCGCCCGCCGGAGGAAGTGCCCCTGCGCGCGGCCGAGGCCCGGGCCCTGGACATCGCGGCGCTGGTGGCCGATGCTCGCCGGATCCTGGACGGGGACGTGGACGTGGTCGTTCCCGAGATCTACCGCATCGGCTCGTCGGCCGGCGGCATGCGGCCCAAGGCGGTCGTGCGCTACAACCCGGCCACCCGGGAGATCCGCTCGGGGTTCGCCCCTGCCCGCCCCGGCGACGTCCCCGCCATCCTGAAGTTCGACGGCGTGGGTGAGGACGCGCGCGACGGCCGCATGGGGGCGCCCCAGCCATACAACCGCGTCGAGGCGGCCTACGCGGAGATGGCCCGCGACGCCGGGCTGGACGTGGTCGAGGTGATCGTGCTCGAGGGTCCGCAGGGGCACGCGCATCTCGTGATCCCGCGGTTCGACCGGCCGGGGGACGAGCCGTTCCACCAGCACACGCTCGGGGGAATGCTCCACGTCGACTACAACGACGTGGGAGCGAGCAGCTACGAGGAGTACCTCCGGACCATCCTGCGCCTCGGGATGCCGACCGCCGCCGTGATCGAGGGCTACCGGCGCGCCGCGTTCAACGTGCTGGCCGTGAACCAGGACGATCACGTCAAGAACCTGTCCTTCCACATGGACCGCGAGGGGCGCTGGCGGCTCACGCCGGCCTACGACGTGGGCTACGCCCAGGGGACCGAATGGACCTCGGCGCATCAGATGCGGCTCGCCGGCAAGCGATCCGGGATCACCCGCAAGGACCTCGTCGAGCTCGGTCGGACGTTCGGCATCCGTGCGCCGCAGCGGACGCTGGGCCGCATCGAGGAGGTGCTCGGCCGATGGGAGACGTACGCGCGGGACGCGGGCGTGGGCTCCGCGCGGGCGCGCAGGATCGGCGAGGCGCTGGCGCGACGCCGGCAGGAGCTCGGGTAGGAGACGCGCGTGAGCTTGTTCCAGATCATCGGGGCCCTGCTCGGGCTGACGGCGGCCCTCGCGTACCTGAACGAGCGCCATCTCCACCTGCCGATCCCGATCGGGGTCACGCTGGGAGGGCTCGTCACCTCGGTCGTGCTGCTGCTCGTGGGCGCCCTGGGCCCGGAGCGAAGATGGCTGTCAGAGCTCCTCGCGCACATCGACTTCCAGCAGATGCTCCTCCACGGCCTGCTCGGCATCCTGCTGTTCGCGGGGGCGCTCGAGGTGGACCTCGAGGATCTGATGCGCGTGCGGATCCCCGTGCTCGTGCTGTCGATCGTGAGCACTACCGTGTCCACGCTCGTCGTAGGGACGGCCCTGTGGGAGCTCCTCCGCGCGATGGGTCACGGGATCCCGTATCTCTGGGCGCTGCTGTTCGGCGCGCTCATCTCGCCCACGGACCCGATCGCGGTGATGGGGCTGCTCGCCGACGCCGGGGCGCCGCGCGAGCTGTCGACGCTCATCACGGGGGAGTCGCTGTTCAACGACGGCGTCGCGGTCGTGCTGTTCACGATCGTGCTCGGCCTCGTCACGGGAGGGGAGGGGGCGTCGGCGGGCGCCGTCGCCAGGCTGTTCCTCCAGGAGGCGGTGGGCGGCATGGCGTACGGGCTCGCCCTGGGCGCGGCCGCCTACCACTTCCTGCGCCGCGTGGACGAGCCCACGACGGAGATCCTGATCACGGTGGCCGTGACGACCGCGGGCTACGCGCTCGCCGACCGCATCGGGACGTCGGGGCCGCTGGCCATGGTCGTGGCCGGGCTCCTCGTGGGAAACCGCGGGCGCATGCTCGCGATGTCGGAGGGCACCCGTAAGCGGCTCGACAACTTCTGGGTAGTGCTCGACCAGATCCTGAACGCGCTCCTCTTCGTGCTGATCGGGCTGCAGATCCTGGTCCTGCCCGTGCGCTCCTCCTGGCTCCTCGTGGGTGCGCTCACGATCCCGCTCCTGCTCGGCGCGAGGCTCGTGTCCGTGTGGGTGCCGATGCGCTTCCTCCCGATCCGCGACGAGTTCGGCCCCTATGCCACGAGGGTGCTCACCTGGGGTGGCCTGCGCGGCGGGATCGCCATCGCCCTGGCGCTCTCCCTTCCCCGCGGCGGGGAGCGGCCCGTCTTCGTCGTCGTCACCTACGTGGTGGTGGTGTTCTCGATCCTCGTCCAGGGCCTCACGATCAAGCGGGTGGCGCGGGGCGCCGGCCTGCTGCCTCTGAGGCTGTTCGGGAGTGGAGCGAGGGAGCGCGACGGAGCTGGATTGACACGCGAACCAACGGAGAGAACATGAGGCGATTCGACGACCTGTCCGAGAAGGAGCTGCTTGCGCTCGCGATCTCCCTGGAGGAGGAGGACGCGCGCATCTATGCGGATTATGCGGACGGGCTGCGGGAGACGTACCCAGCTTCGGCGGCCGTCTTCGAGGGCATGCGCGACGAGGAGGCCGGCCACCGGGCGCGGCTCACCGAGCTCTACCGCGAGCGCTTCGGCGACCACATCCCGCTCATCCGGAAGGAGGACGTGCGCGGCTTCGTGCGGCGCCGGCCGACGTGGCAGGTGCGCCCGCTGGGGCTGGACGCGGTGCGTGCCCAGGCCAGCACGATGGAGGCCGAGACGCGCCAGTTCTACGAGCGCGTGGCAGCGCGAACGACCGACGTCGGCATCCGGCAGCTCCTGCACGACCTCGCGGAGGAGGAGCGCACGCACGAGCGCAAGGCCGAGACGCTCGAGGCCGACCGACTGGAGCCGGACGCACGCCGTACCGAGGACGAGACCCGGCGCCGCCTCTTCGTGCTGCAGGTCGTGCAGCCCGGTCTCGCGGGCCTCATGGACGGCTCCGTGTCCACGCTCGCGCCGGTGTTCGCCGCCGCGCTCGCGACGCAGAAGACGCACGACGCGCTCATCGTCGGCCTCGCGGCGTCGCTCGGGGCGGGCATCAGCATGGGCTTCGCCGAGGCGCTGTCGGACGACGGCAGCCTCACGGGCCGAGGGCACCCGTGGGTGCGCGGCCTCATCACGGGCCTCATGACGTTTCTCGGCGGGCTCGGCCACACGGTCCCGTTCTTCGTCCCGAGCTTCCACGCCGCGCTCGCGCTGGCGATCGCGGTCGTCGTCGTCGAGCTGGCCGTGATCACCTGGGTGCGCCACCGGTACATGGACACCCCCGCGCTGACCGCCGCGCTGCAGGTCGGGCTCGGAGGTGCCCTGGTCTTCGCGACCGGCGTGCTGCTCGGAGGGTTCTGAGGGAGGACGCGAGCCGTCCGCGAAGGTCGGGGCGGGAGGCGAGGAGGGCCGGCGGGGCGATTGCATTTCCTGTCCATCGGGGCAAACGTACGATAGTCGCGAGGCCCCTCTCCTTCCTGAGCCCTATGCGCATCAGCGAGTACCTGCGCGAGGACTTCGTCCTGCTCGGGCTTCATGCCCGTGACGTGGAAGGCGTCGTCCACGAGCTGGCGGCGCGCGCACATGCCATCGGGCTCGGAGAGGAAGCGCTCCTCGCGGAGAAGCTGCTCGAGCGGGAGCGTCTGCACACCACGACCCTGGGGGAGGGCCTCGCGATCCCGCACGCGACGGTGCCCGGGCTCCAGCGCACGGTGGTCGGGGTCGCGCGCAGCGGCGCTCCGGTCGAGTCGGGCGTGGGTGGGAGGGAGCCGGTGCGGGTCTTCTTCGTGCTCCTTTCGCCGGCGGGCCGGGAGCAGGAGCACGTGAAGCTGCTGGCACGCATCTGCCGGCTGGCGCAGCACGAGGGGTTCATGGACGGCCTGGAGGCGGCGCCCGACGCGCGGGCCATCGTCGAGGTCATCCGCTCGATCGACGCGCGACACCCATGAGCGGGGCGTCGATGCCGAGCGGGCCGGCGATGCGCCTTCTGGTGGCGGTCATCAACGACCCCGAGAAGCTGGACGAGATCCTCTCGGGCTTCGTGGAGATGGGCGTGCGGGGGGCCACCATCATCGACAGCGAGGGCATGGGCCGTCTGCTCTCGGAGGACATCCCCATCTTCGCCGGGTTGCAGACGCTCATCGCGGGTTCCCGGCCCCGGAACCGGACGATCTTCAGCGTGATCACCGCGGACCTCGTCGACCCGGTGCTCGCGCTCCTCCAGGACGTGTGCGGGGACCTCGCGTCGCCGGCGACGGGGATCGCGTTCGTCCTGCCGGTCGAGCGGGTCGCCGGTCTGGCGCCCGAGCTGGGCGACGAGGGGGGGGTGACCTGAGTCCCGGGCTCCTGCTCATCCTGGTGGTGGCCGGCGCCTACCTGGCTGCGCACTTCGCCTCGGAATGGCTGGCGCGCCGCTTCCTCGTCGTGTCGGGCGCCGAGTACCTCCTCCTGGGAGCCCTCCTGGGTCCCCGGGTCTCCGGCGTGATCCAGGCGGGCATGCTCGACGACTTCGCTCCGTTCCTCACGCTGGCGCTCGGGTGGGTCGGAGCGCTCGTGGGCGCGCAGTTCGCGTTCGCCGACCTCCTGCGGATCCCCGCAGCGCGCTTCCGGGTCGCGTTCACCGAGGCTTCGCTCGCCTTCGTCGCGATGGCCGCCATCAGCGCGGCGCTCGTCATGGGCCTGTTCGCACCCGCGCCGCGCACGCTGGTGGTGCCGGCCCTGGCGCTCGCGAGCATCGCGGTCTCCTCGGCGCCCGCGGGCGCCGCCGTCACGGCGCGTCACCTCGGCATCCGGGGCCGGCTCGTCCGTCAGCTCCACGTCACCACCGCGGTCGACGGGCTCGTCGCGATCACGGCCTTCGGCGTGCTCCTGGCGGTGTCGCACACCGCACCGGTCAGGGCGGCGCGAGCCCCCACACCGACGGAATGGGTAGTGATCACGTTCGCGATCGGCATCGTCGGAGGGGCGCTCTTCCACCTCTTCCTCGGCTCCGAGCGGGGGGCCGACCGCCTCTTCGTGGCCCTCGCCGGCGCGCTGATCCTGACGAGCGGTGCCGCCGCCTACCTTCGGATCTCGTCGCTCCTGACGTCGCTGCTGGTGGGCCTCGTGCTCGTGAACACGTCGCCCGCGCGCGACGAGATTCGCCGGGTCCTCATCCGCGTCGAGCGTCCGCTCTACTTCGTGCTCCTCATCTTCGCGGGCGCGGCCTGGCGTCCCGGCGGCGGCGACCTGCTCGTCTTCGCGGTCCTGTTCGTCGTGCTCCGCGTCGCCGGGAAGGTGCTCGCCGCCTCCGCGGCCGCGTCGGCATACGGCGCGATCCCGACGCTCGGGAGTCGGTGGGGGTGGGGCCTGGTGGGACATGGGGGGCTGGCCGTCGCGGTGGCCCTCAGCTACAGGCTGTACGACCAGAGCGCGATCGGCGACGCGGTCTTCACGGCCGCGCTCGCTTCCGTGCTGGTCACCGACTTCGCCGGGGCGCGGCTCGTCCATGCCCTCCTCAAGTCCGCGCCCGGGGGCGCACGGCGTCCCGTCGGGACTCCACCCGAGGCGCGGCCGTGAGGCGCATCCTGGTCCTCCTGGTGCTGCTCGCCGGCGCGCGGCTCATCCTGCCGCTCGGCAACCCGGGCCGGGGCTCTGAGACGCTCCTCTCCTTCGGCTTCCTCATCCTCGCGGCATACACCGTCGGGGAGCTGGGGGCCGGCGTGGGGCTTCCCCAGATCGTCGGGTACATGGTGGCCGGGGTCCTCTTCGGCCCCCAGGTCCTCGGTACCGTCACGGCCGGCGGTGTCACGCGGCTCGGCCCGGTGAGCGACCTGGCCATCGCCCTGATCGCCTTCCTCGCGGGGGCGGAGCTGAAGTGGTCGGAGGTGCGCGAGCACGGCATCGGCCTGCTCGAGATCCTGGGGGTGGAGCTGACCGTCACGTTCGTCGCCCTGTCGGCCCTGGTGTTCTCGATCCGGGGGTTCATTCCCGGGCTGCGCGCGGCGCCGCCCCTCGAGGCGCTCGCGTTCGCGCTGCTCTTCGCGTCGGTGGCGATCATCCACTCCCCGGCCGTCACGCTCGCCCTGCTCAACGAGACGGGGAGCCGTGGCCCGGTCGCCCGCACCAGCCTCGGCATCGTCCTGTTGGCCGACGTCGCCGTCGTCATCCTCTTCAGCGCCGTGCTGGCGTTCGTGCGTCACGTGGCTCCCCCGGCCGGATCGGAGGGGGGTGTGTCGCTCGCGGCGGTCACGTGGGAGATCGGAGGCGCGCTGCTCCTCGGCGCGGCGATCGGGGTCGCCATCGCGGCCTACATGCGCTTCGTCGGCGGCGAGCTCGTCCTGTTCGCCGTGCTGGTCGCGTTCTTCGGCGTCGAGATCGCCAGGCTCGCGCACGTCGAGCTGCTGCTGACGTTGTTGGCCGCCGGATTCACCGCCGAGAACCTGTCGGAGCGCGGGGAAGCGCTGAGGGCCGCCACCAACCGCAGCGCTGCCCCCGTCTTCGTGGTCTTCTTCGCGCTCGCCGGCGCCCGGATCGACCTCGACGGGATGGCGCCGCTCCTCCCACTGGTCGTTCCCATCGCGCTCGTGCGGGCCGGGGCGATCTGGAGCGGCGTGCGCCTCGGGGCCCGCTGGGCCGGAGCCTCCGAGGCGGAGCGGCGTCACGTGTGGATGGGCCTCGTCTCGCAGGCAGGCGTGGCCGTGGGACTCGCCGGGGTCATCGTCCAGGCCTATCCGCAGCGGGGCTCCTACCTCGCCGGCCTGGTGCTGGCGCTCATCGCGCTCAACCAGACGTTCGGACCCATCCTGTTCCGCAGGGCGCTCACGGCGGAGCTGCGCGCCGATTCCGTACCGTCGGAAGGGCACGCAGGGGCACTGGGCGCCGTGCGCGGGCCGTGACACGCGGCCGGGCTACCGCTCCTTCCAGCCTCCGTACTCACGACGGTAGTAGAGGAGCGGGTCGCCGCCCGCCCCGGGGATGACGCGCTCCACCTCCCCGACGAGGATCCTGTGATCGCCGCCGGGGAGGTGCTCCTCGAGGCGGCACACGAAGGCTGCCAGCGCGCCCTCGAGGACGGGGTCTCCCTCCGCGGCGAACGGGAGCGTGCGCACGAGGACCCGGTCCGCCGCGATGGTGGCGGCGCGGCGCCGGTGCTCGGGGAGGACGCTCACGGTGAAGCGATCGGTCTCGAGGACGATGGGAAGCACGGCGGCCTGCTCGTGCAGGCAGGCGAGGACGAGAGGAGGCTCCACGGAGAGCGGCGTGAACGCCGTCACGGTGATCGCCTCGAGGCTCGGGCCGTCCCGTGCGGCCAGGATCGCCACCCCCGTGGCCCACTGCGCAAACGCGTCGCGCAGCGTATCGGCTGACAGCTCGCCGGCCGGCTCTCCCTCCGCGCCGCGCGCGTGGATGCCGGGCTGGATCGGTCGTCGGGGCATGGGCGGCAGCGCGCGCCCTACTCCAGGACCGCCGCAGGCTCGACGCGCACGGCCTCCCGCGCCGCGCTCCACGAGGCCGACAGCGCGCTCGTCGCCAGAACCGCCACGACCGCGAGGTAGACCCAGACCGGCGGAGCGGGCACGCTCATCCCCTTCTGGACGAGGCCGACCAGGAACGCTCCGCCCATCATCGACCCGAACCCGCCCCAGAGGGCGGTGCGCAGGGTGCCGGCGAGGGCGTGGCGGAGCACGCGGCCGTCCGTCGCGCCCACCGCGCGCCGCACGGCGAGCTCGCGGATCCTCCGCCGCGTGATCTGGCGGGAGGTCAGGTGCACGCCCCAGATCGCGAGCGCGAGGACGAGCAGCGCGAGGCCGAAGGAGACGGCGCCCGTCCAGCGCAGCGGCGCGGCCGAGCGCGCGAGCCACGACGCCAACGTGGAGGGC
>JBJKSF010000183.1:0-3276 GCA_046704285.1 Longimicrobiales bacterium | reverse complement strand
CCGGACCTCCCGTTGGACGCGACGCGGGAGCCGCGAAGCTGGCGAAGGGACTCGAACCCCCAACCTGCTGCTTACAAGGCAGCTGCTCTACCAGTTGAGCTACGCCAGCAGATCCCCGTCCTGCACGCCGCGGTCAGCGGATCGCGACGCCCACCGGGGACGCTCCCACCGCGATCGTCGCCCTCACCGTGCCCGAGGCCACGTCGATCGCCGCGACGTAGCCGGTAGTGTAGTTCGGAACGTCGTCCACCACATAGCCCGTCCTCCCGTCCGGCGCGAACGCGACGCCTTTCGGATCGGACCCGAGGACCGAGACGAGGCCGCTGGGCCGGACGGGGATCGTGCTCGTAACGGTCCCGGACGCCACGTCGATCACGGACACGGTTCCGTCGCCCTGATCCGCCACGTAGGCGACGGGTCCCGCGGCGACGGTGAACGTCCGCGTCGCCGAGCTCCCGGACCGGCCGTTCGCCGTGGTCTCGCCCAGCACCACCGACACGGTGTCCGCCCCGTCCGCCGCCGGGGCCCGGGCCGATGTTCGTCGCCCAGCCCTTCACCGTCCGGGGCCCCGCGTCGTGCCACACGATCTGACTCGGACCCATCGTGAACGTCGGCGAACCGCCCCCCGGCGTGGTCGCGGACGCGCAGCCGGCCAGCGCGACCAGCATCGTCGCGAGCGTCGGCAGCGCGCTCGTCCCGCGTCGCGCTCGAACGGGCCCATCCCTGCCGTCCTTGCCCGGTTCGACAAGCCTCTCCAACCACCGAGAAGGTGACCCTCGCACGAGGGATGGACAAGTTTCGGGCGCCGCCGCCCGGCGTTGCGCGCACGGGGCCGGGGTGGCAGCCGGCTCAGTTCACGACCTTCCAGCGCGTCCCGTCGGCACGGTCCTCCAGGACCACACCGTGCTCGGCCAGCTCGTCACGGATCGCATCCGCCCCCGCCCAGTCCCGAGCGGCGCGCGCCGCGTTGCGCTCCTCGATCCGCCTCTCGACCCACGCCGTCGTGGCCTCGTCGAGCGACCGGGACCGGTGGGCCACCTCGAGCAAGCCGAGGACCCGGTCGATCGAGGAGAGCGCCGCGAGGGCCCCTTCCCGCTCGTCCTCCCGTACGGGCCCCCCTCCGTCCAGGGCCGCATTCACCCCGTTCACGAACACGAACACCGCGGCCAGCGCGTCGGCGGAGTTGAAGTCGTCGTCCATCGCGCGGCGGAAGGAAGCCAGAGCCTCGTCGGCCAGCGCGGGAAGCGTGCTCGGCTCGGCATCGGCCGAGGGTGTCAGATCCCGCAGCCGTGCCTCGAAGTCCAGGAGCCGCTGCACGGCGTTCTTCGAGGCGTCCAACCCCTCGTACGTGAAGTTCATCTCCCGCCGGTACTGGGAGCTGAGAAGCTGATACCGGATCGAGGCGGGATCGTAGCCCCGGTCGAGCAGCTCCCGCACGGTGACGAAGTTGCCCAGCGACTTCGACATCTTCCGCCCCTCGACCAGCAGGTGCTTCACGTGCAGCCAGTAGCGCACGAACGGCTTGCCGGTAGCCGCCTCGGACTGGGCGATCTCGTTCTCGTGGTGCGGGAAGACCAGGTCCTCCCCGCCCAGGTGCAGGTCGAGCGTGTCGCCCAGCTCCGTCACGCTCATGACGGAGCACTCAAGGTGCCAGCCCGGCCGGCCGGGTCCCCACGGGGAGCTCCACACCGCCCCGGCCGACTCGTCCAGCTCCGACGCCGCCTTCCAGAGCGCGAAGTCCCGGGCGTCCTCCTTCTCGTAGTCGTCCTGAGCCACCCGGGCGCCCGCGCGCAGCGTGGCGAGGTCGATCCCCTTCAGCTTCCCGTAGCCCGGAAAGCGGGCGATGGAGAAGTACACCGCCCCGTCGTCGGCACGGTAGGCGTGGCCCGAGCGCATCAGCCGCTCGATGAACGCCACCATGCGATCGACGTACTCCGTGGCGCGTGGGTATCGGTCGGCCGGCCGCATTCCAAGGGCCTCGGCGTCGCGCCGGAACGCCTCGCCGTACGGCTCGGTGTGGGCGCGCACCGTGAGCCCCTTCGCCGCGGCGCCTTGAATCGTGCGGTCGTCGACGTCGGTGAGGTTCATGACGAAGCGCACGTCGTAGCCGCTCCACTCCAGGTAGCGGTGGACCAGGTCGTAGAAGAGGAAGGCGCGGTAGTTGCCCACGTGGGCGTAGTCGTAGATGGTGGGCCCGCAGGCGTACATGCGGACCCGGCCCTTCTCCAGGGGCTCGAAGGGCTCCAGCGAGCGCGCCAGCGTGTTGTAGACTCTGAGTGCCATGGAACCGGTGCCGGGGTTCAAGCCTTGGCGGGGCTGGCCGCGCTCACCTCGGCCAGGACCGCCTCGAGTGCGGCGCGAGGATCCGCCGCCCGCGTGACGGGCCTGCCGATCACCAGATAATCCGCCCCGGCTTCGACCGCGTCCGCCGGGGTAGCTACCCGTCTCTGGTCGGCCCGATCCTCGCCGGTGGGGCGGATCCCGGGGGTCACGATGAGGAACTCCTCCCCGACCGAGCGCCGGAGCCACGACGCCTCGAGCACCGAGGCGACGACGCCGCTCAGGCCGACCTGGGCGGCCAGCTCCGCCAGACGGGCCACCTCGTCGCGTACCGACACGATCTCCCGGCCCCAGACGACCTCCATGTCGGAGGGGCTCAGCGACGTCAGGACCGTCACCGCCAGGACGCCGACGCGCCCGTCCGCCGCGTCGCGGGCGGCCTCGAGCATCCTCCGCCCTCCGGAGGCGTGCACCGTCACCAGCTCCACGTTCAGCGCGGCGACGGCGCGGATCGCGCCGGCCACCGTGCGCGGGATGTCGTGCAGCTTCAAGTCGAGGAACGCGCGCTTTCCCCGCTCCGCCAGCGCTTCCACCACCGAGGGGCCGGCACGCGTGAACAGCTCCAGGCCGACCTTGTAGAACGCGCCGTCCGGCCCCAGCCGGTCCACCAGGTGGAGCGCCTCCTCGGAGGAGGGCTCGTCCAGCGCGATGATGATCCCCGTCATGCCGTCTCCGCTCGCCTGAAGGTGCCAACCAGTTCGTCCCACGAAGCAGGCCCCCCATGCCGGCCGAACCGCGCGAGGCCGTTCACGACCCGCTCGGCCGCTCGCGGATCGGCGAACGAGGCAGTCCCGATCTCCACGAGCGATGCCCCGGCCCGGGCGTACGCGACCGCGTCCTCGGCCCGCGCGATGCCGCCCACGCCCACCAGCGGAAGATCTGTCGCCGCGCGGGCGGCCCGCACGGCGCGCAGGCCCACGGGCAGGATCGCCGGGC
>JBJKSF010000182.1:0-42017 GCA_046704285.1 Longimicrobiales bacterium | reverse complement strand
CGGTTCTCGACCGAGTGGGAGCAGGGACGATGAGCGACGATCCATCTGTCATGCGCACGCACCGGCGCGGGCGAGGGCCCATGCCGTTGGCCAGGACGGAGGGGCTGCTCGTCGAGGAGGTCGACGGCGAGACGCTCGTCTACGACGTGAAGAGCTATCGCGCGCACTGCCTGAATCCGTCCGCGGCCGAGGTGTGGCGGGCGGCGGACGGACAGACGACGGTCCGCGCGATCGCGCGGCGCCTTCGCGCCCTGGACCCGTCCCAGGACGAGGCAGTCGTGTGGATGGCCCTCCACCGGCTCGGGAAGGCGGGGCTGCTGCAGGACAACGGGTTCACGACGGAGGGCCGCCCCGTCACCCGGAAGGAGGTGCTGAAGGTGATGGGACGGGCCGCCGGGCTGGCGCTGCTCCTTCCCGCCGTCGCCTCGATCACGACCCCCCTCGCGGCCCAGGCGGCGTCGTGCATGACGATCAACCAGTGCTTCCAGAGCAGGCCGCCGGACTGCACCGGCCTTCCGATCTGCAACAACCGCACTACCTGCTGCAAGGAGCGGAGGTTCGGACGGTACGGCGTGTGCCTGCCCCAGCGCTGCTGAGGTCTCCCGCCCGCATCTCGAGGGCGGCCTGAGCGCGCTTGGCCGCCTCAGCCCTCGTCGGCAGGCAACACCAGGCGCACGACGAACCCTCCGGTGGCGGGAGTCTCCGTCTCCATGCGCCATCCCTCTCCGAGATGTGACTGCAGCTGGGCCCGCACACCCCGAACGCCCACGCCCGGCGCGTTCTCCATCGCTTCGGAGGTCGCCCCCGGCCCGGTGTCGCAGACCTCCACGATCAGGTCCGGTCCGTCCCGGCGGCCCCGCACGGTGACGCGCCCGCCGCCGGGCATGGGGCTCACGCCGTGCTTGATGGCGTTCTCGACCAGCGGCTGGAGGATGAACGGCGGCACGGACAGGTCGAGGACGTCTTCATCCATCTCCGCGACGACCTCGAGACGGGGTCCGAAGCGGAGCGCCTCGAGATCGAGGTAGTCGCTCGCGAAGCGCCACTCGTCGCGGACGGACACGAACTGCTCGCTGGCGTCCAGTCCGTAGCGAAGCAGGCCTCCGAGCCGCTCCAGGGCCCGCTCGGAGGCGGCGGCGTCCCGGCGCACGAGGGCCGACAGCGAGTGCAGCGCGTTGAAGAGGAAGTGCGGCGACATCTGCGCGGTGAGCGCCCGGATGCGTGCGCGCGTCGCGCTCTCCTCCGCGCTCCGTCGCTCCTCCGCCTCCTTCTCGACCGCGTACAGGGCGGCGCCGATGCGCGCCGCGAGCACGATGCCCATGGCCCCGATGACGGCCCGGGAGGGGCTCGTCACCGTGGTGCGGCGTGCCGCGTCGAGAGCCCAGGCGGTCAGGAAGAGCGCGGCCCCGGGGATGATGAGCTGCCGGAACCGGCGTGCGGCCAGCGCGCGCCTCTCGATGGCCGGCGACGGCTCGGGCAGGACGACGGCGAGGGCGGCCGTGATGCTCAGCGCCAGCCACCCCGCGAGACGCACGAGGTAGAGCGACGTGCCCGAGCTGGCCGAGACGGTGTCGAGGCCGAACGTGATCAGGATGTTGCCGAACGCGAAGAAGAGGGCGGACACCAGGAGACCGTCGGCCACGGGGCCGGCCAGCTCGGCGTCGCGCCAGAACACGAGGAGCGCGACGAAGAACAGGGAAGCCGTGACGGCGAACTCGCCGAGGAGCATCGCGACGCCCTGCGACAGGGGAAGCCACCCCTGGGCGAGCGGCGCGTCCAGGAGGAACCGGAGCACCAGGGCCGAGACGGCGAGCAGCACGAGCAGCCCGTCCAGGGCGATCTCCACCGCCAGGCGAGGCTCGCGCGAAGGCCTCAGCGCGAGGATCGCCCCCTCGGCGAAGGCGAGGTGGAAGGCCACGAAGAGGAAGAAGGCCGCGGACGGAAAGCCGGCGTACAGGTGGACCAGCTCGATGCGGGCGGAGAGTCCCTGACCCAGGGCGACCAGCATGGCGCCGAGGGCGACGAGCAGCCACGTCGCCCTTCCGCCGGGAGCGGCCGTCGAGCGAGCCGCCAGGCACGCCGCCGAGGCGGCGAGCGCGGCCAGCATCGTCGTCCCCTCTTCGGCCACCTGCCGGTACAGCGGGGCCGTCGGGTGCGCCAGCGCCACGCCACCCAGAAGGGCGGCGGCCACCTCCAGCAACAGCGCCGCGCGGAGCCACTCCCGGGCGGGCGACGGCCCCACGATCGCCCGCCGCAGTCCGCCCACGAACGTGGCGAGCGCGCGCCCCACGGCATGCGGGCCGGGCGCCGGTGGGAGCGGTCCTTCAGCGCGCGAGGCGGAGGAGCTCACGGGACCGGGAGCGGCTGGCCAGGATCCGGGTTCCATCGGACATCACGACGGTCAGCCGGCCATCCTCGTCGTGGCGCTCGAAGCGCTTCACGTGCTCCAGGCTCACGAGGTGGGAGCGATGCACGCGCAGGAACCGCTCCGCCAGGCGCTCCTCCAGGTCCTGGAGACGCAGGCGGACGAGATGCCGGTGTTCGGTGGTGTGCACGACCACGTAGTCGCCGTCGGCCTCGAAGCGAACCACCTCGTCGATGGGCACGGGCAGGATCACCCCCCGCTCCCGCAGGAACAGGCGCGTGAGCGGCCGGTCCCGGGCGAGCGCCTCGACGGCTCGCGTCCGGGCCGCCTCCGCCTCGGGATCGAGCTCCTCGTCCTCCGCTCCCGATCCCGGCGCGAGTCGGATCGCGCGCTCCACGGCCTCCCGGAAGCGGTCGACACCGAACGGCTTCAGCAGGTAGTCCACCGCGGCGAGCTCGAAGGCCGTGACGGCGTAGTGGTCGTAGGCCGTGGTGAAGATGACGGCGGGGGGCCGGCGGACCCGCCGGAGCACCTCGACCCCCGACATGACCGGCATCTCGATGTCGAGGAAGGCGACGTCCGGCCTCGCCTCGTCGAGGAGACGGAGCCCCGCGGCCCCGTCCGCCGCCTCACCCACGACCTCGACGAGAGGAGCCTCGACGATCAGGTCCTTGAGGCGTTCCCGGGCCAGCGCGTCGTCGTCCACGATCACTGCGGTCGGCTTCAATCTTTTCCTCCCCTCGGCAACGATTAGCTGACTCCAATTCCGCTCCGTGGCCGCACGGGCGCAAGCAGCGGCTCCGCCGGAGCCGTTCACCGTGCGTATAGGGCCGTTCGTCGCGTCATCCCGGCGGCTCGCCGACTCATGATTGCCCCGCCGTCCGCCGCACCGGTTCTTGCATGGAAGCGGCGCAAAACGGCCCCTGCACAGGGGTTTCAGAGTGTAGGCCGAGAACCTATGGACACACGCTCTCCCGATCGTCGGCGATCACCCCGCAACGGGAATCCCCCCCACCGACCCTCGCGTCCGGACCGGGGTGGGTTCACGCTGGTGGAGATCATCTTCGTGCTCGTGCTCGTGAGCATCATGGCCGGCATCATGACCCCCCTCTTCACGCCCGGCCGGTGGAGAGCCGATTCGGCCGTCCAGGAGCTCGCGATGAGCCTCAACGAGGCGCAGAGGCTGGCCGTGCTGCAGCAGCACGACGTGGTGATCACCTTCGACGTGACGAACCGGAAGCTCACGGTCCTCCAGGACACGAACAACAACGGGCAGCCGGACCCCGGCGAGGCCGTCAGCACGATCGAGCTCCCGGAGACCATCGGATTCGGGTCCGGGAGCGCCCCCGCGCTGCCGGAGGGCGCGGGCCCCATCTCCTTCGCGGGGGGCGACGGGGACCCGACCCTGACGTTCCTCCGCGACGGAAGCGCCAGCACCTCCGGAGTCGTCTACATCGAGCCCGTGGAGGGCTCCATGGCGGGCGACCCCGAGGCGGTGCGTGCCCTCACCATCGAGCGCGCCACCGGCGCGGTCCGCTGCTACAGCTACCGCACCGGGAGCTGGGAGCCCTCATGCTGAGCCGGAATCGACAGGGGTTCACGATGGTCGAGGTGATCGTGGCCCTCGTGATCCTGGCGGCCGCGGTCCTCGGACTCGGCGCCTCGGCGAGCCATCTCGCCACGTCCGCCGCCACCGCGGAGATCCGCGCGGTCGCCCTGCAGTCGGTGGAGGACCAGATCGCGCGCATCCGTCTCGATCCCCGGTACTCGGAGCTGGACTCGCTCTACGCCGGAGTGGACGACAGCGTGATGGGAATCGGAGGCTACAAGCGCACGACTTCCATGGTGCACGTCCAGCAGGGATCGCCGGTCACGCTCGACTACCTGCGCATCTCGGTGGTCGTGTCGGGGCCGTTGCTCATACCGTCGATCTCCCGCGAGATCGTCGTGGCCAAGCCTTGACGACCATGACCCCTTCTCCGTGCCGCCCGCGCCGCCCCGCTCCTATGGGCATGACGCTCATCGAGCTGCTGATCGCCCTCACCGTCTTCGGGGTCGTGATCACGATCTCGGTCGCCTTCATCACGCACGAGAACGCGGCGTTCCAGAGCGCCGTGACCCGGCTCGTCGCGCTGCGCAACGCGCGCTACGCGATCTCGACCCTGGACGAGAACCTCGAGACCCTCGGCACGGACGTGCCCACGGAGCAGCCGTCCTTCCTTTATGGAGACACGGACGCGATCGCCTTCTCCGCGAACTACGCGACGAACATCGCCGACGATCCGTTCGCCGTCTTCTACGATCCGAAGGCTCCCAACGGGCAGGTCAGCGCCCCGGCCGGCCCGATCGCCATCCCGACCACGTCGGACGAGACGCCGGACACCACCTACGAGGCCGCGCCCGGCGTGCGCAGCCCCGCGGAGATCATCCTCTTCTACTTCGAGCCGGACACGAGCACCGCGCGGACCGACGACTACATCCTGTATCGGCAGGTCAACGACGGGACGCCCGAGGCGGTCGCGCGCAATCTCCTGCGCGACGGCTCGAAGCCGTTCTTCTCCTATGAGCGCTTCGCCGTGGACAGCGAGGGGCAGGACGTCCTCGCCCTCGTGCCGGACAGCCTCATCCCGATCATCCACACCGCCAAGATCCACCTCTCGCCGGCCGACACCGGTCGGTCCGCGCTCGCGGACAGCATCCGTGCCGTCCTGGTGAGCCTTCAGGCCACGAACGGCCTCACGGGCGCCGCCGAGAGGCGGGTGACGTTGAGTCGACTCATCCCCCTGCCCAACGCGGTCCTGGGCAAGATGGCCACGTGCGGCTCGCCGCCGATCCTGGGGGTCTCGCTCACGGCCCGGGCGGACACGCTGTCCGACGGGGCCCCTGCCGTCACGCTCACCTGGAACCCCGCGGTGGACGAGGTCGGAGGGGAGAAGGACGTCGTGCGCTACGTGATCTGGCGTCGCGACAACGGAGCGACCAGTTGGGGCGACCCCTACGTGGCGGTCCCTGCGGGGAAGTCCTCGTACTCGTACCAGGACGGCGCCGTCATCCCGGGCACGACGTACCAATACGGGCTCGCGGCCCAGGACTGCACGCCGAGCCTCTCCACGATCGCCGCGTCGAGCCCGGTCACGATCCCATGACCCACTCTCCGAAGGAGCGCACCATGTACAGCCACCCCCGCGGACGAGATGGCTTCGCGCTCATCACCGTCATGCTCGTGGTGGTGATCGTGGCGCTGCTCGCGACCAGCGCGGCGGTCATCGGCGCCGCCAACACGCTCGGCAACGAGTACTACAACCGGCAGAGCCAGCTCAGCGACGTCGCCCTGTCGGGCGCGGAGCTGGCCCGGGCCGAGATCAACGACAGCGCGAGCCTCTACCCGGACTCGGGTTACGCCACCCTGGAGGACGGCACGTCCGTGACCGGTGCGGACGGCAACCCCATCCCGGGAGTCAAGCGATGGATCTACGTGGGCCCCACCGGGTCCACCTCCGGGCAGTACGGCGTCTACGGGAGCATCGTGTCGGTCGCGCGCGACGCGGGCGGCGGCGTGGCGATACGTCGCGAGCAGATCTACCAGGAGAGCTTCGCCAAGTTCGCGTACTTCACGCAGATCGAGCCGTCCGACATCTCGTTCGGCGGGGGCGACCAGATCTGGGGTCCGCTGTTCACCGACGACTACCTGAAGATCTACCCGTCCGGAGCGGAGTTCCACGGCCTCGCGCAGACCGCCAAGACGGTGCAGGGCGCGGCGTACGCGAAGTTCGACAAGGGATACGAGCAGAACGTCGCGCCGATCCCCATGCCCACGACGACGGACCTGTCCAAGCTGCAGGCGCAGGCCACCGCGGGCGGTACGGCGTTCACCGCCGGAGCCCCCTCCGCGGAGGGCCAGGCGTACATGCGCATCCTGTTCGTGACGGTCCCCCTGGACGGGGGCAAGACCGGCCCCGACGACGGGTTCTTCCGGGTCTACCAGTCGACGAACGCCGCCTGGGTCTCCGCGGATCCGCCGGGTGGCTCCTCGAGCGGCATGGTCGACGCGATGAACTGCGGCGACTACCACGGCAGCACGTTCGTGCCGGACAGCCTCCACCCGTACCACAGACGGCACAGGTCGGGTGCTTCTGGAATCACCGACGACGTGACTGCGGCGCTCATGACGTCCACGGCGCGCTGCTATCTGGGCGGCTCGGACTCGATCAACGGCGGCTTCGTCGCCAACGACGGGAGAGGGCACTGGCTTCCGTATCCGGGCACCCCGGATCCTCGCCTCAGCGGCCGGCCGGACGCCCAGTACCTGTTCCCGCTGTCCCGCGATCTCAACCCGAACTTCAAGGGCGTGATCTACGTGAGCGGCAACGTCCTGATCAGCGGCGTCGTGCGCGGGCACGTCACGGTCGCGGCCTCGAACAACGTCGTGATCGGCGACGACGTCACGTACGCGAGCGATCCGTCGCTCGGGACCTGCGCCGACATGCTCGGCATGTTCGCCGGCAATGACGTCGTCGTGGCCGACAACGAGCTGAACACGCCCCAGAACCCCGTGTCCAGCAACAGCTGGCACCTGTACGACGACACCCCGGACCTGTTCATCCAGGGCATCGTCCTGGCCCTGAACGAGTTCACGGTCGAGAACTACGCGGGCGGCCCCACGAAGGCCGATCCGTGCCAGAGCGAGCTGACCGGCCGTGGGTGCCTCTACCTCACCGGCGGCATCATCCAGAAGACGCGCGGCGCCGTGGGGACGATCACCACCCCCGGCGGCACCGGCTACATCAAGCGCTACGCGTACGACCCGTGCGGGGAGACCCAGCCTCCGCCGTACTTCCCGACGACGGGCCACTTCACGAAGGCCCAGATCTACCAGGTCGATCCGACCGGGTTCTCGGTGGCCTCCTACTTCAAGATGCTGAGCGCGGGCTCCTGATCGGGAGGCGCGCAGCCTCGGGCGCGGGATCGCGGCGCCGGATCAGCGCGCGCGGTCCAGAAGCTGGCGTACGGCCGCGGCGATCTCGGCGGCGGAGAACGGCTTCTGCAGGAAGGCGGACGACGCCGTGCCCCTCGTCAGGCCGTGCCGGACCACCGAGTCGTCGGTATAGCCGCTCATGAAGAGCACCTTGATGCGCGGATGGGAGGCCGCGATCCGGTCGGCGAGGGCGCGCCCTCCGAGCCCCGGCATGCGCATGTCGGTGACGACGAGGTCGATGGCGCGCCCTCCGGCATCGAGCACGGCGAGCGCCTGATTGCCGTCCGCCGCACAGATCACCGCGTAGCCCTGCTGCGCCAGCGCGCGTTCGGCGACGCGCCGCACGGCTTCGTTGTCCTCCACCACGAGCACGGTCTCGCGGCCGGGGCGGGGTAGGGCTGCGCGCTCGGTCTCGTCGAGCGATTCCTGCGATGCCTGTTCCACCCCGGCGCGTGGAAGGTAGATCTTGATGGTCGTTCCGCGATCCGGCTCGGAGTAGACCCAGATGAAGCCGCCGCTCTGCTTCACGGTGCCGTAGACGGTGGCGAGCCCGAGCCCGGTGCCTCGCCCCTCGGGCTTCGTCGTGAAGAACGGCTCGAAGACCTGCTCGCGCGTCTCCCGGTCCATGCCGACCCCCGAGTCGCTCACGGCGATCATCACGTAGGGGCCCGGGCGCATCGGCACGTGCCGCCTCGTGTACTCGCTGCCCAACGTCTGGACCCTCGTCTCCACGACGACCGAGCCGCCGTCCGGCATGGCGTCACGCGCGTTCAGCACGAGGTTGAAGAGGATCCGCTCCACCTGGCCGGGATCCACGAGAACCTGCGCGGGCTCGTCCGTGAGACGCATGAGCAGCTCGTAGTGCTCGCCGATCATCCGGTGCAGGACGCCCTGGACGCCTCGGATCACGTCGTTCACCGAGATGAGGCGTGGCTGCAGGATCTGCCTGCGCCCGAACGCGAGCAGCTGGCGTGTGACCTCGGTGCCGCTCGCGGCCGCCCGGTAGATCGACTCCGCGTCCTCTCGCCGCGGATCGCCTGGACGCAGATCCTGGAGCAGGAACTCGGCGGCACCCAGGATCACGGTCAGCAGGTTGTTGAAGTCGTGGGCCACCCCGCCGGCGAGCCGCCCGATCGCCTCGAGGCTCTGGGCCTGGCGCAGCCGCGCCTCGAGACGGCGGCGCTCCGTCAGGTCACGGAGCGCGGAGATCCGGGCGGGCGCTCCGTCGATCACGTGGGTGCGCGCGTTGACCTCGACGATGATCGTACTGCCGTCCCGGCGTCGGCCCTCGAACTCGTACGTGCCCTCGATCTGGTCGGCGACGTGATGGGCGACGGATTCGCGCGCTTCGTCCGTCGCGAAGTCCAGCACGGGGCGCCCGCGTATCTCGTCGAGCGAGTCGTAGCCGAACATCCTCAGGAAGCCGTCGCTCACGTCGTGCACCTTCCCGTTGACGGAGACGATGATGCCGTCCGACGTGGCCTCGGCCAGCTTCCGGAACCGCTCCAGGCTGTCCTCGAGCTGCGCGCGAGCCAGGCGCTCCTCCGTGATGTCGCGGACGATGCCGTTGATGTTGTGCGTGCCGGACTCCGGATCGACGTACGGCATCGTGTGGCTCGTGACCCAGCGCACCGTGCCGTCGGGGCGGACGACCCGGAACTGGGCGTCGCTGGGCGGCAGACCCCGCTGAATGCGCTCGATGCCGCCGAGCACCGCGGAGCGGTCCTCTTCCAGGACTCCGTCGAGGAACGACGAGGGATCCTGGTAGAGGCTCTCGACGCTGCGGCCCCAGACGCGCTCGTACGCGGGGTTCACGTACAGCACCTCGCTCAGGTCGGCACGCGTCGAGAAGAACACCTCGGACATCGACTCCGTGAGATGGCGGAGCCGGCGCTCCGAGGTCCGCAGCGCACGCTCCGTCTCGAGTCGCAGCGTGAGGTCGACGACCGAGGCCACGACCATCAGGCCCGCGGGGGTCTCGACGGGGCTCAGCCCGATCTCGAGCGGGATCTCGCTGCCGTCCTTGCAGCGCCCGTGGAGCTCCATCATGCCGCTCATCGTGCGCACGTGAGGAGAGCGCTCATATCCTGCGCGCAACTCACGATGCGCGGCGCGCGCGGCTTCGGGCACGAGCACCTCGATGGACCGGCCCACCATCTCGCTGCGCGGGTAGCCGAACAGACGCTCGGCCTCCGCGTTCACCAGCACGATCGTCCCGTGATGGTCGGTCACGATCACGCCGGCGGGCACCGCCTCGATCACACGCCCGAGCATCGCGTCCATGGACGTGGCGAGCGCGTCCGGGCCTCTCGGCGCTGGAGCGTCGTCGGTCATGCCAGGGCCTCACTCGGTTGCGGGCAGGCGCACATCGTGAAGTGGGCGCCGACGTTGAACACCACCATGCCACACGCTCACATACGATTTCGGCGTTCGCGACGCAAGCGTGAGAATGCCGAACGGGTCCCGAAGGGGGCCTGGCCCGCCGTCGCACGAGCGGAGGACCGTGCGTCCCGGCCTCCGGTGCGCGTTTGCCGCTTGTTTCGGGGGGCGGCCGATCCTATGATTCACGCGAGGCCGCCGCGCGAGGATCACGGTCACGCCGTCACTCCAGGACCGGGCTCCGCGGCAAGGAGGGTCTCGTGGATACCGGAGCGCTGCGCAGGCTGCTCGGCCTGCTCGCTGTCGGTGCGGTGGCAGGGTGTGGTGGGAAGGGAAGTGGCGGCGTCGAGCCGCCTCCTCCGCCGGAGCACGTGTACACCGTTTCGGTCCGCCAGGGCAACGCCCAGACTGCGCTGGACGGCACCGCGGTTCAGGTGGCGCCATCGGTTCGCATCACCGATGAGGACGGCGCCGGCGTGAGTGGATTGACCGTCTCCTTCGCGGTCCTCTCCGGGGGCGGAAGCGTCGTCGGCGCAGAGCAGGTGACCGGTAGCGACGGCGTGGCGACCGTGACGGGCTGGATCCTCGGCCGTCTGGCCGGGAGCGATACGGCCGCAGTGAACACGCTGCGCGCGGTTGTCGGCGCCGGCGACATCGTCGGCAACCCCGTCACGTTCACCGCGAATTCGTGGGGCAACGTCTGGACGTCGAAGGCGAGCGGGACCGCCCGGTGGCACCTGGGCGCCGCCGGCGTCGGCGGCAAGGTGTACGCGGTGGGTGGGGGCACGACGACCGGCTGGATCCAGCTGCCTTCCCAGGTCTACGACCCCACCACCGACACCTGGGCCGACATCGCCACCATGCCCACCCCGCGGAGCGGGGTCGCGGTGGCGGCGATGAACGGCCTGCTCTACGCCGTGGGCGGGACCGACAACAACGACAATCCGCTGCGGATCCTGGAAGTCTACGATCCCGCCACCGACACCTGGACGGGTCGGGCGGCCATGTCGGCCGCACGCAGCGACGCTGCCGTGGCCGTCGTCGACGGCGTCCTCTACGTGATGGGCGGCGTCGACCGGAACGGCTTGCTGGGGTCGGTGGAGGCGTACGATCCCGCCACCGACACGTGGACCGCGAGGGCCCAGATGCCGAATGCCCGGGTCCACTTCGGTGCCGGGGTGTCGGACGGCATCATCTATGCGGTCGGCGGCGCGGGTACCGCGGCGGAATACCTCGCGAGCGTGGACGCCTACGATCCGGGGACCGACAGCTGGGCGGCCAAGACGCCGATGGCCAGCAGACGGACCGGGCTCGGAGTGGCGGTCGTGAACGGGCTGCTCTACGTGATCGGCGGGGACGAGGCGTACGCTCCCTCCACGAGCGGGGTGGAGGTGTACGATCCGGCCACGAACAGCTGGTCGCTGCGCCATCGGATGCCCTGGATCTGCAACCACATGGGCGTGGCCGAGGTGAACGGCGTGATCTACTCGATCGGTGGTGGCTACCCCGGCTATTACTACGGCTGGACCGCCGCCTACCAGCCCTGAGCGCCCGAGCCTCCGGGGGTACGGCATCTTCGTGACGTAGCGCCGCGGCGAGCTTGCCGGCCCCCTGGGGTCGGCCGCCGTCCGTCGGCGCCGGCCGCTCACGGGTCGTGGACGGCCGCCCTCGCGAGGCTGGCCTCGACGCCCCCTTCCGCCACACATTTGGGCCTCAGGCCGGCGTCTCCTCCCAGTGCGCGGGCTGCCATCGAGCACACCCTCGATAGAGGGTGGTGCGCACCCAGGAAAGGGGGCGCCATGTCGGACGCCGCGCTCGCTCGCGACGCTTCTTCGACGGGACGGGCTCTTCGGGCCGCGCTGCTCTTCCTCCTGTTCGGCCTGGCCTGGGTGCTCCTCTCGGACCGCATCCTGCGGGCCTCGGTCTCCGATCCCCTCCGCCTCACCCGCCTCGAGACGCTGAAGGGCTGGGCCTTCGTGCTCCTCTCGGCGGGGGTCATCTGGGCACTGGTGCGCCATGCCGTCCGTGACGTGGCGAGCGACGAGCGGCACTTTCGCGCTCTCGTGGAGCAGATGCTGGCCGGGGTGGGGGTGGTCCAGGAAGGTCGCGTCGTGTACGCCAATCCGAGGCTCGCCCGCGTCGTGGGGATGTCGGTGGCAGAGCTGCTGAGCCTCGAGCACCCGGAGGACGTGGTTGTGGAGGGGCAACGTCCCCTGGCGAAGGAGCTGCTGTCGGGGGCCTCGCCGCCCCACCGTCGCGGGAGCACGCTGCGGGTGAGGACCCCGGACGGCCAGGAGCGCCCCGTCGAAGTCGCCCTCCAGGACACGGAGTGGCGGGGCCGACCGGCCCGGATCGCCCTGGTCCTGGATCGGAGCGAGGAGACGGCGCTGGAGGAGCAGCTCCGGCACGCCCAGCGCATGGACGCGCTCGGGCAGCTCACGGGGGCCGTGGCCCACGACTTCAACAACCTGCTCACGGCCGTGAGCGGACCGTTGGAGCTGGCGCTCATGGAGCTGGACGAGGGCCATCCGGTTCGGGAGGAGCTGACCGAGGGGCTGACCGCCGTACGCAGTGCGTCGCGGCTCACACGCCAGCTCCTCACGTTCAGCCGCAAGAGGGTGTCCCGGCCGCGGCCCGTCGAGCTCAACGAGACGCTGCGCAGCCTCCAGGGGATGCTGGAGCGGCTCATGCCTGAGGGCCTGGCCTACGCCGCGGAGCTCGAGGATCTCGGGGGCAGCGTCGTCATCGACCCGGCGCACCTCGAGCAGGTGCTCGTGAACCTGGTGGTGAACGCCCGCGACGCCATGCCCGGGGGCGGGAGGCTCTGCATCCGGACGCGGAGGGTGTCGGGCAGCTCGGGGCTCCTCCGTCGCCGCGACGGACTCCATCCGGGCGACCACGCCGTGCTGGAGGTCTCCGACACAGGGCACGGGATGGACCACGACACCCGCGTGCGCGCCTTCGAGCCGTTCTTCACGACCCGGGAGCGGGGCACGGGCCTGGGCCTGTCCACGGTGTTCGGCATCGTCCGGCAGGCCGGGGGCTTCATCCGTGTGGAGAGCGAGTCCGGGTCCGGGACCACGATGCAGGTGCACCTGCCGCTCCAGGACGTCCGGGTGTCCTTCCCGGACGGGGTGTCGGCGCCGGGCGTGGAGCGAGGGGGCCCCGCCGACCGGCAGGGTGCCGGACGAAGCGCCGCGGCCCTCCTGGACGGCCGTTGGGGCGCGGGCCGGACGATCCTCGTGGCCGAGGACGAGGACGGCGTGCGCCGCGTCTTCGAGCGCGTCCTCGGCAGGGCGGGGTTCCGGGTGCTCAGCGCCTCCGACGGCGCCGCCGCCCTGGAGCTCGCCGACGCCTCGGAGGACCCCATCGACCTTCTCGTCACGGACATGATGCTCCCCGGGATGTCGGGGCTGGAGGTGTCCGAAGCCTTCTCGCGTCGGCGCCCGGGCGTGCCGGTGCTCTACTCCTCGGGCTACTCGGAGGAGGACCTCACGCGGAAGCTGTCCACCCGGCCGGGGCTGAGCTACCTGGAGAAGCCGTTCCAGGTGGATCAGCTCCTGGACGCCGTGGCCGCCGCACTGAACGGAGATCCTGCATGAGCCGCGGGGTGATGCGCCAAGGGACGGTCCCGACGCAGGCGCTGCTGCTGTCGCTCCTCTCGCTGTTGGTGCCGGTGCTGAGCTCGGCGGTCTTCCCCGACTGGACGAGCGGGAACGTGGGCGTGCTCGTGTGGCTGCTGGCCCTCGTGCCCGGCTTCCTGCTGTCGTACTACCGAGGCTGGAGGGGAGCGTCGATCGCCCTGGCCGGCGGCATGGCCGCGCTTTCCGTGGCGCAGGCGGTGATGGTGGCCACGGACGCCCAGGCGCCTCGGCCCGAGGTGCTCCTGGGCGTGGTGTCGGTCCTGACGGCGGTGTCGCTGGGAAGCGGCATGATCTCGACGCTCTTCCACCGCTCGCTGGCGCGGGCCGAGCGCATGGCCCTCACCGACTCCGGGACGGGCATGCCCAACCGGCGCCACGCCCTCCTCGAGCTCGAGCGGGCCTTCGCCGCGGCGGAGCGCGGTGAACGGCTCTCCGTGGTGCTCTTCGACCTGGACCACTTCAAGCGCGTCAACGATGGATGGGGCCACGCCGAGGGCGACCGGGTTCTGGCGAGCTTCGCCGCCATCCTGCGGGCCGACAGCCGCGCCATGAACGTCGCCGCCCGCTTCGGAGGCGAGGAGTTCGTGGCCGTGCTGCGCGCCACGGAAGCCGCCGGCGCGGCGGTCTTCGCGGAGCGCGTGCGCAGGGATCTCCGGGAGCTGGAGCTTCGGTGCGGCACCGAGACGGTGAGCGCCGGCGTCGCCGAGTACGAGCAGGGCATGGCGTCTCCCGACGTGCTTCTGGCCGCCGCGGACCAGGCGCTGTACCGAGCCAAGAACACCGGGCGCGACCGTGTGGTGGTGCTGGGGGGCCACGGCCGTCGCTCCGACGTGCCCGAGACGCCGCCGCCGCGGGACGAGCAGGACGTCCCGATGGGGCAGGGGGAGCTGGTGCTCGTCGTGGACGACGACCTGGACGCGCTGCGCAGCGTGGCGCGTGCGCTCCGCCGCTTCGGCTACACGGCGCTCGAGGCTCCCTCGCCGGCGCGGGCCGTGGAGATCGCGCGCGGGCTGGACGATCCTCTGGACCTCGTGCTCACCGACATCGTCATGCCGGAGATGGGGGGCTTCCGCCTGGTGGAGATCCTCTGTGAGATCCAGGGGGACGTGCGCGTCATCTACATGTCCGGCTACTCGCAGGAGGAGGTGGACTGGACGGGCATGCCGGGCGTGCACGGCTACCTGAGCAAGCCCATCTCGATCTACACGTTGGCGCGCACGGCGCGAGCCCTGCTGGACCGTCCCGTCTCCATGCGGAAGCGCGCCTCCACCGGCACCGACGTGACGCCGCCGACCCATGCGGCGGACCCCGGAGGCGGCGCCTTTCCGGTAGGTGGGGCGGCGCGCGCCCGACCGGGTACCCCCGTCGGCTCGGAGAGCCGCGTCGTGGTGGTCCACGCGGACGCCGAGCGGGCGCGCCGCATCGCCGACGTGATGTCGCGGTCCGTGGGACGCCGGGCCCAGGTGCTGGACGCGCCGTCGGCACTGGTCGACGGCCTCGCGAGCATGCGGGCGGAGCTGATCGTCCTGGACCAGGGTCTGCCCGAGGACGCACTGCAGGACGTCCTGGACCTGCTGGGCAAGCACGAGGCGCCACCGGCGGTGCTGCTCCTGGGCGCGGCCGGACGCCCGGACCGGGTTCATGTCCTGGCCGAGCTGGCCCCGGTGGACGTGCTCCGAGAGCCGTTCGACGAGGGCGATCTGGCGTGGCGCGCGGTGAACCTGCTGCGCATCCGCTCCTGCGAGCGCTGGATCGGCACCATGGAGGAGCAGATCCGCAGCCGCGTCGCGGCCCACACGGCGGAGCTGGAGGAGGCGCGCGCCGACGCGCTCCTGCGCCTCGCCCGCGCAGCCGAGTTCCGGGACGATCTCACCGGCCGCCACGCCGAGCGCGTGGGGGTCCTTTCCGGGCTCCTGGCCCGCGAGCTGGGATGGTCGTCCGCGCGTAAGGCCGTCCTCGAGCTCGCCGCGCCGCTCCACGACGTCGGCAAGATCGCCGTCCCCGACGCGATCCTGCGGAAGAGCACCACCCTCACCGAAGCCGAGCAGCAGGTGATGCGCAGCCACACGGTGGTGGGTGCCGAGCTCCTCGGCGGCAGCCGCAGCTCCGTCCTGCAGGCGGCGCGGGAGGTGGCGCTGACCCACCACGAGCATTGGGACGGCGGGGGCTACCCCGCAGGGCTCGCCGGAGAGGAGATCCCGGAGTCGGGGCGCATCGTCGCCGTGGCCGACACCTTCGACAGCCTCACCAACCATCGCTCGTACCGGGACGCCGTGAGCGTCGGGCAGGCGGTGACCGTCCTCCGGGACAACGCGGGCGCCCAGTTCGATCCCCGGGTGGTGGACGCCTTCGTCCGCCTCGTGGAGTCCGGCGCCCTCGACCAGGCCCTCGACCTGGAGGTGGTGGCGCGCCCGGACGAGTAGGGAGGGTCCCGCCCGGTGCGCACGCACGGGTCGGAGGCTCCGTCGAACGCCCCGTGGCAACAAAAGCCCGGGTCCGGTGTCCCATGCGTCGCCGGTCCACGGACCGCGTCTCGCTCCGCGGTGTCGATTGCCACTCGGACTCCGCGGAAACCAACTCCGACAATCCCGGCACCCGAGATCGGGCGACCTCATGAAGTCCAGATCCCTCCTCCTCGCAGCCTTGCTTCCTCTGTTCCTCACCTCCGCCCTCCCTGCAGACGCCCACGCCGAGCAGCCACCGCTCCACCGTCCGCTTCGGGTCTTCCTGGAGTGCCGACGCTGCGACTTCGACTATTTCCGGCGGAAGGCGGACTTCGTCGACTACGTCCGGAACCGCGCGGAGAGCGACGTGCAGGTGCTCGTGACGTCCCAGACGACGGGTGCGGGAGGGCGGGACTACACGTTCGAGTTCATCGGTGACCGCACGTTCGCAGGGCGGAGGGACACACTGCAGTACGTCTCCGACCCCGACGAGACGAGCGACGAGGTGCGGGCCGGGATGACGCACACGTTCGAGCTGGGCCTGATACCGTACGTGGCCGAGACTCCCACGGCACCGGGCATCTCCATCGGCTACAAGGCGCCGCCCAAGGGAACGGGAACGACGACCGTGAAGGGGGATCCCTGGGACCTGTGGGTCTTTCGCGTGGATCTGAGCGGTGCCGCGTCCGGAGAGAGCCAGCAGGGCTCGCGCTCCGTTCAAGGCTCTCTCGCGGCGGGGCGCACGACCCCGTCGCTGAAGATGAACTTCAACGCCCAGGGGAGTTGGAGTCGGCAGCGCTTCGACCTGACCGACACGACCATGTCGATCTTCTCGTCGCGGAACTGGGGGCTGGCCGGGTCGGCGGTCTGGAGCCTCGGTCCCCGGTGGTCCGTGGGGGGGCGTGCGACGCTCGGGGGCTCGACCCGTCAGAACGAGCTTCTCGCGCTCCAGTTGGGGCCGGCCGTGCAGTTCGATCTCTTTCCCTACGCCGAGTCGAGCCACCGTCAGATCACGTTCATGTACTCGGTCGGGCTCGCGTCCTATCGCTACCAGCAGGTCACGCTCTTCGACAAGACTGCCGAGACGAGGCCGGAGCACACGCTCGACATCGCCGCCGCGTTCGAGCGTCCCTGGGGCGACCTCTACGCTTCCCTCACCGGGACCAACTACCTGGACAACTTCCAGCAGAACGAGGTCACGCTCTTCACGGGGGGGGCCGTCCGTCTCGTGCGGGGTCTGAGCCTCGACGTGCACGGGAGCGCCGCCAGCGTGAACAACCAGATCTACGAGCCTCGGGCGAGCGTCTCGGAGGCGGACATCCTGCTGCAGCGCCGCGCGCTCAGCACCAGCTACCGCTTCGCACTGGACGTGGGGTTCTCCTACACGTTCGGCTCGGTCTTCAACGACGTGGTGAACCCCCGCATGTGGGGCTAGAGACGGGCGGCTCGGAGAGGAAAAAAGAAAGGCCCGACGGGCTTGCGCCGCGTCGGGCCTAAGGCAGGGGCGACCTGCGACCCTCCCGCCAACAGGACACCCCCAACCTTCCTTCGGTACTCGCGCTCCATCCTGTTCGATGTCCCGCTTTCCCTTGTTCGGGTCGCCGGAAGTCCCTGCCCTAGACTCTCGACGACCCTGGAGCTGCCTCCCGGCGAGGGCGGGTGAGGTTGCTGGACCTCGTCCCGTCGGGCGATCAGCCCCGAAAATCGCTGCACATACATTACACACCCCACGGGCCGGGTTCTGTCAGGGAAGGTCGGATACGGCCTGTAGGAAAACGCCTGACACGGCTCCGGCTTCGTCGGGTGTCAGGCGCATGCAGACATGCACGCGGCGCAAAGCGACGCGGCGCGCCGGGACGGATCCCGGGGCGCCGCGAAGAAGGCCGGGGGAGCCTCGATGCGGCTCCGATCGGCGTGGCGGACCGGCCCCGACGGGGCCGCCCGCCCGCTTGTCGCTCAGCGGTTGCCGGCGTCCTGCTGGCCCCAGTGGAAGGGGTCGGTGGGGCGCTCCTTCGACGCCGGCAGCACGGTGAGCGTGACGCTCGACGGGTACCGCCGGCTGTGGTGCACGGCGTTGTGGGCGGTCACCATCTCCGTGGTCGTCTGGTTGTTGAGGCCGGTGTTCAGGTTGCGGTCGTAGCGCGGGAAGTCGCTGCTCGTGATCTCGATCTGCAGGCGGTGACCGGCCTTGAAGTAGTTGCTGATGTCCATGGCCTGGAACGTGACCTTGTAGACGTGGCCGCGCTGCATCCAGACCGGCGCGTGATCGTACCCGTCCCGCCACCGCATGCGCTGGGCGTTGTCCATCAGGTTGTACGAGGTCCCGTCGGGATAGACGTCGTTGATCTTGTACATGAAGTCCGTGTCCTTGGCATCGGAGGACACGTACAACGTCACGGTGATCGGACCGCTGACCTCCATGCCCTGCTGGAACGGGGGCGTCGTGTAGACCAGGACGTCCTTGCGCGTCTCGAGCTGGCGCTGGTCGAACGAGCCGAACGTCACGGCGTTCGCCTCGCAGCAGCCGCCCGCACCCACCGTCGGCACCGGGTTGGCCGGATCGTACACGTACTCGTCCGGCCGATCCCTGCTCGGCGGAGCCGCGCCGAGCGTGCCGTCGCCGTACAGCGTGTTGGCGTTGCCGGCGCTCGACAGGTAGTACGTCTTCGGCTCCACTCCCGGCGGCGGCCAGCTGGGCGAGTCCTTCCACTGATTCTTGCCCATCAGGTAGTACATCACCTTCGGGTGCTTCTGGAGCACGCCGTTGTCCTCGCCCTTCAGGAAGTGATCGAACCACTGGTACTCGTAGTTCGAGTAGTCGTAACGCGCGTCCCCGACGTCCAGGTCGCCGATCTTCGTGTCCTTCGTCGCCCGCGTGTACGCGCAGTGCAGCGTGGGCGCGATGACCGCGTACTGCTCGTTGGCGATGTCGGGCGGGGCGGTGCGGCGTACGAAGTTGTACGCGGCGAGGTTGGGCGACACGGACACGTCGTACCAGCTCATGAACCACAGGCCGGGCAGGTCGATCGGCATGCTGTCGTTCCACAGCCCGCCCCGGTACCACGCGGGGTCGTTGGGATAGCGCGCGATCATGTCGCCGCCGGTGGAGACGGGCATGTGGGTCTCGAAGATCCCTGGCGGGCCGCCGACGTCCAGGATCTGGTCGGACACCGGCAGGTGCCAGAGCTCCTTGGCCCAGTCCACCGGCGGCATGCGCGGCACCAGGTCGAACATCTTCCTCATCTCGTCGAGCTGCTGCTGGGTCGCGTCGGCGGGCGGCATGGGCCGCACCTGGTTCTGCTCACCGTAGATCCAGTCGATGAACAGCATCTGCATCGCGCCGCCGCGGAACCAGTTGCCCTGCTCGTAGTACGGTCCCACCCGCCCGACGCCGGCCCCGAATCCCTGCACGTTGAAGGTGGCCAGGCCCGGAGGCTTCTCCGTCACGACGCCCAGCTGCCACTCCGCCGTCGAGGAGCAGCCGATGGGCGCCAGCTTGCCGTTCGACCACGGCTGCGACGTCAGCCACTTCATCTCGTCGTAGCCGTCGGTGCGCGGTGTGCCGAGGATGTCGTAGTTGCCCTGCGAGTAGTAGTGACCGCGCTCCTGGAGCTGAACGTAGGCGTAGCCGTGCTTCACCGCGTCGATCTGGCGGCTCATGTCGGCCGGCGCCCCCATGTTCACGTCCCAGTAGTTGAAGTTGTAGGGCGTCCTCTCGAGGATGATCGGCACCTTGGCCGCGCCTTTGGGCCGATAGATGTCGGCCATCATCTTCTTCCCGTCGCGCATCGGGATCATCACGCTGCGGTCGACGACCGCGATCTTCTCCAGCTCCTTCTCCAGGGTGAAGCGCCGCTCGATTTGCGCCCGTTGCTGATAGGACGCTCGGATCTGGGCGTACGTCGGCCCCGGGTTGCCGTGCTGGGCCCAGGTGGGGTGCAGCGTCGTGTCGGCGGGGCTCACGCGCACGACACCGGATGGTGTGGGGGCGAGCGCGGCCAGTGGCGAGTCCACCGACAGGCCGGTGAACGCGGCGACGCCCGCGAGCGCGACGAGGATGAGGATCCGGGAACGGGTCATCGGCAGTACCCTCTCGACTGGAATGGGGTTGACCCGAAAGGCCGCCCGAGAACGGCCCACGCTGAGGTGCCGACAGCTGCGGCCGCCCGAGCGGGGTAGCTCGAGGCGGGCAGTCGGTCGACCCTGTCGGGGGACGTTAATTCATCCTGAACGAAGCGTTGTCAAGGGTGACGGGGAGGCCCCCCCCGACGGCGACCTTCCGTCCGCGGAGCGCGGGCATGTTAGGCGCCGCGCGCGCCGACGCGCCGGCGCCGGTGCGTCGGATGGCGAGGACCTTAGCCGCCTCCGGTCAGGTTGATCCCCGGCTGTATGCCCGGCATCACGACCAGCGAGAGCCGGTCTCCCGGCTGCACCGAGAACGTGCTCGTATCATACGTGCTCCCTCCGATCACGTGGACCTCCATCGCGACAGCGAGCGGCGTCCATGGGAAGGTGAAGCGGCGCTCTGCCTCACCGGTCACGGTACCGAGGCGGGTGCGGGCACCGCCGATCAGCGTGTAGATTTCCGCGTCGTGGAACGCCTGATTGTCCACCTCGACCGAGACGGGCGCCATCCGCTCCTCGAGGCCGGCTCGGTGCCGCGGCACGCACGCGCTCAGCCCCAGCGATGCCGCCAGCGCCAACGCCCCGACCCGGCTTGCGCCGCTGCCGCCTGCCGCCCCGCTCATACCACGACCGCGCCGTTCCATCGACGCCTCCTTGTGCCGGCAGGAACGCGTCCGGAGGGACGCTCCGGCTCCGCGAGCCGCGGCCGCGACGCTCCTCCGCGGCCGTCTCCCGGAAGCTAGCCGATCCGCCAGCCGTCAGGGAACGTCGGTCGTTCGCGGGTGGCCGTGGCATGTCGCTGTGCCCATGGCGGCCGTCACGGAGGCGGTGTCCGTCTCTCACAGGGGCGAGCCCGTCTCCGGCCCGCTCCCGGCCCGTGTCCCTCAAGCTTGAAACTCTTGACAACCCGGGCTCCAAAATTGTAACAGGTCCAGCTACAAGGTCTCCTGACCGTGCGGATCGATCTGCGCCACCCTCCCGCGTCCTTCAGCGCGTCGGTGGCGGCCGAACGGCCGCGCGGCGACACGCTGGCGGAGGAATTGGCATGCGCGCTGGATCACAGATGCTCGTCAGGATCAGGGCCAGGAGCGTGGCTCACGTAGTCGCCGCGGCGCTGCTCGGCGCGGCCACGCTCGCCGCGGGAGTCGCCCCGGCACGAGCGCAGCAGACACCGGTGCGGACCGTGACAGGTCGCGTCGTGGACGCCTCCTCCGGCCGGCCGCTCGCCGGCGCCTCGGTGTTCGTCCCCACCGGTCACAGCAATCAGGTGGGTCCGACGTACGGCGTCGTGACGGACGCCGAGGGCACGTTCACGCTGAGCATCCCCGAGACCGACAAGCTGATCGCGGTGCAGATGATCGGCTACGCGGAGAAGGAGGTCACGCTCAAGCAGGGTCAGGCCTCGGTCCTGGTGGGCCTCCAGACCGAGGCGGTCAACCTCGGGCAGATCGTGGTGACGGGGCAGGCGACCGGAGTCCGGCGCAGCAACCTGGCCAACGACGTCGCGACCGTGAACTCCAACCAGATCAACATCGTCCCGACCGCCAACGTCATGACCGGCCTGGCCGGTCAGATCTCGGGCGCGAACATCCAGACGAACTCGGGGGCACCCGGCGGTGGTGCCCAGGTCCAGCTCCGCGGCGTCTCGACGATCATCGGGAACTCGACGCCGCTCTACGTGGTGGACGGCGTCATCGTCAGCGACGCCACGATCGAGTCGGGAGCCAACTCGCTCACCCAGGCGGGTGGGGGCGTATCCAACGTCCAGGACAACGCGCCGGGCCGGATCGCGGACCTGGACCCGTCCGACATCCAGAGCATCCAGGTGCTGAAGGGACCCTCGGCGGCGGCGATCTACGGCTCGCTCGCGAACAACGGCGTCATCATCATCACGACCAAGCGCGGCAGGCCGGGAGCCACGCGCTACCACCTGACGGAGCGGCTGGGGGTCCCGCAGATCAGCAAGGAGCTGGGCTCGCGCTCCTTCAACCTCACCAGCGCCCTGTCGAACTACTGCGGCAGCAGCCCGTCGGCCTCCTGCGCCAGCCAGATCGGCAGCTACTTCGGCCCGAACGGTCTGCCGCTTCACACCTACAACCAGGAGGCCGCGATCGCCGGCCGCTCGCCGCTCTCGGACGAGACCGAGCTCAGCGTCTCCGGGGGCAACGACCGCTCGACGTACTACCTGGACGGTCTGCTCCAGAACGACGGCGGCATCGTCAACAACACGTTCTACAAGAAGAAGTCGCTGGCGATGAGCCTGAGCCAGGTGATCGGCTCCCGCTTCCACTTCTCCGTGAACGCCAACGTCCTCCGGACCCAGACGGACGACGGGTTCACCAACAACGACAACACGGGCACGGCGTACTTCGTCGCGCTCTCCGGCACGCCGAACTTCGTGGACCTCGGGCGCTTGAAGAACGGCGCGTTCCCGGACAACCCGTTCCAGCCGAGCAACCCGCTGCAAACGGCGGCCCAGGCCATCAACGACGAGCAGGTCTTCCGCTTCATCGGCTCGGTGCACGCGACGATGGATGCGCTGCGCACCCAGACGCAGCAGCTGCAGTTCGTGCTCACGGGCGGCGCCGATGACTTCGACCAGACCAACCTGATCTACGCGCCGCAGACGCTGCAGTACGAGCAGACCCAGGGCTTGCCGGGCCTGTCGGTCCACTCGAACGGGCTGGACAAGAACTACAACGTCACCCTTTCGGCCGTGCATACGTGGACGCCCACGAGCGGCCTCTTCCAGGCGACGAGCTCGCTGGGGGGCAGCTACTTCTCCACGAGCCTCGACGAGACGCGCTCGCTCACCCAGAACCTCTTCCCCGGCCAGCTCAACGCCGGGGCCGGCGCCGTCGCGCGGCCGTCCGAGGACCGCAGCCTCCTGAAGCGTCAGTCGGCCTACGCGCAGGAGCAGGTCCTGTTCCGGCAGCGGCTGCTCGTCACGGTCGGCCTCGTCACGGACCGGACCAGCGCCGACGCCAACGTCCACCAGTGGTTCTACTATCCCAAGGCGGCCGCGTCGTATCGCTTCACGCTGAACGCGGGACCGCTCAGCACCCTGAAGCTGCGCGCCGCGTTCGGGCAGACCGGGAACGAGCCGCTCTACGGCCAGAAGTACAACGCACTCGGTGTGGGCAGCATCGGGGGTCTCCAGACGCTGACCGTCGGCGGCACGGTCGCCGCGAACAACCTGCAGCCGGAGCGCAAGTCCGAGATCGAGGGCGGCTTCGACGCCACGTTCTGGGGCGGTCGCGCCGTGCTGTCCGTCACACCCTACTACGACTGGGTCACGAACCTGCTGCTGGACCGCAGCCTGGCGTCCTCCACCGGGTACGGCACCGAGATCTTCAACAGCAACGGCCGGCTCAGCGACCGCGGCGTCGACGTCGGCCTCGACGTGGACCCCGTCCACACGGGCACGTTCGATTGGCGCGCGCACCTGAGCTTCTCGCTCGACCGCAGCCGCATCGACTCGCTGGACGTGCCAGCCTTCGAGCCCCCCAACGCGGGCTTCGGGTTCTCGCTCGGCAACGGGTACATCCAGCAGGGCAAGTCGCCGACCCAGATCGTCGGCCTCTTCACGAGCAGTCATGCCAACGACCCGCGCTGCCTCGCGTCGCTGCACGTGACGGCGGCGTCCGGCCAGTGCCCCGCGGGCACCACCTTCCTGACCGCGCTCGGAAACAGCAACCCGGACTTCACGGTGGGCTGGTTCAATACCCTCCAGTACCGGAGCTTCGCGCTGTCTTCGACCCTCAACTGGCAGCAGGGCGGCAACGTCGTGAACCTGACCCAGCTGCTCTACGACCTGAACGGCAACACGTCGGACTACAACACGCCGTGCCACCTGGCCGGGTGCAAGCCGGGCCAGACCATGGGACCGTACCGCGTCAGCCAGCTGGGACTGTCCGCCGCACCCTACGTCGAGAGCGCTTCGTTCCTGAACCTCCAGGAGGTCGCGCTGACGTACACCGTGCCCCACACGCTCCTGCGGCAGTTGAGCATGGGCGGCGTCCAACAGCTGCAGCTGACGGCTTCCGGCGAGAACCTGTTGATGCTCTCGCCCTACAAGGGTTACTCCCCGATGGTGAACAACTTCGGCAACGAGGCGATCCGGGCCAACATCGACGTGTCGCCCTATCCGCCACACAGAACCTTCTGGTTCTCGGCTGACGTGACGTTCTGATGACGACGACGAAACTCCAGACGGCGGAGCTCTCCATGAAGCGCACGATCCTCGCACTGTCCGTCGCGCTGGCCGTGAGTGCCTGCAGCAACAATCTGACAGTGCCGGACTTGAACGCCCCGTCGGTGGGCGGGGCGGTGACGCAGAGCACGGTAGTGGCCGGCGCCCAGGGGCTCCTGTCCCAGATGCGCGGCCTGGCCACGCAGGGCAGGGACTTGCTGGGCTCCTTCGGGCGGACGGAGTACGACCTCTCACCGCAGGAGCCGCGGGATTACACCTACTACCTCATCGGCCCGCGCGGACCCGCCGCGTTCGGTGCGGCGGACTTCTTCTCGGGGAACTACACCACGATCGTCAACTGCCGCACGGTTCTCGGTGAAGTGGGCGGCGTGAACACGCTGACGACGGCCCAGAAGGCGGGCATCAGCGGCTGGGCCGAGACGGTGGAGGCCTACGCGTACGCGCAGATGGCGATCGTTCGGGCCACGTACGGCGCGCCGCTCGGGCCGCCCGCCAACCCGACGGGCGCCCTGGAGCCGATCGGGACCCAGGCCCAGCTCGCAGACAGCGCGATCGCGCTCTACGACGCGGGCGCGGCGGACCTCCAGCAAGCCGGCAGCAGCTTCGCGTTCTCGTTCACGAACGGATTCGCGCCCTTCGACACGCCGGCCGGGATGATCATGGTGAACCGGGCCCTGAAGGTGAGGCTGCTGAAGTACCTGGGCCGGTGGACGGACGTGTTGGCGACGCTGTCGCAGACGTTCATCGACCCGAGCCAGCCGATGGACTACGGCGCGTACTTCGACTACAGCACGGCGGACGGGGTGACGAATCCGTTCTTCAAGGACCCGCACCTGTACGTCAATCCGCGGATCCAGACGGAAGTCCAGATGAAGCCCGACGGCACGCCCGACAACCGTCTTGTGGAGAAGGTCCAGACCATCCCGGCGTACACGCTGCTCGTGACGGTGACCGGCGTCCCGATCATGTACAACAGCGCCGAGGCGCCGTATCCGCTCGTCAAGAACGACGAGCTGATCCTGGACCGTGCCGAGGCCGAGCTGGCCACCGGCAATGCGGCGGCGGCGCTCGCGGACGACAACACCGTGCGGGTGAAGGCGGGGGGCCTCGCGCCGCTCACGGGCACGCCCTCGAACGCGGCGCTGCTCGACGACATCCTGTACAACAGGACGTACTCGCTGCTTTGGGAGTTCGGAACCTCGTACCTGGATGCGCGCCAGTACAACCGGCTGGACTCGCTCCCCTCCGTCGTCTCGAGCGACGGGAAGGAGGTGACGTTCACCGCGTTCCCCTGGCCGCAGGCCGAGTGCACGCAGCGCGGCATGACGAGCGGCGCCTGTGGGACGATCGACGGCCAGTGAGCGGCGGCCTCTGAGGCTCCGCCGATGAATCGGATCGAATGGTGGCGCGGCGCGCGGCGGCCACGGCAGACGTTGGCCGCCGCGCTGCTGTCGGCGCTCGCGCTGGCGGGCTGCTCGCATGCGCCGCGGACGCAGTTCAGCGTGTCGTTCCCGGCATCCGTGCACAGCGGGCCGATCACGGGCCGGGTGTACGTGATGCTGTCGCGGGACTCGTCGCCGGAGCCCCGGCTGAGGGCCGGCTCGTTCGTGGTGTCGGTGCCGTTCTTCGGCGCGGACGTGTCGGCCATGCAGCCGGGGCAGCAGGAGGTGATCGACGGCAGCACGCTGGGCTACCCGGTCTCGAGTCTCCGGGACGTGCCGGCCGGTGACTACTACGTGCAGGCGCTGCTGAACGTCTACACGGAGTTCCATCGCGCCGACGGCCACGTCATCTGGGCGCACATGGACCAGTGGGAAGGTCAGCAGTTCAACCGGTCGCCGGGCAACCTGTACAGCAGCGTGGTCAAGGTGCACCTGGACCCGGCGCAGGGCTTCGGCGTGGCACTCTCGCTGACGCACGTCATCCCGCCCGTGCGGATGCCGGCGGACACGAAGTGGGTGAAGCACATCAAGATCCAGGACAAGCGGCTGACCGAGTTCTGGGGCCATCCCATGTACCTGGGCGCCACCGTGCTGCTTCCGGAGGGTTACGACACGCACCCGAAGGTGCGCTATCCGGTGGTCTACCAGCAGGGCCACTTCAATCTGAGGCCGCCCTACGGCTTCAGCCCGGACAGCGTCGCGGTGCCGGCGATCGAGCGCGAGCGGCTGGAGAGCCTGGACCGTCAGACGGGCTACCAGTTCTACAAGAGCTGGGTCTCGCCGCACTTCCCACGCATGATCGTCGTGGAGTTCCAGCACCCCACGCCGTACTTCGACGACTCGTACGCGGTGAACTCGGCCAACGACGGTCCGTACGGCGATGCGCTGATCGAGGACCTCGTCCCGTACCTGGAGTCGCACTTCCGCATGATCGCCCAGCCGTGGGCGCGCGCGCTCACGGGCACCTCGACCGGCGGCTGGGAGTCGCTGGCCCTGCAGGTGTTCCACCCCCGGTTCTTCGACGGCACGTGGACGGACGCCCCCGACCCGGTCGACTTCCGCCACGACCAGCTCTTCAACGCCTACGCGGACACGAACGCGTTCGTGCTGGTGCAGAGCCGGGGCACTGCCAAGACGTTCCCGACGCCGTGGCAGCGGCCCGAGCGCTACATGATGCGGACCGTGGAGGGTCAGCCGTTCCGGACGCAGCGGGCCATGAGCCAGCTGGAGGAGGTGCTCGGGAGCCATGGCCGCTCCGGGCAGCAGTTCGACGCGTGGGACGCGGTCTACGGGCCGGTCGGCAAGGACGGCTACCCGGTGCCGCTCTGGAACATGCGGACGGGCCACATCGACCATGCCGTCGCCGAGTACTACAAGGAGCACGGATACGACCTGCGTGCCTACCTGGCGCAGCATTGGGACTCGATCGGCCGCGATCTGGTGGACAAGATCCACGTCGACGTGGGCGACATGGACAACTTCTACCTGAACCTGGCCGTCTACGACCTGCAGGCGTACCTGGACTCGACGAAGGACCCGGCCGCGCACGCGACCTTCAACTACGGGAGGCCGGAGAAGGGCCACGGGTGGCGGCACACGGACACGGCGAACATGATGCGCGAGATCGCCGCCTTCATCACGCGGCACGCGCCGCGGGGTGCCGACACGAGGAGCTGGAAGTACTAGAGGAGGCGACCGCGGGCGGACGGGCGGGGGTCTCCGCCCGCTGGGCCGCTCGCCCTCCCGGGCATCTGCGATCTTCGGGGGCTCGTCCCCGGTGCGCCGCACCGGAGACGAGCCCCCTCCGCATCCGGACGGGCCCGTAGCGGAGACGCGTCACGGGCTGTATGGTGCCGGCGCGGGAGCCTCACGAGACGCCGCGCGAATCGCACACCGCTCTGCGTGGCGCCGCCGACAAGGGTCTGTCGATGAAGGAAACGGCAAGCGCTGGCGTGTCTGCACCGAAGACCGACGCACCGGATCCGCTCCGGACGTCCGCTCCCTCGGCCGTGGCGGGAGAGATGACGCGGACGGTCCGGCTGGTCAGGGTCCTGATCGCCGCCCTGTTCGTGGGCGCCGTCGTCGCGGGCATCTGGCGGGGCGTCGCCGGCCCCGAGTCGGGAAAGGCCGCCGTGGTCGACGGCCTGTATCTCGCGGAGACGGCGCTGGCGGCGATCCTGATCCTGCTCGGCAGCTTCGTCGAGGGATTCGGCTTCGGGCTCTCGCTCGGGACGCACTGGCCCTACACGCGCAACATCCTGGTCCTCATGATCCAGGGCGACCCGGAAGCGGCGCACCGCGTCGTCGCCACGCTGGTGGGCTTGATCGGATTGGCGCTGGTGGTGCTGGCGCCCGACTCGGCGACGATCAACGGCCTGGTGCTGATCGTCGCCACGGCGCTGCTGGGCATGGGAACGCTCCACGTGCTCTCCGGCCGGGTTCCCTCGTTCGTGCAGGGCATCCACGGTCTGCTCGCCTATGGCGTGTTCCTGTGCTATCTGAGCGCGCTGTTCGCACCCGGCACCCCGTTCTGGACCTTCCTCGAGGTCACGATCGCGCTCCATGCGGTGCTGCTGACCGTGTTCCTGGGCAGCATGACCACCGGCCAGCGAGGCTTCGGCAAGGCCATCGAAGCCTTCTACTGGCCGCGGCGCGCCTCCCAGTGGACCGCGATCGTGCACGTGCTCTCCGCGTTGCTGGTCGTGGGCACGTTGGGCTGGCTGATGCCCGCCTATCCCGTCGCCTTCTATCTCGCGGTCGGGCAGGTCGCCGTGGGCTTCCTGCTCTTCCACGCGGTGAACCTGAGGCCGAGGAATCCCGGCATCCTCGTGGCGTTCCACCAGGCCATGGCGCTCTCGATCACGGTGGCGATCGTCGCCGGCTGGCGTTGAGCGCGACCGTCCGTCGCGCGGCGGGGCGGCGATCGTCAACGCGCTGCGCAGCGCGTTGACGATCTGACCGCGGCCCCTCCGGCTTCCGGCCTGCGCGGGCTACATCCCGCCGGCCGAGACGACGCGCGTCTTCCCGCCGACGATCGGGATCGTGAAGTACGAGTGCGCCAGGTCGACCGAGAGCTCCGTCCCGGGCTCGGGCCAGAGCGTGAACTCGGCGTCGCTCGACATGATCATCACCGCCAACTGCTTTCCCGCGGGGATGAACTCGTCGTCGGGCTCGAGGTCGAACGTCAGGTCGTAGAACCTACCGGGCACCAGCGGCACGCCCGGCAGCGTCGACTCGTAGGGGCCGCCGTGCGTGAGAGACCGGTAGTTGTCCGGGTCCGCCCAACCGCGGCTCACGAGTCCCGCGTGGCTCGACGAGCCGACGTCCGTCGAGTCGTACGGGAGCATCACCAGCCACACGCTCAGGTTGGCGTCCGGCTTGCTGAGGGCCAGCCGGAGGTGCACCTGCGGCGTGCCCGAGATCTGAACGGTGTCGTCGAACGGCGCGGTGGCGTAGATCAGCCGGTGCGTGGACCGGGGCGCCATGGCGTACACGCTCCCCGAGGAGTCGACGTCGTCCGTGAGCGTCTCCACGCCCGACGCCTGCGCCGTGAACGAGAGCTTGCCCACGCTCCTCCCCCCGCCCGCCGGATGGAAGACCACCGGCTCGGACCCCGGGATGGGGAACGACGCGAACGGGGTGGGCGGCGTGTTCAGCCGGGGCCCGAAGCGGCGGAGGAAGTAGGCCCTTCTGCGGCCCGCGGGCGTGGTGTCCACCGGCTCCGGATGGGCGGCCAGGTAGGCCTTCAGGGAGTCGAGCCTGCGCACGCCCTCGGGATCCTGCATGCCGGCGTCCTGGACGATCCAGACCGGCGGATCGTTCTGGACGCCGTTGTCCACGCCGTAGAGATAGTGCGAGAACCACCGGTCGATCATCTCGAAGGGCGGGTTGCCGCCGTGGCCTCCGGTGTGGAGGTAGATGGACACCGGCAGGTCGTCCTTCCTCATCTCGTCGTAGATCCGCACGCTGTGCTCGGGCACGACGTTGTAGTCGTTGAAGCCGTGGGCCAGCAGCACTGCCGCCTTGATGTTCTTGACGTGCAGGAGCAGGTCGCGGTCGCGCCAGAACTGGTTCATGTCGCCGTCCTGACGGTCCTGGCCGTCGTGGCCGGCGAAGATGCCGTTCTTCCAGATGCGGTCGCAGGTCGCGCGGTTGGCGGTGTCGCCGCTCGCGATGAAGTCGTACAGGACGTCGACGTCCTCGCCCAGGTAGCCGCCGGGCGAGCGCACGAGGCCGTTGCTGCGATAGTAGTGGTAGTAGCTCGTGTTGGGTGAGACGGGGATGACGACCTCGAGGCCCTTCACGCCGGTCGTCGCGGCGGCCAGCGGAAGGGTGCCCTCGTAGGACGTGCCGATCATCCCCACCTTGCCGGTCGTCCACGTGGCGTCGACCTCGACGTTCCCGGTCTTGGTCGTGTAGCCCTTGGCCCGTCCGTTCAGCCAATCGATCACCGCGGCGGGCGCCTCGCGCTCCGGGTAGTCACCCACCGTGGGACAGCCGGACGAGAGCCCCGTGCCCGGCGCCTCGCTGTGCACGACGGCGAATCCGCGCGGCACCCACTCCCTGACCAGCGCGTTGGAGATGCGAGGCCGGGGCGACGTGAACGGCGGCTCGTTCATCTTGCCGCGCGGCGGCGGCACGGTGCCGAGCTCGACGTGCACGTCCCAGTTCACCTGCGGGCGTCCGGTGCCGGCGTAGTAGGGGCTCGATCCCATGACCACGGGCACCTTCAGCCCCTCGGTCTCGGTCTGCAGCGGACGGGTCACGTCGACGTGGACCCGGTCGGGCTTGCCGTCGTGATCGGTGTCGAAGTCGGTCTGGACCCACAGCTCCTGCCGGATCCACTTGGTGGAGTCCGCGAAGGCGGGGACGACCTGGGCCTGGCCGTCGACGAAGACGGGCCCGGCCTTGGGGGCTTCCTGGGCCTGTACGGTCGCCACGGCGACGGACGACAGGAGTGCGGCGAGGACTGCGGGTAGCGAACGGGAGATTCGGCTCATGGGCCACCTCGGATGGGCGGTGATCCGGGAGGGCCACAGGAAGCTACAGCGGCGGGGACGGGTTGGCGACATAGCTGCCGGTCGCCGGCAGGACGGGGTCGGAGCGCGGCTCGCGCGGCATGGCGCCCGCGACCAGAAGGAGCGCGCCGCAGTACATGAGCGTGTCCCCCATGTAGTTGAGGCCCTTGTCGAGGCTGTGGAGATCCACGACCGCGATGGGCACGTACACGACCAGCTCCACGAAGAGCACGGTGAGACCCAGGGCCGTGGCCGCCGCCCGACTCTTCCTGCCGAGGAGCAGCAGGCTGCCCGCGACCGCGTAGACGGCGGCCGCCAGGTACGTCCAGACGGCGTGCCCCCAGATCCAGGTGGGCGTCAGCCGGTTCAGCGGGATTGCGGCCACGTAGTCGCCGTGCAGGAGCTGCTCGAGGCCGTAGAACAAGACGGGGACCGCGACGAAGTAGCGGGCGACCGTCGCGGGGAGGCGCGCACCGGCCTCGTCGCGTCCGGGCGCCAGGGTGGCGGCGAGCGCCAGGGCGCCGCCGCTGAAGGACAGCTCCCGGAGCGCGAGCGCCGCCGCGAACCGGCTGGACGGATCCTGGAGCCAGCCCGGGACGTCCATGAGCACCACGAAGAGGAAGAACGTCAGGGCGAGCAGGCCCGCCGAGAGGCGCGCCCGGATCCTCGTCACCAGGCTCAGCGGCGCCGCGACGAAGCACGTGCCCACGAAGTAGGCCCAGAACCGGTGCCACGGGATCCACGCCGGGACGATCGAGGCGATCTCCTTCGTCAGCGTGAAGTGCTCCGTGCCGAACGCCGCGAGCGGCGCCGCGTAGAAGAGCGGCCCGAGCAGGAGCAGCTTGTCGAGCCCTCTCGCCTCTCGCCAATCGCCGCGCAGGAAGAGCGTCACCAGCCCGACGGCGAGCACCGCTCCGCCCACCAGGTACGCCCAGATCACGGGACCGGGGATCGCGCCGCTCATGAAGGCTCCTCTCCGCCTCTCGGGGACACAGCGAAAGCATACGCCGCGGGGGGCCCGACCTTACCGACCGGCGTGGCGCGCCGCTCGAGGCCGGGCCCTGGACGGCCGGGCCTCCCGGGGCCGGCCGACCCGCCTGTATCTTCCCGCCATGATGCAGGAACATCACCTCACCGTCTCGCGCACGGCGCGCTACGTCACGCTCGGGCCGCTGGACGGCTCCGCGCGGGACGTCTGGTTCGCGCTCCACGGGTACGGCCAGCTGGCACGGCGCTTCGCCCGGGCTCTCGATCCGCTCGACGACGGACGCCGGCTGGTAGTCGTCCCCGAGGGCTTGTCCCGCTACTACGTGAACCACACGGCCCGCCTGGTGGGGGCCTCGTGGATGACGCGCGAGGATCGCCTGACCGAGATCGCGGACTACCTGGTCTACCTCGACCGGCTCCTGGACACGCTGCGCTCCGCCATTCGGCCCGGGGCATCGCTCACGGTGCTCGGGTTCTCCCAGGGAACCGCGACCGCATGTCGCTGGGTGGCCGCCGGCGCTCCCGAGGCGGGGCGCCTGGTTCTGTGGGGAGGCACGATGCCGCCCGAGCTGGACCTGGCGGGCGGTGCGCTGCGAGACGTGGAGGTCGTGCTCGTGCGCGGGGAGCAGGACGGTCTCTACCTCCCGGATACCGCGGCCGAGCAGGCGGCGCTGCTGCAGGGGCACGGCGTGCGGCACCGCTCGATGAGCTTCGCGGGGGGTCACGAGATGGACCGGGCGGTGCTCCTGGAGCTCGCTGCGGCGTCGTGAGGAGGGCGCGTCCGCGCGCGTCCGCGCGCGCCCGCGTCGGCGCGTGGGCGCTCACACCCCCCTGACGGTCCCGAGCACGTCCGTCAGGAGCCACCACACCGACGCGGCCCCGACGGCTGCGGGGATCACCCAACGGAGCCACCCGGCCAGGAAGCGGTCCGCGCGGCCGGGGCTCTCGCCCCCGAGCTGGCGCAGGAGGTCGCCGCGGCGCATGCACCAGCCCACCGTGACCACGGCGAGCACCGCGCCGAACGTCTGTCCCCCGGAGCCGAACGTCAGGTCCCAGGGCACGAACACCTTCAGGCTCACCATGGGTGGCAGCGCGAGCACGAAGGCCAGCGCCCCCACCGTTCCCACCGCCCGGCGCCGGCTCCATCCCAGAGAGTCGGCGAGGCCCACGACCAGAACCTCGTAGGCCGCGATCCCCGACAGGAGCGCGGCGCCCGCCAGGGATCCGAAGAAGAGGAAGCCGAAGATCCACCCTTCGGGGATGTGCGCGAAGACCCGGGGAAGGGTGGCGAAGAGGAGGCCGGGGCCGGAGTTGGGCTTCATCCCCAGCGCGAACACGGCGGGGAAGATCCCGAGCCCGGCGAGGAGCCCGGCCACGGTGTCGCCGGCCACGGTGATGGCGGCATCGGCACGCAGCGGGGAGCCTTCGGCCAGGTACGAGCCGTAGGTCACCATGAACGTGCCGCCCAGCGAGAGCGAGAAGACCACCTGGCCCAGGGCCGCCATGGTCACCTTGGCGGTGACGTTGGCGGGCTGGAACGCGAGCATCCAGCGCAGGCCGGCGCCCGAGCCCGGCAGGGTGACGGAGCGCACGATGAAGAGCACGAGCGACGCGAAGAGCACGGGCATGATCCACGTGCTCGCCCGCTCGATGCCGCGGCGCACGCCGGCGAGGAGCACCGCGGCCTCGGTCGCGAGCACCAGCGTCGTCATCAGGATCTGCAGGCCGAACGACGTCGGGGAGAAGCCCGAGGCGGGCGGGAGGATGCGCGAGGCGTCGACCTTGGCCACGGGGGTCGCGAGCTGCGCGAACGTGTGGTACAGCACCCAGCCGATCGCGTTGTCGTAGTACGCCACCGCCGCCAGGACCACCACGCCGAGCAGCCACCCGAGCTGGCGGCCGCCGGGCATGCCGGCCCGCTCGAACGCGCCCAGCGTCCCCCGGCGGGTGTGGCGCCCCAGCGACCACTCGGCCATGAGGGCCGGCACGCCCACCAGCGCGGCGATCGCCACGTAGACGAGCACGAACGCGGCGCCGCCGTAGCGGCCCACCATATAAGGAAAGCGCCACACGTTGCCGAGGCCCACCGCCACGCCGAGCATCGCGGCGAGCGAGCCCAGTCGGCTGGCGAACGTGTCGCGCGTGCTCATGCCCCGGCCTGACCCCGCGCCTCCAGGACCTCCGCCAGCGCATCGACCGCCCGGTCGACGTCGTCGAGCGTGTTGTAGAAGTGCGGTGCGAGGCGCACCGCCGGCCCCCGCGCCGAGGCGACGATCCCGCGCCGACGGAGCGCCTCCTCCACGGCGTGGCTGTCCGCGCACGCGAACGCGGTGGTGGGGGTCCGCCGCGCGGAATCCCTGGGCTCGAGCACCTCGAGGCCGCGCTCGTCGGCGCGCTCGAGGAGGTGCGTGCCGAGCGCGCGGTTCCAGGCTCCCACGGCCTCGAGGCCGATCTCCCGGAGCCATGCCATCCCCGCGCGCGCCACGTACGCCTGCAGCACGGGCGGCGTGCCCAGGTCGAGGCGGCGGGCCCCGTCGGCCCAGTCGAGCCGGCCGGCGTCGAAGGCGAAGGGGTCACGTCGCCCGAACCAGCCCGTGAGGGCGGGGTGCAGGGAGGGGGCGAGGCCCGGCCTCACCCAGACGAAGGCGATGCCGGGGATCCCCATGAGGAACTTCAGATTGCCCGAGGAGACGAAGTCGGCGCCGCTCGTGGGTGCGTCGAAGGGCCCGGAGCCCAGCCCCTGGTAGGCGTCCACGTACAGGAGCGCGCCCCGGTCGTGGGCCAGCTCCGCGACGGCCGCCACGTCCTGGAGGGCACCGGTCTGGTAGTGGGCCAGGGCCGCCGAGACCACCAGGGTCTTCGGCGAGATCGCCTCCTCGTACGAGCCCAGCGGCACGACGCCGTCCCGAGCCGGGGCGCTCACGACGGCGGCCCCGAAGCGCTCCTGGGCCAGCCACACGTGGCTCACCGTGGGGAACTCCACGCCGCTCACCACCACCTCGTGGCGCGTCCCGGTGTAGTCCAGGCCGGAGGCGATGCTCGCCGTGGCCTGCGATACCGACGTGGCCACGCCCACGTCCTCCGCCCGGCCGCCCACCAGGGCCGCGAACTCCGCGCGCGCGGCGTCCACCTCGGCCATCCACCGGTCCCAGTCCATGGCGTCCGTGGCCCACGAGTCGAGGTAGGCCTCGGCGGCCCGGCGCGCGGGCTCGCTCTGGGGCGCCTGCGAGCAGGCGTTCATGGGGACGTGGGTGCGGAGGATGGGGATCCGCCGGCGCACGGCGTCCAGGTCGAATTCGGGTGTCGAAGACATGGCGGGGAGGATAGCCTGCCGAGCGCGAAGACGCAGCACGCCGGCGTCTCCCGCTCACACCCGTGGGGAGCCCGGGACGCTGCCGCCGCCGGGGCGGGGCGTCAGCCAGGGGGGGCGAGCAGCGCGCGGAAGCGCGGGTCTCCCCGCAGGGGACGCCAGAGGGGGTCGGCGCGGAGGGTGGCGGCGGAGGAGGGGCCCGGGACCGAGAGGGCGTGGCGCAGGCGGTCGACGGCACCGGCGGCGTCGCCGAGCAGCAGCCGGCCGTAAGCTTCCTGCATGACCGATTCCTGGTAGTTGCGACCGTTCGTGAGCAGCATCTCGGGGGGCACCCGGAGCTGGCGCAGTGCCTCGTCGCGGCGTCCCAGGCGGGCCAGAGCCAGCCCGCGGAGCTCGCCGGCGGGCGCGTGCGCGAGCGTCGAGTCGGCGAAGGCGCGCTCGGCGCCCGTGTCCCCTCGACGGCGGCTGCGTTCGGCGAGCAGGGTGAAGTACATGGGGATCCGCATGCCCGTCAGAGATCCGGGCTCGATCGCGTCGAGCTCTTCGGGGAACGCGTCCAGCAGCCACATCTGCGTCTCCCAGGGCGGCTGCTGGGAGCTCATGAGCAGGAAGAGCTCCCTCGCTCCGACGGCCTCGCCTCCGCGGCGGAGCACGTCGAGGCCGGCAGCCAGGTCTCCGTCCCGGGCGACCACTACCTGAGCCAGGTGGGCGTACGCCCGGTACTGCGCCGGGGCCAGGGCGATGGCGGTCTGGAGGTACCGCGCGGCCTCCGCGTAGTCGTGGCGGAAGGCGTAGGAGATGCCGACCTCGACGGCCTTCTCGTTGGACCGGGGATCCAGCTCGAAGGAGCGGCGGAGGTTGCGCAGCGCGTCGTCCCAGCGGGCGAAACGACGCTGGGCGAGGCCCAGGCCGAGGAGGAGCTCGCTGTCGTTGGGCGAGCGCTCGAGCGCACGAGCGAACCACGGCAGGGCTCGGGCGCGGTCCTGCACGGCCCAGTACTCGTACCAACCGTTGGCGGCCAGGGCCGCGGGGTGCACACTGTCGATGCGCAGGGCCGCTGCGGCCGCTCTCCTCGCCCGGTCGCGTCGTTGCTCCGGCTGGTCCAGGCTCTGGAACACGGCCCGCGACTCGGCCTTCGCCAGGGCCGCCTGCGCCAGCAGGAAATCCGGGTCGAGCTCGACGGCGCGCTCGTACATCTGCACGGCGATCACCACGTCGGGATCGCCGAGGCCGCGGTTGAAGTACTCGTTGCCGCGGAGGAAGAACTCGTACGCGTCGAGGTTCTCCGTCGGCGGCTGCTGGATCAGCCGTCGCTCCTCGGGCGCCAGCTCGGCGCGGAGTGCGGCCGCGATCGATTCCGCGATGTCGGCCTGGATGTCCAGCAGGTTGTCGAGCGTCAGCTGTCGGTCGTACGTCTGGGCCCACAGATGGCGATCCGTGCGGGCGTCGATGAGCTGGGCGGTGACGCGCACGCGGTTGCCGGCTCGACGCACGCTTCCCTCCAGGACCGTGGACACCCCGAGCTCCTGGCCGATCTCCCGCAGGTTGCGCTGCGTGCCGCGGTACTCCAGCACCGACGTCCGCGAGATCACCTCGAGCCCCGCGAGCCGGGCCAGTTGGGTGAGGATCTCGTCGTGGATCCCGTCGGCGAAGTAGGCGTCCGCGCTGTCCGGGCTGAGGTTGGCGAGGGGCAGCACGGCGATGGACGGCCGTGCGCCCGCGGGAGCGCCGCCACGGTCGCCCCCCATCATCCAGATGCCCGCCACCAGCACGGAGACCAGCAGCGCCGGCACGACGCCGAGCGCCAGGCTCCTCCAGCGGAGATGGCGGTGGGCCGGCGCCGGCGGGACGCTCGCGGGATGGTCCGCGGGCGCGACCGCCGCCTCCGTGTCCCCCGCGCTCGGGTGCTCCGCCGCGCCCGGGTCGGCCGTGCGGTCCCGGGCCGCCGGCCCGACGTCCCGGACGAACGCGGTCGCCAGCACCACCGGGAGGCCGACGAGGAGCAGGACGAAGGCGAGCGCCGGCAACCAGCGGGGCAGTGCGAGCCCCTCCGTGAGCGTCTGGACGACCTGGAAGACGACCCACGCCGACACGAGGTAGATCCCCAGGACCTGCCAGAGCGAGCGCCGGTGGATCTCGCGAACGAGGTGCCCGAGCCGGTTCTCCCGAGAGTTGCCCATGGCCGAAAGGGAAGGAGGCGCCCTCTGCATCCAACTTGCAGGTCGCCCGGTCTGCCGCAAGCCTCCGCCTCCGTGGGCCCGTGCGGCGAATGACTCCGCTCCGTTGCGATTCCGGCCGGCCACCCCCACCATCACGGCTCTCATGCACGCCTCCTGCCGTCGGTCGGCATCGGGATGCCGCCGGCGTGGGGAACGGGGGATGGGCATCCGGACGACATGCGACTCGAAGGAGGTCGGCGTGCCACGCAGCCCGAAGTCGTCACCGAAGCGGATGAGGCGCCTCGTCGCGCCGCCGGCCACGCTGCTCGCCGTGCTCGCGTGCTCCGCGGCCCCCGGGGCGGCGCAGTCGCGGGTCGTCCTGACCCGCGGTGACGCCACGGTCGTGCTCGAGCCGTACGCGGCCAACATCATCCGCGTCAGCTTGAGCCGGTCCCGGGAGGAGGCCAACGCGGCGCCGGGCTACGGCTTCGTCGCCGAGCCTTCCGCCGAGGGGTGGACGCACGAGCGCACGAGCACGGCCGACGTCTACCGGTCGTCGCGACTGGTCGTGGATGTCCCTGCCGCCGGACACGGCTTTCCCCACATCACGATCGGCACGCCGGAGGGCAGGACGCTGCTCGAGATGAAGGGCTGGTCGATGAGCCCGCTGAGCTTCGAGGACGGCGACATGGACCTGCGCTACGACCGGCGTCCCACGGACGAGCCGTTCTATCGGGTGAGCGCCACGTTCGCCTCGCCGGCCGACGAGCACTACTACGGCCTGGGCGAGAACCAGGAGGGCTACCTCGACCATCGCGACCACGAGGTCAACTGCTGGGCGGACTACGAGGCGGTAGGGGGCGAGAGCGTGTGCGTGCCGTTCCTCGTGACCAATCGCGGCTACGGGGTGATCTGGGACAACCCCTCCAGGACCACCGTCGCGCCCGGGTTCAACGAGCAGACGCAGTGGGTGTCGCAGGTCGGCAACCGCGTCTCGTTCTTCGTGATCGCGGGGCGCACGACCGACGAGATCTACGAGGGCTATCGGCTGCTCACCGGGCCCACCCCGCTGCTGCCGCGCTACGTCTACGACTTCATCCAGAGCAAGCAGCGCTACGCGTCGCAGAAGCAGGTCATGGACGTCGCCGAGGGCTACACGAAGCGGCACCTGCCGGTCGGCGTGATCGTGGTCGACTGGTTCTACTGGACGAAGATGGGTCAGATGGACTTCGACCCCAGGTACTGGCCCGATCCGGCCGCGATGAACCGCGAGCTGCACGAGATGGGCTACCACACGATGATCAGCGTGTGGCCACGCTTCGGGCTGCGCTCGCGCTACTTCGACATGCTGCGCCGGAACGGCTGGTTCATGCACCAGGCCGACGGCACGCCCACCGAGGTCACGGGTCCCATGGCCGAGAGCAAGTACGGGGGACCCGACATCGACACGACCAACCCGCGGGCCGCGCGCTGGTTCTGGGACGCCATCCGCACGAACATCCTCAGCAAGGGGTTCGACGGCGTCTGGCTGGACGAGACGGAGCCGGACATCCCGCCCAACGGCAGCTACTTCTACATCGGGCCGGGCACGCGCTACTACAACGTGTATCCCCTGTTCCACACGGCCGCCGTGTACGACGGATTCCGCCGCGACCTGCACCGGCGTGCGTTCGTCCTGGCGCGCAGCGCCTATCTGGGCATCCAGCGCAACGCCACGATCGTGTGGTCGGGAGACATCTCCTCCACCTGGGACGCGTTCCGGCGACAGATCCCCACCGGCCTGGACTTCACGGCCTCCGGCGTGGCCAACTGGACCTGCGACATCGGGGGGATCGAGTACCTGCCGAAGGTGCATCATCCGGCGCGCCCGCCGCTGCTCAGCCCGGACGACGCCCGGGCCAACGTCTACCACGACGACGACTACCCGGAGCTCTTCACACGCTGGTTCGAGTACGGCTCGTTCCTGCCCATCTTCCGCACGCACGGTAGCCGCACGCACAACGAGATCTGGTCGTACGGAGCGCAGGCGGAGCCGATCATGGCCAAGTACCTGCGGCTCCGCTACGCGCTGATGCCCTACATCTACTCGTTGGCCTATCACACGTACGAGACCGGGGCTCCCAGCATGCGGGCGCTGTTCATGGACTTCCCGCACGATCCGAAGGTCGCCGACCTCCGCTACGAGTACATGTTCGGCCCGGCGTTCCTGGTCGCTCCCGTGTACCGGCAGGGCATCACGACGCGCAAGGTCTACCTGCCGGCGGGCACGGACTGGTACGACTACTGGACCGACCGACGCTTCAAGGGCGGTCAGACCATCACGGTGAGCGCGCCCATCCAGACGCTGCCGCTCTTCGTGCGCGCGGGCTCCATCATTCCGTACGGTACGCCGCTCGGGGCGCCGAACCAGCCGCAGACGATCGCGAAGGTGCGGGTCTACGCGGGCGCCGACGGCGACTTCACGCTCTACCGGGACGACGGGGACACCTACGCCTACGAGAAGGGCGAGTACGAGATCACGCACCTGCACTGGGACGACGCCACGCGCACGTTCACCCACGACGGTGCGCCGGCGTGGACCGGCCCCGACGCGAAGATCCTCGAGGTGATCGGCGGGGGGTCGTGACGGCCCCTCGCCGCGCGGCCACTCCGGACGCTACCGGCCGCGTCGACGCGCGGCCCCGGGGCCGCGTGGAGCCACCTACCGACCCGGGTCGGTGCTCGGTCTCGGATTGAAGTCGGCGGGCACCCGGACCAGCCCGGCGGGCGGGCTCACCGGCGTCACGCCCGCCCAGGCGCAGCCCAGCGCCGTCTGGGCCCGCGGCGCGAAGTCCGCTGCCGGCACGATCGCCGAGGAGGCGGGCAGGGGGGCGGTGCGGCCGGTGAGGCGGCCGACGTCGAAGGCGCCCAGGAGGTCGCCCACGTACGGCGTGAGCGCGTCCGACGGTCCCAGGTCGCTCACGCCGTAGCGCGCCTTCCCCTCGGCGCGGGCCGCGAGCTCGTCCGGCAGCTCCGCGAGCGGCGTCAGCCCGAAGAGCGTGTCGACGAACTTCACGACCGACGCCTGGCTGCCCGGCTCCGGATCCACGTAGCCGCTCTTCGCGTACGGGGAGATCACGAGGAGCGGCACCCTGGGCCCGTCGGTCATCGCCAGGTGGCCGGGGCCGAAGGACTGCACCGGCGGCGGGACGTGGTCGTAGTCGCCCTCGGAGTCGTCCCAGGTGACGATGATCACGCTCTCGGCCCAGTACTTCGACCGTGCGATCGCGTCGATCTCGGTGGCGAGCAGCGCTTCGGAGATCTGCGCGTCGGAGTACGCGGGATGGTCGTCGTCTCCGAGGAAGTTCCGCTGGACGGCCGGGTCGGGGTCGACGGGGGTGAGGCCGAGCTCGTTCCGGTAACCACCCTTGAGGTAGAAGACGCCACCGCCCGGGGGCAGGCCGCCCGCCTTCAGCGTCGTGAAGAAGGCGTGCAGGCCGTGCAGATGCGCCGCCAGCGAGTCGTTGTTGGCGATATAGCCGAAGTACTGCGGGCCGTTGTGGTGGGTGATGTACGCCGCGTGGGTGCCCTGCACCGCGGGGCCCTGGGAGTCGTCGTCGTACGAGCCGAAGCCTTCCTGGTACCAGCCCCAGTCGAGCGTCCTGCCGCCGTGACGGGTGAGGTAGCCGACGTCGTCCTCGATGTCGCCGAGGTCGCGCTTCGGGTCGCGGTCGTGGCGCGCGACCGAGCCGATGCTCCTGCCCTGGAGCGTCAGGGGGAGCGTGGCGAACGTCAGGTTGAGCTGGATCGGGCTCAACGGAGAAGGCACGCTCGGCGACGCCCCGGTGCGGGCGTAGGCGCGCTCGAAGTGGTTGTAGGGAAGCCGCTGCGCAGGGGGATTGGGATCGGAGCCCGAGCCCCAGAAGGGATCCGCGTCGTCGAGGACCGGCACCCCCGAGCCCGACGCGTCGTGCCCGAAGAACGCCTCGTCGGGGTGCTCGATCCACTGCGTGACGCCGGTCTGCGCGCCGATGATGGAGAGGTTGCCGGGGGTGGAGGGGCCGGTCATGTCCTGGAAGACGTGGTCCGCCAGCGTGAACTCGGCCGCCCAGTGCCAGAGGAACGGGATCGTGGAGCAGTCCTCGTGCGCCATGGCGAGCTCGCCGAACTGCTCGGCCGCGAGGGTCACCGGCCGACCCGCGGCCGGCAGGACGTGGCCCGGCGAGTGGATCGCCTCCTCGGTGAGCGCGAAGCGGTCCATCCGCGGCACGCCCTTCTGGATGTCCATCTTCTCGACGAGGGCGCGGTGGCCGTGGTCGAGGTCGTCGGTGTCCGCGGCGTGGTCGCGGGGGCCGATGAGGAAGGGGCTGACCGTCGTCGTCGCTCCCGTCGTCGTGATCAGCCGCTCCACGAACCCGGGCAGCTTCGCGGGATCCGCATAGCGCCCGTTCCGGTCGGCGTACAGCCCGTCCGCGCCCGGATACGTCCCGAAGTACGAGTCGAAGCTCCGGTTCTCCTGGTACAGCACGAACACGTACCGGACCCTGCGGCGCAGGAGACCGATCAGGGGCGCCGTGGACGGCGCCGCGTGGTCCACCGGGGTCCGCCGTGCCGAGACGCCGCCGCCGGGGAGCCCCGCGGAAGCGCCGGAGCCCACCAGGGCCAGAGGCGCCAGGACCGCCAGGAGCATCGTCGGGCGCAAGGGGCCCGTGGTCGTCCGTCGCTGGATGGGCATCATGTTCTCTGGAGATGGCTCTCGCTCGCCGCCCGGTCGCCTTCCCGCGCGCGGGCGACGTGCACGGATCGTAGACCACCCAAGCTACGAACCCCGGACCGGGGCGCCACGGGCAGGTAACGCCCCCGCCCCCATCGGTGGGCGGAGGCCCGCCGCCTCACTCCGCGTGCAGGGCCTCGGACGGGTTCACGCCGGCGGCGCGCCGGGCCGGGGCGAGGAGCGCGAGCGCGCAGCACGCGAGG
>JBJKSF010000181.1:0-6645 GCA_046704285.1 Longimicrobiales bacterium | reverse complement strand
GGCCACGAGGGCGTGGATGCCGACCTGCGCGAGCGCGAGCCCGAGCACGCCGCCCAGCGAGGCCAGCACGAGGCTCTCCGTGACGAGCTGGCGCACGAGCCTGGGCCGGCTGGCGCCCAGGGCGAGGCGCATGGCGAGCTCGGGGCGGCGCTGGGCGCCGCGCGCCAGCAGGAGGTTGGTCACGTTCACGGACGCGATCGCGAGGAGCAGGAGCACGGCACCGACGAGGGCGAACAACGACGGCCTCACGCTCCCGGTGATCGAGCGGAGCAGCGGGCGCACGACCATGCCCCGGGCGAGGCCGGCCCACGCCGGCCTCGCGAACTGCGGCACCGGAGCGCGGCCGATGGCCACGGTCTCGCGCGCGGCGCTCGCAGCCGTCGCGCCGGGGGCGAGGCGGCCCACGAGCTGGTAATGATGGCCCCACGCTCGCGTGGAGAAGTCGGCCGTGGCGCGCTCGCGCAGCGGCGACCACACGTCGACGGCCGGCGCGATCACGTTCGAGAACCTCGGGGGCATGACGCCGATCACCGCATACGGGTCGCCGTCCAGGTCGATCGTGCGCCCGACGGCGGTGCGCGCTCCGCCGAAGCGCCGCACCGCCAGCCCGTAGCCGAGGATCACGACGCCCGGAGCGTCCGGCCGGGCGTCCTCGGCCGTGAAGCCGCGGCCCACGACCGGCGCGGCGCCGAACACCCCGAAGTACCCGGCGGTGACCCGCTCTCCGTCGAGTCGCTCCGGGTGCCCGGTCCCCGTGAGCGACGGCTTCCACGCGTCGGCGGCCGCGAGCGCCTCGAACGAGCGGCTGCGGGCCCGCAGCTCCTCGTACGTGCCGAGGGTGGCCGGGTCGGGCACCCCGTCCTGGTTGCGGTCGTCCACGCTCACAAGGCGGCTCGCGTGCGGGAAGGGCAGGGGCTCCAGGAGGATCGGGCTCGCCGCGCTGAACACCGCCGTGCTCGCGCCGATGCCCACGGCGAGCGTCACCACGGCGGTGAACGTGAAGGCAGGGCTCGTGCGCAGCCGGCGCAGAGCGTGGAGCACGTCGCGCGTCGTCGTCTCGATCCCGTGCTCCCAGCCCGAAGCGCGCACGTCCTCGCGCACCGCGGTCGCATCGCCGATCTCCAGCCGCACCGCGCGGCGTGCCTCCTCGGGGGAGAGACCCCGCGCCACGTGCGCGGCCGTCGCGCGCTCGATGTAGTCGCGGACCTCGTCGGCGACCTCCGCGTCCGCCTGCCGCGGCCGGAAGAGCGCGCGAAGGCCGCGCGCGAGGGGACGCAGGGCCGACACGGCTCAGGCCTCGGCGTCGAGCAGCCGCATGACCGCCGCCGAGCGCCGCTTCCAGTCGGCCGTCTCGGCCTCCAGCCGCTTCCGGCCCGCCCGCGTGAGCGCGTAGTACTTCGCCCGGCGCGCGTTCTCCGTGCGCCGCCACTCCGCGTCGAGCAGGCCCGCGCGCTCCAGCCTCTGCAGCGCGGTGAGCAGGGAGCCCGGGTTCACCTTGAAGACGTCCCGCGAGATCTGCTCGATGCGGCGAGCGATCCCGAAGCCGTGCATCGGCTGCAGGCTGAGGGTCTTGAGGATGAGGAGGTCGAGCGTCCCCTGGATGACGTCGGTGTTCGGCTGATCCATGGCGTCATCGATAGGATCGCTCATGATGATTGTCAAGATGTGACGATCAAGGGGGGACTCCCGGCCGGGGGAGGCGTCCGAAACCTTCTCGCCCTCGGCTTCGTCCAAGCAGAAGACGCGATCCCTCCCGCCAACCTCCACCGTCGTGGTTTCGAATATGCCCCGTTGCCTGCCCATTGCCCTCGCGCTCGCCCTGTCGGCCGCCCCGTCCGCCCTTCGGGGGCAGGAGGCGAAGGCCTCTCCCGACACGACCAGGCCGCCCGTGGCGATCGCGGCGCCGCTCGTCGGCACGATCGACCTGGACGGGAAGCTCGACGAGCCGGCGTGGCGACACGCTCACCCGATCACGCAGTTCCGCCAGTACGAGCCGGACGAGGGCGCGCCGGCGTCGCTCCCGACCGAGGTGCTCATCCTGTACGGCCCGCACGCGCTCTACATCGGCGCCCGCATGCGCGAGCCGGGCGGCGTGGTCGCACCGCTCGCGCGCCGGGACCAGCTTCTGGACGCGAACGGCAACAACGGCTCGTTCAACTCGCTCACGACCGACAAGCTGATCATCGAGCTCGATCCCTATCACAACCACCTGGACGCAGCCTGGTTCGAGGTGAACCCGGCCGGCGTGAGGGGGGATCAGTTCGACGGGGACCCGTCGTGGGATCCCGTCTGGCAGGCGGCGACGCACGTGGACTCGCTCGGATGGACGGCCGAGATGCGCATCCCGTACAGCCAGCTCCGCTTCTCGCACGACTCCGTGCAGACCTGGGGACTCCAGATCTGGCGCTACATCGACCGGAAGAACGAGCACGACATGTGGTCGTTCCGGCGCCAGAACCAGTCGGACGGCCCCGCGTTCTTCGGCACGCTGACCGGGCTGCGCATCCCTCCCCAGCCCCGGGAGGTGGAGCTGCTGCCGTACGTCGTGGCGGGCGGAACGTTCAAGCAGACGCCGGCCGGCGATCCCTACCACAACGGACGCGCCACGCGTCTGGCCGCGGGTGGCGACCTGAAGGCGCTGCTCACGTCGAGCCTGACGCTGGACGCCACGCTGAACCCGGACTTCGGGCAGGTCGAGGTCGACCCCGCCACGCTCAACCTCACCGCCTTCGAGACCTACTATCCCGAGAAGCGGCCGTTCTTCGTCGCGGGGGCGAGCAACTTCGCCTTCGGCGGCATGAGCTGCATGATGTGCAACATCATGATGCCGGACCCGTTCTACTCCCGGCGCATCGGCCGCCCGCCGCAGCTCGACGGCTGGGTGAGCGACCACTCCGTGTACGCGAACGAGCCCGACAACACGACGATCCTCGGCGCCGCGAAGATCACCGGCCGCACGCAGAGCGGCTACACGGTCGGGCTGCTCGACGCCGCGACGAACCGCGAGACGGCCAGCTACGTGCCGGCGGTCGGGGAGGCGCAGCGCACCCAGATCGTCGAGCCGTACGCCAACTACTTCGTCGGGCGCGTTCAGAAGCAGTTCGACGGCGGGGCCAGCACGCTCGGCGTTCTCCTGACGTCGACCCTGCGCTCGATGCCGGACACGGTCGTGAGCGACGCGCTGCACAGCCGCGCGGAGGAGGCGGGCGCCGACTGGCTCCACACGTGGCACCAGCAGGAATACTCCTGGATGGGCAACGTGCTGTTCACGGACGTGGGCGGCTCGCCTGCGGCCATCGCGGCCACGGAGCGCTCGAGCGCCCACTACTTCCAGCGGCCGGACCGGCACCTGACGAGCGACGGCCTGTTCAGCGCCCGCTACGACACGACGGCCACGTCGCTCCGCGGCTACGGGCTGTTCACGCGGGTGGCCAAGGACAACGGCACGTTCCTGTGGGAGGCGATGACCGACATCCTCAGCCCCGGCTTCGAGCTGAACGATCTCGGCTACCTGCAGAGCGCCGACAACCTCTGGTTCAACGGCAACGTCGGCGCCCAGGCGACGACGCCGACCTCGTGGTACCGCAACCTCGCGGCGATCTTCGGCGGCTACACCCAGTACGACTTCGAGGGCGACCGCACGGGGCAGGGGCTACAAGCGTACTACGGCATGACCTTCCCCAACTACTGGCGCGTGCGCCTGATCGGGATCCACGACGAGCCGTCCCTCGACCCGGGCCTCACGCGCGGCGGCCCGATCGTCGTGCGGGCGGGCTACGACATGGGCAGCTTCGAGGTCTCGACGGACCCACGGAGGCCGGCGGTGTTCGACTTCACGGCGCAGGCCGTGCGCGGCGTCGGCGCCGCGACGCACTCGCTGACGCTGATGCCGGGCGTCGCGCTCAAGCCCGCCGCGAACGTGTTCCTGCAGCTCTCGCCCACGTACGCCATCAACCAGGACGGAGCCCAGTACGTGACGTCCGTGGCGGACCCGACGGCCACCGCGTTCTACGGAACCCGCTACGTGTTCGCCTTCGTGCGCACCCGGACGGTGTCGCTGGACACGCGCCTCAACTGGACCTTCACGCCGAACCTGACGCTGCAGCTGTACGCGCAGCCGTTCATCGCGAGCGGAGCGTATTCCTCGTTCCGCCAGTTCGCGCGCCCGCGTGCGCTGAAGAAGCTGGTCTACGGCCGCGACATCGGCACGATCTCCTACAACGCGGATTCGGCCACCTACACCGTGGACCCGGACGGAGCGGGGCCGGCCCGGCCGTTCACCTTCGCCAACCCGAACTTCACGAGCAGCTCGCTGCGCGGGACGGCCGTGCTGCGCTGGGAGTATCGGCCCGGCTCCACGCTCTACTTCGTCTGGACGCAGCAGCGGGCGGGCTCGGGCCCATCCGGCAGCTTCGACTTCAACAGCGCGCGCACGGCGATCCTGGGCGACCATCCCGAGAACGTCTTCCAGATCAAGGCGACGTACTGGATCGGGCGGTGAGGGGTTAAGAGATAACGGCGAAAAGAGTTGACCCCCCCTATCGGTGGAACTCTCTGTAGCCGAGATCGTTGAGGCGACGGGGCTCTCTACGTCCCACTGCGGTCGGATCAGGCGTGGACTGTGTAGATGCCGACGGTGCGGTGGTGGTGGGCGCTGGAGAGGTTGAGGCAGAGCCGTTTCGAAGTGGACGACCGATCGGAGAAGGCGCTGCTCTTCTCCCTATTGACACGACACGACAACTCCCACGGCCTTCCAAGTCGCAAAGCCGAAAAGCACTTGCTTCCGGGCCCGCCACCACTGCTACTGGGCGAGCGGTGATATCGTCCCACTTGGTGCGCCAGGAACGGCGATGAACCGCCCCGTGACACGTTCAGTCGACCCACTCCGGGTTGTCACGGAGAGATCGAACGATCCTGTCACTCGCTGCATGGAGGAGGAGGCAATGTGCAGGGTGCCCGAGTTGGCGAACGACCCGTCGAGCGCCGTGGCGCTCCAAAGGTCGTTGGTCATTCCGTTGGGGTATTGGATCGTGTACGTGCCCGGGGCTGGAAGGCCCGTCCCCGGCGGACTCTGAAATCCGGCCAGGTCTGTGTTGGGGTCCTGCGAACCGCGGACGTCCAAGAAGAAGAAGTCGCCTTCCGTCTGGCCGGGGAGCGGGCTCCCCGAGACTTGAAATATGCTCGCCGTGCCGTCGAGTACCGGATCGACCGGACCGCTGCAACTGGCAGCGACGAGGCACATCGCGAAGGTCACCGAAGCCGCTTTGATAGTCCTGAACATTACGGATACGCCTCCATTCTCAACGCCTACTCGCCGCATGGGGCAGCACCGGACGGACACGCGTACACGCTCAAAGATGCGGGGGCGCTCTTCTGCTGCTCGGAATCCGTCACTGTCACCGCGAACGTGGTCTCGGTGCCCCCGGCACCGAGTTGGGCCGTACAGCTGGCGCTGTTCCCGCAATACGGAGACCCGTCGACTGTCCACGCGTAACTGTACGGGGGGAATCCATCTGCTGCGGTCGCGTCAACCGTTACGTAGGAATCCGCAGTGCCCGTTTGCGGTCCGCTCAGGGAGACAGTAGGCCACGACGCGCCGGCCGGAGCGTTCGTATCGAGGGTGCCCAACTCATTCTCTACATTGCTGATCGGGCTAAAATCGAAGAGAGTGTCCGTGGCTGAGTAAGTTTCGCCCCACAATATGCCATAGAGAGTGGCGTTGCCGTCGCCGTCGTTTGAAAACACAGGAGACCCGCTGTCCCCACCTCTGACTCCCGCGTCGACTTGATCTTGACAGAAGAGCCAAACAGGCGTGCCGACCCCACCGCTCTCCGCGAGGTCTTTGCATGTGTATTTGACTTGCCCATCGGTCCAGCCCGTGGTCCTTCCGACCTTATCGAGATACTGACCGACGACGGCTGTCGAATCGTCTCCGTGCAGGAAGAATGCCGGGTCGGAAGCGTCGATCGTGAGGGAGCCCTCGAAGTGACCAACGTAGGTCGTGTGGGCGATCCTGCCGAGATCGTAGGAGACTGTGTCGGCGTATTCCACGAGTGCCGCGTCGCTCAGGCGGCAGCGGTACCCCGACGGACAGATATGGCCATAGTAGTTGGTACCGGCCGGCACGTAATTCGGATCCTCGTACTCCGTTCCGATCTGATCGCCGCTGGCATCCGTTGGCTGATAGAATACCGTGCCCTCGGTTCCGCCCTGTACGTCGGTGCAGTGCGAGGCCGTCGCGAACGTCGCGACGCCGTTCACGGTCGCATTGAAACTGAGCGTGCAATAATACAAATCGGTACCGATCTGAAGCCCGCCAACAGTGGGGCGCACCCGATCTCGGAGCGTGGTCGCCATCCGGGCCGGTGTGGCACGCTGGAAGCGCACTGCCGCCCGTGGTACGCCCATCTGATCGAGAACAGGATCGAACCCTGTGGAGTCTGAGAGGTTGAGAACGCCGATGACGATCCGGTTGAGGGTTTCATCGATATCGAGAGAGACGGCCCCTGGTATCGTGGGCACGATACCCTCGATGCCTTGGCGCCATCTGAGCAAGTCCCGCCAATCGTACGTGCCGGGAAGAATCTGGATGGACCCAGCCCCTCGAAGGAAAGGAGGTAGGGCGCTGCGCACCTGCGGTGCGAG
>JBJKSF010000180.1:0-2602 GCA_046704285.1 Longimicrobiales bacterium | reverse complement strand
GTCGCCCCTCACTGGTATACGATGTAGCTCGGTCGCGGAGAGAGCCGGAGGACCTGCTTGGGCGTCATCAGGCGTCCTCCCCGCTTCACGTCGTTCTCGTAGAAGAGCTTGAAGCCCGTGAACTGCACCGGCTGGCTGGCGATGAACTCCCGGTACGCGGCGACCTTCAGAGCCGGCGAGCCGAAGCCGTCCATGTCCATCACGATCTGGACTTCGGGCAGAGGCTCGATGGCGCGGTAGTCCGTGACCATGAGCTGGGTGAAGCGGTGGACGACGAGAATCTTGGGGCGCAGATGGTTCGTCCGCACGATCTTCGCCAGGAACCGGGCGGCGAAGTTGATGTCCGCGGCGCTCATCGTGCCTCGCCAGCCGCCTGGCCGCCTACCGGCCTTCAAAGCGAACTCCGGATCGAGCGCGAGCTCCACGTTCGGTTTCGTCAGGTAAGGCGCCAGGCGTCGCACCTCCTTCTGCACGGTGCTCCAGCCGGGCTGGACATCCAGGAAGAGCAACCCGTGGATCTCTCCCGCCATGCGGACGGCTTCTTCGATCTGGCTCCGCGGCATGCGCATCATGTACTCACCGGACCGGCCCGGCACGTCCTGCGCAGTGACCGCGATGTAGTCCAGCGCCGGAACGACCGGCGTCGAGGGGTCTGCCTTCGCCCATGCCGCCGCCTGCACCTTGAGCATGGAGAGCACCTGGGCCGGCGGGTACTGCCCCAGCACGCCCATGCGCTGTGAGTAGAAGTTGCCGTAATAGGCGACGATGCGCTTGAAGGGCAGCAACGCGCCGGCGTCGGGGTAGGCCGCGCGCACGGGCCAGAGCTCCGACCGGCACGTCGGCAACGTCGGCTTCCTGGTCGTGAGCGTCGCGCCCGGCTCCTTGGCCTGGATCCGCGGCGTCCTTACGGCGGTGTCCTCGCCGGAGTGCGGGGTCGGGGGCGGCGCGCAGGGCGGGAGATTCGCGAGAGCCAGCATCTTGGCGTCATACGCGGCCGTATCCACCGTCGCCGGTGGCTTCGCGGGGACCATCGCCGGTGGCTTCACGGCGACCGTCGCCCTGCGGTCGTGCGCCACGGCGGCTCTGGGAGGGCGGCTGCCGCCGAGGAGCACCGAGACGCCGACCGCAGCGACGGCGATGCCGCTCAGAGTCGCTGCGATGCCCTTCCATCCCACGCCATGGTGCGCGTGGGAATCGCCCCCGGTCCCCGGGAAGCTCGTCACTCGGTTTCCGGAACGCGCAGGACGCTGCACGTGAATCTCCTCCCGCGCAGCACCTGGCACGCTTCCCTCGCCTGCGCTCCCGTCAAGTTGGCGAACCTCGCGAGATACCCTCCCCGGCTGAGCTTCACCACGATGGGGTCGGCGCTCTTCAGGTTTCCGGGATCGGTACGCAGGGCACTGCTGAGCACTTGCCTGACCGGCCAGGGGCTGCGGAAGATGGCACCGAGCTGGACGAGCCAGTCGAAGATGGCTCGTGACGTGGGGCTCCTCTCCGTGCCGGTTCGGGGTGCGTCCGAGGCACGGGCGGCCGGGATCGACCCTCCGACCGTTCCTTCCGCTTCCGCCGCGACAGTCCCCGCAGGGGCGAGCTTGAATCCCCGGTCGAGGAGGACCTCCATCAGCCGGTCGCACGAATCGGCCGTCGACCTGCCCATGACCACGCCCACCAGCCGCCGGCCGTCTCGCACCGCCGAGGTCACCAGGTTGTACCCCGAAGCATACGTGTATCCAGTCTTCATGCCGTCCACGCCCGGGTATTCGTTGAGCAGGAAGTCGAAGCCGGTGACGGTCCTTCCGCGGAAATCGAAACTGTTCCTTCCAAAATAGTGATAGTACTGAGGATATTGACGGATCAAGGCGATGGCCAAGGTCGCCATGTCGTGTGCCGTCGTTCCTTGCCCCAGGGCCGGCAACCCCGACGCGTTGCGAAAGGTCGTGCGGGTCATTCCCAACCGCTGGGCCGTGTGATTCATCATGCCCACGAATCCGGCTTCCGTTCCACCGATCGCCTCGGCCAGCACCACCGCGGCGTCGTTGGCCGAGCGCACGGTGATCCCGAGGATGGCGGACCGGACCGAGATGGTCGTCCCCGGACGCAGGTGCAGCTTCGTAGGAGGCTGCACGGCGGCGTGATACGAAACGGGGAGTCTCTCGCTGAGCGTCAGTCGCCCCGTGGCGAGCCGGTGGAAGGTGATGTACAGCGTCATCAACTTCGCGAGCGACGCAGGGTAGGCCCGCTCGTCGGCGTTGAACGCTTCGACCACGGCGCCCGTCCGGGCGTCTTCGACGATGTAGGAGTGGACCCGCCAGCCGACCGGCTTCGCAGCGGCAGGCCCCGCTGCCGCGAGCAGCCCCCCTCCCACCACCAACGCTGCGAGTGTCCTGTGGAAGAAGCCAGATCTACGCCCGACCCAAAACGAACCCCTCGTCACTGAATGCCTCCCGTCGGCCAACACCCTCTCCCCGGCACCGGTTGCTCCGCCTGCCATGTCGCGGTCTCCGGGATGGCACGACCGCGCCTGCGGGCGGCCAATGCCATGACTCCGGGGCATTCTCCGCCGGACAAGACCTCCCCCGTCGACCAGCGCACAGAATGGGAC